>JAPKEQ010000064.1 GCA_028821995.1 Alphaproteobacteria bacterium
CCAAGGTCTGAATTCGCAATCTCTTCAATTTTACCAAATGGCATTTGCACCACACATGCACCAATTGTTTCCCCGTTTTTTATAATAGGTGTTGCAGCAAAAAGGGCCGCGGCACCGTATGATGGTTCGTAAAGGCCAAGGTCAGTTGTGTTTGTTTTATGTGAATCTTTAGAAGAAAGAGCTGTTTGTGCTGCTTCACCAAGCCCGCTATTAGCATAAGGACCAGAGAAAATGTTTGTCGCATAATCAACTTCTTTGTAAACACTATAAACAACAAGCCCGTCTTTATTTACAATAAATACATCGTAAAGACCAAAATCTGTAAGGAATTCTTTATACGTTGGATGGTATTTTTTATGTACATTATCGTAGTCAGAATTATCGCCGTAAGCTGTCATTTTATGTTTTTCGCCAAGGGGGTGTTTGTTTTTAGTAATATACATTGTTTGAAGCTTTTGCGAGACTTTATCAAGTTCCTGCCAAATACTAGCGCCATGTTTTTTATCAAGTTTGGTATTTGCTACTTGGTATGAGAACCGTTCTTGAAGGCCTGTTCTGTCAATACCTTCTGTAGAAAGAGTTTCGATAGCTTTGTTAAAAGACTTAAGGGCGTCATGTGTCATAATGCTGTTAGACTGAGAAAGAGTAATAGCTGCCATGCTATTAAGAATTTGTTTCATCTCCTTATCACGCATTTGTGCAACGGTCACAAGCTTATCTTCAAGGATGTGCGCTGTATTTTGACTAGAAAGATTAATGGCAAGCCATGAGGCAATAACCAATGGTACAGTACCAATAATAAGTGCCATGGTAATAATTTTACCACGGATTTTGATGCGGTTAAGCGATTTTAAAAGCGGCATTGTGACGGGACCTTGTTTTATTATTACTCTTCAAAAAAGTTATTTTTAATTACTTACAAGTGTATATGGTTTGGGCTCTAAATCAATCACTGACATCTGAGTTGAATACAGTTTCAGGTGGTGAAATAGTCAAAAAACCGCATGATATCGGGCTTTTTTAAATTTGTGTGAGTTACTGACATTCTGCTCTGTCTGATTATTGTTTGAAGAGGGGGGTGATAAAAAAAGAGGCGCACATGCGCCTCTTTTTTAAACTAAGGTTCAGTTATTAGAACTGAACCTTCATTGTCATAGCACCAACCTTGATGTCGTCAAGGCTTAGGCCTGTAACGTCAGCTTCGTAGATACGGTACATAGCACCAAGGCTTACACCATGGCCCATGTCCATTTCAGCACCAACACCGTAAGAAGACAGTTCGTTATCTGTCGCAGATGTTGTGATTGGGTCAGAGAACTTACTGTAATCTACAGCAACGCCGTAGTTGTCCCAAGCGTAACCAAGCTTCACGTAGTAACCCATTGGGTCTTCAACGCCAGCTGTTTTGTTGTCTAGAGACTGCTTCACGTAAGATACAGTACCAGCTACACCACTTTCGTGTGCAACAGATAGAGCAGCTTGAAGAGTTGTTTCAAGCTCGTTTGCAGCAGTTGTTGCAGCGTTGTTTTCAAATGCCATACCAATAGCAGAATCTACTTTAAAGCCTTCGTACTCGCCTTCATAGCGAAGAGCAGTATCAAGGTTACCACCTTGCTGAGCACTAATGCTTGCGTTAAAGCCTTCAAATACAGGTGTGTTGTACTGGATCGTATCAGCGATTTCAAGATCACCGTTAAAGCCAAGTGTCATCGCGCCTGCTGTTAGAGCCGTACCACCAAGAGATTGAAGAGCACCTGCGCTGTTACGGAATTGAACACCGCCACCAAATGCAGATACACCAGGGCCGATGACGTTTCCAGCAGGACCAAGGTCGCGGTAGAATACATCGTCAATTGCTGTGACTTGAGTCCCGACAAATACGCCACCCCAGTTTCCAGAAAGGCCAACACGTGCAGTACGCATGTTTACGCCGCCGTTGTTTTGAGTTGGCGTGCTTTGGGTACCAGCAGTATTGTTTTGTGTGATGTTAGAAGAACGGTTCGTTGCGTGATCCATTTCAAAAAGAGCAGAAGCTGTAAGGCCGCAATGCAGGTTTTTTTCTGCAGCAATACCAAACATTGTTCTGTTCATGTTGTTATCAACAACGTTAAATTCAGTGTCCTGACCATCGTCATAAACCATAGTCGATTTATTTACGTGGCCGTAAATTTCCACTTCGGCCTGAGCCATGCCAGTAACAGCAGTAGCAACAAGAGCGAGAGCGGCGATATAGCGTGCGTTCATAGCGCGTTCCTTTTGTTTTTATACTTAATAAATTTAGACGTGTATGGATAAATCCTCGCCTTCTATATGTCTACTATAGACAGAAAAATCAAAAATGTTAGAGAAGAAAAAGACATGAAGAAGTGCATCTCTATCACAGTCAGGGCTCTTTTGTATCCCTTTTGCAACATCTTCGCAAGGGCGCTGAAAGCTTACATAATGCCTTTATGCCCCGAATTGATATATATAAACGCGCCTATTGTCAAAACGTGCTGGAGCTGATGACTTCAGGCGCTGCTTTGTGTGAAGTGGCCGCACATTTAAAGGTGGATATGGCCACCATAAGGCGCTGGCAAGATGAACACCCTAGCTTTGCCCGTGCCGTAGAAAAAGGTGAAACCTTGGCTGAAAGCTGGTGGAGCGCACAGGGCAGGGAAGGCCTTTACGATAAAAACTTTAAAGTGAGCCTGTGGGCAACTTATATGAAAAGCCGTTTTGGTTGGGGCAGTAGCCTTCCGTCTGAGATCCCTAGCAGCAGTGCAGTTGAAGCATCAGATATGCCGGCGGCTGTTCTTAAATGGCAAGAGAGCAACTAATGCTTGCGCTTTAGAGAGGCTTCCATTATTTTGAGGAGGATTATCTATCTTCTCTCTCTCTTTTTCCCCAGTTCACATGGAGTGAAACATGACGACTCAAAAGAAACACGTTACCTGGAAATACCTTGATTTGTACGTGCCGTTTATTCGTGCTTATGGCAAGGCAGCAGTGCCTGCATCTCAAGGCTTTGTCCTTTTGGGTGGCGATGGAACGGGCGGCTATGTCTTTACTGAAGACAAGCCAAGCCTTGATGAAGAAATTGCAGGTTATATGGTTCAGCGCTGCGTTCTTGAACAATTCATTGACGAAAATGGTGAAATGGTGATTGAACGCCTCGTGCAGAATGATCCATTGGCAGAAGGTGAAACCGTTGGTGCAGTCTTTGCTGAAGATGTGCTGCTTAATGCGGCAGACCTGCAAGAGATGTTTGGCCCCCAAGGGTTGGAACTGATTGACCAAATGCAGCAAGCGGGGTCTTCGCAGGCACTTGTTTTGCTTGTTCCTCAAGGTCAGACGGCTGAAGGTAACATGCAGATGACCCTCAACCCCATTGCATTGCCAGCAAATACAACTGTTGAAGATATGCCGCAATCTGTGGCTGATGCCATTGAGGCGGAAGCAAATGCAGCTGATGGCCAGGATGATCCCAACAGTGAAGAAGACCTCTTCAATGCCTTTGAAGATGACGACGACGACAAGTCGTAACCAGTATAAAACGATAAAAGCCCCTCCGGATGGAGGGGCATTTTGCATCGATTGGCCTTATTCAAGAAAAACTACGCTGCATTGAAGGGCTTTAGACATTGCTTGAAAAATCAAAGCAAGCTCTTCAAATAGCTCATCTTCAATCTCATCTGCTGCTTTTGCTTGTGTCATATCTTGGGCTTCTATCATGATATCCGAGCAAAGTTCATGACGTGAGGTATCAGCAGGGATCAGATCAACAATATGCTGGGGAGAGCAGCCTTGCTCAGCAAATGTTTCAAGGGAAATTAAAAGGTTCCCAAAGTTGAGGGCTTTGCCGTTTTCACCAGCCTCAGCTGCAATTTCTTCACAGGTCTGAGTCACTGCAGTGGCGTCTTCAGCTGCGCTGTTTTGTGCAGATGAGGCTGCGGCTGACATAACAATAGCCGTGAGGCACGAAAAAATAAAAAATTTCATGGGGAGTAATCTCCAAAAAAGAGTGAAAGGAAAGACATAAGATGTTTAAGTCACTCATAGGTATAGGGCAGGAGCCTTTGATGTTCAAGGCAAAAAAGAAAGTGTTTATATAAAATGAACACTTTCTAAACGTCGATTAGGAGCACTGAAGAGCCTCTCGGCGGGTGGCTGCAAGCTGATAGAAACCATAGGTTTCGTCGTCAACAACAATGCTGCCGTTTGCTGCAATGTTGCTGTTTACAATGTCGCGCATTGTTGTTTTTGCAATGACGCAGCGCATGTAGCGGTTGATATTGTCGCCGGTTAGCAGCAGTGGGTCGCATTTTTCTGCAGCAAACTGCTTGTAGAAGTAAGTTTTACTGCCAACAGAAGTGGGATGTTTCAGCATGGCCACATATACGCCGCAGGTGGCACGACTTTCAGGCAAATCTGCGGTGGTGTGGCGCTGGGGGTGCTGCATATTGGGTGCAGGGGTTGGTTTTGAGAGGGTTGACGTGTCTGGCGCGTCTGTTGTTTGCACGGGCTGCTCCAGAGTTGGTGCTTCAGTTTGCACCTGAGGGGCACTGGAAACTGCCGTTGTGCTCATTGTCGCAGTCAGTAGCGTAATCATGGTAAGAAAACGTCTCATGGCTGGCCTCCTTAAGGCTTGCGGGACGGGAGATATTTGATTCTGTCATTAAAGTATGGGGCAGGTATTTATCTATTTCAAGAGGTCAGTAAAAAGCCTTATTAAATAAGGGGGGGAAGCCTTCGCACTTTCTTTAAAGCGCCGTAAACTGCTTCTATGTCTGTTATTGAGCTTCCTTATATGCCGCGTTTACTTCAGCGAGAGCTTCATGAGAGCTTGAAGCGCTTTAATGTGCTCATTTGCCATCGTCGTTTTGGTAAAACTGTTTTTGCCCTCAATGAAATTATTAAAAAATCCGTAGAAAATCCAAGGGAGAAGCCAAGTTACGCTTACATTTGCCCGACAAAAAACCAGGCCCGCCAAGTGGCATGGGACTACCTAAAAACCTTTCTTGCCCCCCTTGGTGATGCAGTAAAATTTTACGAACAAGCATTGGAAGTGCGTTTTTATGGGCGAGTGATTCGTTTGCTTGGCGCAGCCCATGCCGACCGTCTGCGTGGTCTTTACCTTGATGGCGTAGTGCTAGATGAGATGGCAGATATTCCTATGGATGTGTGGAGTACAGTTGTACGCCCTGCGCTATCAGACAGGAGAGGTTGGTCTATTTTTATCGGCACGCCAAAGGGACAAAACCAACTGTTTGAGCTTTACCAAATGGCAGAGAGATTTCCAAAATCGTGGCAGGCGAAAACACTGCCTGCATCCATGAGCGGTGTGCTAGATGCAGAGGAACTTAAAGCCGCAAGGGAAAGCATGAGCGAGGCGCAGTATGCACAAGAATTTGAATGTTCTTTTGATGTGGTTGAGGAAGGCCTTGTTAGAAGGTCTTGGTTTAATTTGTTTGTTCAATCGGTTGAATTTAAACAAATAATTTGGAGCTTTGATACGGCTATTAAAGCGCATGAAAAGGCAGATTACAGTGTGGGTGGTCTATGGGGCGTGGCTGAGGATGGCTATTATTTACTGGATGTGATGCGCGTGCGCGAGGCGTATCCTGATCTTAAAAAACGCATCATAAACCTTTGTACGGATCAGCCAGCGGATGCTGTTCTTATTGAAGACAAAGCCAGCGGGCAGCAACTGGTTCAGGATTTAAAATCTATGACACGTTTGCCTGTGCTTCCTATTTTGCCCAAGGGTGATAAATACACCCGTCTCAATGTGCTGACTCCTGTGTTTGAAAGTGGCAAAATTTTCCTCCCTAAAAACGCCAAGTGGCTAAAAGATTATATTGATGAAATGGTACTTTTCCCTCATTCAAACCACGATGACCAAGTGGACATGACCACCCAAGCCCTTAAATACCTTACAGAGAGAGAAGGGGCCGGGCGCTATAGTATTGATGGATAAAAAAACAGCCCCCGGAGGGGCTGTTTCAATCGTTTATTTGTCGCCTGTAGGCTCGTCATCCTCAGAAGTTTGGCCAAGTGGCTTTTCTTCTGGTGAATCTTCACCTTCAACATCTGCAGGAGTTTCCTCCTCTTCAGTTTCATCCGTAACAGTCTCAACAGGTGCAGGCTTTGGTTTACGCACAACTTTTGGCATACCGTTTGTACGTGGAATACCGTCAACGCGCGGTGCATCAGGCACTGTATGGTCCTCATCAAACTCAGACGCAATGTCGTAAGCTGGATCATGGTAAAGTTTCATGATTTGAGCACCTGTCAGTGTTTCATGTGCAAGCAGTGCGTTTGCAATGGCTACCCATGCATCGTGCAGCTCGCCTTTCGGCTCACCGTCAACGGCAGGTTTCATCAGGTCCCAGACCTTCTGAAAAGCACCATCGCGCAGCTTTTGCTCTTCTGCTTCAAGCTTCCTAAGAAGCTGTTCAGACAGCCGAACACCGCCGCCACCGCCGCCGCCCATACCAAACATGGCGCCTTGATCTTCCGTGTAGCGTCCAATAAACTCTTTATTGTAGCCACCTTCACGAATCAAGTGCTGGGTGAGCTTGGTGGCCTGTTGGTAGTCGTTAGACGCACCAGTGGTTACACCTTCAAAGCCGTACTGAATTTCTTCAGCGATACGGCCTGCAAGCATCATTTCCAGACGCGCTGTAAATTCTGCAAAGCTCATGCTGACACGGTCACCATCAGGGCGAGAGGCCACAAAACCAAGGGCTTGACCACGCGGAACGATGGTTGCCTTATAGATTTTGTCACGCATCACCTTGTGATGGTGAGCCTGAATCACCGCATGGCCAGCTTCATGGTAGGCCGTAGCCTCCTTTTCAGCATCGCTCATGCCCAGGGTGCGGTTTTCCGCGCCCATTTGCATGATTTCCATGGCGTTTTCAATATCAACCTGACTAATGAACCGCTTGCCGCGTTTTACAGCAAGAATACCAGCTTGGTTACAGATGGCTTCAATGGAAGCACCACTCATACCAGCCGAGGCACCCGAGAGGATGCGCAGGTCGAGCTGGGGAT
This sequence comes from Alphaproteobacteria bacterium, assembly GCA_028821995.1. Taxonomy (GTDB): domain Bacteria; phylum Pseudomonadota; class Alphaproteobacteria; order UBA2136; family JAPKEQ01; genus JAPKEQ01. Next base: position 7,039 of record JAPKEQ010000064.1, read on the forward strand.
CAGTGATTTTGTTCCGCAGGTGAACCTTGAAAATTTCAATGCGTGCATTAAAATCTGGGTTCGGAACAACAATCTGCTTATCAAAACGGCCAGGACGGGTCAGCGCGCTATCCAGCGTATCTGGGCGGTTGGTTGCCGCAAGAATAATCACAGGTGCTTGACCTTTATTACCCATGCCGTCCATTTCCACCAGAAGCTGGTTAAGCGTTTGCTCACGCTCATCATTGCCGCCGGTTGCGCCGCCGCCACGCTGTTTACCCACCGCATCAATTTCATCAATGAAAAGGATACAAGGGGCTTCTTTGCGTGCGTTTTCAAAAAGGTCACGTACGCGGGATGCACCCACGCCCACAAACATTTCAACAAACTCACTGCCGGAAGTGGCATAAAACGGCACACCAGCTTCGCCAGCAATGGCTTCTGCAAGCAGTGTTTTACCGTTACCAGGGTCACCAACAAGCAATGCACCTTTAGGGATTTTACTCCCCATGGCGGTATACTTTTGAGGGTCTTTCAGGAAATCAATGAATTCCTGTGCAGCGTCCTTAGCTTCATCAGCACCAGCCACATCATTGAAGGTTTTTACATCTTCTGAGCGGGTGATTTTTTTAGCTTTGGATTTACCAACGCTGCCAATGCCACCACCGCCGCCGCCGCCGCCTTGACGGCGGGCTTGGATGAAACGAAAAACCATAAAGCCAAGAAAGCCCATCATAATAAGCGTGAAGATAGACATTCCGCCACCTTCATCATTACTATCCGGACTTTTGCGGAAATCTGCTTCAGCGATTTGAGCTTGGCGTTCTACCATTTTGGCAGTGTAGCAGTTCAGCTGGCTGTCAGTTGCATCACCAAAGTGTGCATATTCAAATCCGCAAGTTTCCGCAGCACTCATTTGAAAGCTTTTGCGCGTTTCTTGAGGAGTTGGAGAGCGAGAGTTAGAGCGAGGATTCCCCGCAGGTCCACTTTCTTGTGTGGTCTGCGCGGAAGGAGAAGAGCTGCTTCGAGACGTGTCATTATTGATTGCAAGTGCAGCAACAACAATGAGCGCAAGCGCAGCAAAAATAAGAGTGGTCCTATTCATTAGGAAACTCCTTTATGCATCAAAAAATGGGAAAAAAGATATTTATACCCGTCTTTGATACCTGTATGCACTGTATACATCAAGTGAAAAGAATCATTTGAAAAAGCGAGGGCTTCTCACTTTAAAACAAAGAGTGCAAGCTAAAGTCATATAAGTTTCCAAAGGTTCCAAAACATAAGGATATAGCCCATATTATGAAACGTTTTTCTCTTCTTAATCGCGCGCAAAAACGCACGCCAAAACATACAAAATTTTACGAAAATCTCCCTTTTGCAGTCATGGGTGCACCAGAGCCCTCTTGGAGCGGCAGAACCTACGGCGCCATGGCCAAAGCAGGCTACGCAAAAAATGCAGTGGCTTACTCTTGTATCAAACAAGTGGCATCTGCTTGTAGCACAGTACCTGTTGTGCTGGAGGAGGGGAACGCTCTTAAAAAGCTTCTGGAAAGCCCTAACTCTCAGCAAAGCACACATGAGTTTTTCTATAGTGTGTATGCCCACATGATGATTGCGGGAAATGCTTACGTGCTTGTGCATGGAGATGGGGAAAGTATGCCAGTGTCTCTGCAAGTGTTAAGGCCTGATCTTGTGAATGTTAAGCTTGATGAGCAAGGACAAATTCTTGGATATACTTATCAGCGCAAGCTTTACAAAGTGAACGATAAAACACGCCGCAGCTCTATTTTGCATATGAAGCAGTTTAACCCGCTGAGCGCGCTTTATGGTCAAAGTCCGCTTGAAGCGGCCATGGGACATGTGGACGTATTTAACAGTGCCACAGAATTTAATAAGAGCCTGCTTGATAACGGCGCGCGCCTGACAACAGCGCTTAAGTTTAAAGATACGCTTAGTGCGGACCAGCGAGATACTTTACGCCAGCAGTTTTTGCGTGCCTTTACAGGTGCTAAAAATGCAGGGCGCCCTGTGTTTTTAGAAGGCGGCATGGAAGTGCAGGAACTTGGCACATCACCAAAGGATATGGAATTTCTTGAAACAAGTTCAATGGCAGCAAGGCTAACAGCGCTTGCGCTGGGAGTGCCGCCGTTTTTGATTGGCCTGCCGGGTGACAATACTTTTAACAACATGAAGGAAGCAAAGCTGCACTTTTATGAAAATACAGTAAGGCCTCTTGTGGAGCATGTTGTCAGTGAAATCAATCACTATATGAAGCCGTTTGTCAGCGCTGGAAACGCAGTGCATGCAGATTGGAACCGCGTGGATGCCTTTGCGCCGCTACGTGATGCGCGTTGGAAGCGTATCAGTGAAGCAGATTTTCTTACCAATGCTGAAAAAAGAGAATTTCTTGGCTTTAAACCCTTGAGGTCTTA
>JAPKEQ010000065.1 GCA_028821995.1 Alphaproteobacteria bacterium
GTAAGCAGGCCTATTTTTTGCTACTATAGTATTTATATAAAAAATAATAAAAATATCGTGACCTTTATGATCCAAGTTTTTCTACGCCAGTATGGCCTTCTCTTTTTAAGCATTGCAGGGCTTATTGTGCTCTCAAGCCTTTCCTATGTTTCTGTTGGTGCCCTTGGTACCGCAGGGCAAAACATGTATAACCTTGGCACAAGCAAGATAGCGCAAAATGCTGAATTTACCCTTTTACTCGATGCACAAAAATCAGACAATTACAAAGCGCAAGGCATAGACCCTAAGCAAGAGCTTGATAAAATTTACGCTCAAATTATAAAGAGTTCAGAAAAAAGTATTCTGCTTGCCATGAATATGCAATCCCCCCATGTTCTTGAATCAACTCAAAATCTAAAAACTATTTATGATGATTACTTTAAAATGGTGCGTGATGGTAACGTTGAAGATGCATCTGCCCTTATGAACAGTAAAATAATGCCAATATATCAAGCCTTAGATAGAGGTATTGCTGAACATAAGAAAAAATCTATGGATTCTGCTCATATGAGCCGCTCTCACTTTGATGAACAAACCAAGCAAACCCAACATATTATACTGTTTGGAGTTATTGCACTTATTGCTATCATCTTTACAGGCGGTCTTTTTAGCTCTCGCATGCGCAATAATGAAAACCGTAAAACCGTTATGATTCTTAGCGACGTACAAAACCTGCTTAAGCAAGTTGTAGAAAGCTCTGGGGATATTAAAACACTTACAGATGGCATGTCTAAACGTGCTGTAACTTCGGTTGAAAACATTCAAAACGTCTCTCTTTCTACTAAAAGAAGTACAGAAACCATGCAAAAACTTAGCTCTGCTATTGAGCAAATGGCTGAAGCAGCAGGTGAAATAACAACCCAGGTAGAACAATCTAGTAGCATTGCAGGGCAAGCCATTGAGCAATCACACATGAACAGTAAGCTTGGCGGAAACCTTGGTAAGGAAGTTGAAAAAATTGGTAATGTTGTAGAGCTTATTAGCGATATTGCGGAGCAAACGAACCTTCTTGCTCTTAACGCAGCTATTGAGGCCGCACGCGCCGGAGACGCTGGACGTGGTTTTGCCGTTGTCGCGGAGGAAGTTCGCGCCCTTGCCAACCAAACAAACGAAGCTACAGAAGATATTGTGACGCAAATTGAATCTATTCAGGAAATTACCTCTCAAATGACTGATTCTATCCGCATGACAGCAGATACAATTGAAGAGACAAATTCTATTGCAAACCAAGTAAGTAAAGCCGTAACAGAGCAAACTCATATCACAGGTACAATTCGTGAGGACGTTTCGGAAATGTCTGCTGCGACATCTCAGATTAATGCTGATATGCACCAAGTCATTCAAATGGCACAAATGGTTGGTGACGATGCTTTTAGGCTTGAACAGAACACTGACGACGTTGGTGAAACAGCGAGCCGCTTGCAAGTTAAGGTCGGTGCATTTATTCGCTCTATTAAAGATATTATTTAATTCTTCAAAAATACTTGAAAATGGGGGCAATCGCCCCCATATCTTTACTTATCGAGTAATGAAATCTTTTAACTTTTGAGGCAATCAAATGATCAAACTGATCAAACGTGCGGCAATGACCGCTTTCATCCTTTTCGCAACAGTCGCAGCCCTTCTGAGCCAGATGTATATGAGCGAAGAAGAAATGCAACAAGCTCACATGGATATCATCCTTGAAGAGCAAGCGCCTGACGACATTGGCGAATCTAGCTTCTACGGCCAAGATGCTGTTAAGGAAGTTCTCCAAACCTGTGTGAGATACTGGAATGGTAAGTGCGAAGTTTTCGATCCAACGCTGATGACAGCGGCGTCGAATAACCTTCCGCTCAATTCCTGCGCACTTGTTACCCGCGTAGAAACAGGCAAAAGCATTTTCGTCCGGATCAATGATACTGGCGGCTTTGCTAAATACCAACGCGTTCTAGACCTTTCCATGGGTGCTTTTGCAGAATTGCATGACACAACAAAAGGCACAATGGATGTTGAAGTTCGTCTGGTGGAAAACACAGACCTATGCCCGCATTGGCCTGGTCGTGGTATTGAAACCATCAAGATGTAACAATCGAGCTAATCAAAAAAAGGAGCCCCAGCGGGCTCCTTTTCTTTTTTCAGCTTTTACAGCCTACTTTTTCTTTGCCTTTGGCTTTGCTCCATCACGGTGCTCAAGCACTTCATCAATAAGGCCATATTTCTTCGCTTCATCAGCCGTCATAAAGTTGTCACGGTCAGTATCTTTCGCAACAGTCTTCTTATCTTTACCACAGTTATCAGCAATAATTTGGTTCAAACGGTCCTTAAGTTCCATAATTTCACGGGCGTGAATTTCAATGTCACTCGCTTGCCCTTGGAAACCGCCAAGAGGCTGGTGAATCATTACGCGTGAGTTAGGCAGCGCATAACGCTTGCCCTTTGCCCCTGCCGCTAGCAGGAATGCGCCCATGCTTGCCGCTTGACCAATGCAAATTGTTGCAACATCCGCGCGGATAAACTTCATTGTATCGTGAATAGCAAAGCCGGCCGTTACAACACCGCCAGGGCTATTAATGTAAATTGAAATATCGCTTTCAGGATCTTCACTCTCAAGGAAAAGAAGCTGAGCTACAATCAGGTTCGCCATATGGTCTTCAACCTGTCCTGTTAGGAAAATGACGCGCTCTTTAAGAAGGCGTGAGTAAATATCAAACGCGCGCTCACCGCGTGGAGACTGTTCCACAACCATAGGAACAAGGCCGCTCATTGATGGGTCGTTATGTGTTTCTAGAAAAGATTTAAATGTCATGGCGTAGATGTCTTTCTTGTTATGAGCCAAATGTTGTTAAACATAATAATTTCTTATTATACCTCGCATTAAAGAATTTTGAAATGGGTCTCACCTTTAATAACCATGGGGGGTGCGCTCTTTATGCATAAAAATACCGCCCTTGTGGGCGGTATTTCCATTTAGAAGGCTATTAACCAAGCTCTTGGATAAGCTCTTTAGGATCAACAGTCTTTTCTTTGATCTCAGATTTGCTCATGAGCCAATCTGTTACTTTTTTCTCATAAAGAGGGCCAGCGATTTGGTTACGCTTTTCAGGGTTTGCGTAGAATTTCTCTACTTCATCCTTACGGTCAGCAAACTGGAGAGAAATCTTAGCAACTTCAGCGTCAATTTCAGCATCGCTGACTTTGATATCCTGCACTTTACCAATTTCAGCAAGCAGAAGACCAAGGCGCACACGGCGCTCAGCAAGGCCGCGGTACTCAGCACGAAGATCGTCTTCGCTCTTGTCCATGTTGTCCATGCTCATGCCGCGCTGCTGTAGTTCTTGCAGCTGTTGGTTCCAGATGCTGTTGAACTCCATATCTACAAGACCAGCAGGTACTGTAAATGCGTTCTTCTCATCTAGTTTATCAAACATTGTACGCTTAAGGCGTTGCTCAGACGCGTTTTGTAGGTCACGTGTAAGGTGGTCCTTAATTTGCGTCATAAGTGCATCAACGCTATCAGCGCCAGACTCTTTAGCAAAAGCTTCGTCAACTTCAGGGCGAGACACAGATTCAACTTTAGTCACTTCAACAGTGAAAGTTGATTTCTTGCCAGCAAGCTCTTTGTTGTGGAAGTCTTTCGGGTATGCGTGTGTGAATTCTTTTGTTTCACCAGATTTCATACCAACAATGTGCTCTTCAAAGCCTGGGATAAGCATGCCTTGGCCAAGCTCAACAGTTTGGTCTTTCATTTCGCCGCCAGGGAAAGCTTCTTTTTCGCCTTCAAGAATACCTGTTGCGTTAAGTGTGATACGGTCAGCCGCTTCAACAGCGCCCTTCTTCTCATCAAACGTTTTACGCATATCTAGTAGACGATCAATCACGCCTTTAACAAGGTCGTCGTTTGGCTCAGCCATTTCTTTTTCAAGCTTAAGGCCTTCAAAACCTGTTGGCTTAATTTCTGGGAAAAGGTCAACCTTCATTGTGTAGCTCATAGGTTGTCCAGCAAGCACTGTGCCTGCTTCTTCAATTGCAGGCATACCAGCAGCACGAATTTCGTTCTTGTTAAGCGCGTCCATAGCTGTTGTTTGGATGATTTGCTCTTTAAGCTCACCATATACTTTACCGCCAAAACGTTGACGAATCACATCTACAGGAACGTGTCCTTCGCGGAAGCCATCAATTTTTTGCGTTTGCGCAAGGTAACCAAAACGGGCGTTTGCCATTTTGTCGATTTCCTCAGCAGGAATCGTAACAGTTACGCGACGCTCAAGTTCGCTAATTTCTTCTACTTTAATGTCCATTGGCATTTCGGCCTGTTGCATGCGGTTTACCCATCCTTCTTTTAAACTTTTAAATATTGCCCCTAGCGTACTGATTTGTGTGTGTTTGTAAAGCTTTTTGTAGACTCCATGTATAGAATCAGACCCTAAAAACAATTTAATAAAAAAACGCCCCACCTAAGGGGCGCTTCATAAGGTGTCTCGACTACTTAAACGAAACTGTCGCTACAGCTTTCTTTATCTTCTTTTCAGGCCATTTTTTAGCAGGCGTTGGCGGAGTAGACATAGAAGCCGTTGCTGTCCCCTCGCCCGGTTTTAAAATCACTTCGCCGCCGTCACTAGCCACAGAAACTTCTCCGTCAATCACAAAGACTTCGCACGTTGTATCCAGCATACCGCCCCACACTGTGGTGCCGCGGATACCCACTGTGGCGAACTCTGTTTTGATGACACGTTTAGCGCTGGCTTTTTTGCCCTTACCCGTAACGTATAAAAATGCACCTTTAAGGGCTTTAAGAACTTGCTTATCTTCTTCAAGTTTAAAATCTTCCAGTGCAATCGTAGAGCTTTGACCAAGGGTCAGCTCTGTGCCTTCTAAAAGCCTCACTTTAACTTTACCGTTAGAACTTGTTGTCACAACATCTTCTTGGAAAATTTCAGATCCTTTGCTGAGCTGCTTGCCATCAACAGTAAAGGCACCGCCTTCAATTTGTGAGACATAGCCAATCACATCGCCCCCTGCCCATACGATGCATGGGAGAAGAAGCGTAAACATAAGTGTAAAAATCGTTTTCATACAGAAAAGCTTAGCACGAGGTAAAACTATCCCAAAATAATTGGAAGAATCGCAAGGTATGACACACCACCAATAAGCACTTGCTCTTTCCAGTGCCCCTCATCCCAGAAAACTGCGGATACTAGCATAGTAAGCGGTACAGACATCGTCATGGCCATAACGCCAAGCGTTACAGGAATATATGTGACAAGAAGGCTCAAGATAATTGCTTCAGATACAAGCCATGTTATGCCTGCAATCATTGCATTTTTATCAGAAAAACGCTCTCTTAAAGGCATACGACTTCTGCCATAAAATAGTGATGTTATAAATATACCAACCCCTGAAAGGGCGAAATGAATATACCAGTGTGCCTTTGTCAACACAACTTGGTCGGTTACGCCTGGTAATGCTGAAATAAAAATCAGCGCAAGAAACATCCATTTATACTTTGCAGGAAGGCTTGATAAGTGTCCCTTTAAGGTAAACACAACGCCCAGAACAAACAAAAGACCAACACTCAGCCATTGCAGCAAGCTGAGTACTTCACCAAAGTAAATATTCATACAAGCAAGAATACCAATGGTCATCATCCCTCTAAATTCTGCGCTTGATGATGAGTGCGTACGAATCATTTGCATGAGTACAATACAAGCCCACAAGGTAAAGCCTTTAAATAATGAGACGAGCCAAATAAAAGGTGAAAGCTTTGATGCATAAACCACCTCATTCCAAAACAAAGGTAACATGACAAGTGCACCAATACACATCCACAGGCCAATAAAATACGCAGCATCCCCTGCCCTGCGCATTTTAGCAACGGGGCGCAAAACAATAGGACGTGAAAACGCGCATAAAAGTAGAATAAACATAACAATAAGCTGGCTTTGTAACATGAATGTTCCCTTATTTAAACTTCACAGACATCATATAGAAAGTTGCCGCTTTTACACGGTATTTTTAAAGATTTTCAAAAAGCCTAAAAAAAGTCGTTGCAAGAATGCAGGGATTGCGATAAAACATCATTTATCCGTCGGGGATTGGCGCAGCCTGGTAGCGCGTCTGGTTTGGGACCAGAAGGTCAGAGGTTCGAATCCTCTATTCCCGACCATTAAAAAAGCATCCGCAAGGGTGCTTTTTTATGCAAAGGGGTTAGGATGAGAACCGTAGGTTCGATAGGAGCGATAGCGACGCAGACGGGATGCCGCAGGCATAGCCGCCCGGAGGGTGGAACATAGTGACATCAATCCTCTATTCCCGACCATTAAAAAAGCATCCGCAAGGGTGCTTTTTTATTGTCTATTTCTCTGCATCCATGTATACATTCTAGTGATTCTTAATCTTTCTCTCTTTTCTTTCACATTTAGGAGACTTTCATGTCTATTGAAAAACCACATCTACTGCGCGTTGGTGACCTTTTGACAATCAGTATTGACTCTCGCATGCGCAGATATGCAGCCGATAAGAATGATCCCCCTGATGAAACCCTCTGCACCTTCCACGGCTTTGAACACAAAACGCGTTACCGCGGCCGTACAAGTGGAGATTCTCAAGCGCCAGGCACTTACCAAGAGCGCGGCAATATCCGTGTCATTCTTTCCAATGGTATGGGTTACTGCACTTACGCCAGCAATCTCACTCCTGTGGACGCTGAAGAACATGCACGGCGAATTGCGGCGGATGATCCTCATAACGCGATTATTGCTGAACAGGCAATCAAAATTTCTGATCTGCCTGAAACCAAGTTTTGGGAAGGCGATACAGTCATTTATTATGACCGTAAAGCACCTGATACACAGGTAGATAGGCGCTACACTGTTGAATCCATCGCCTATGAGCTACATGCACAAGCGCCTTTCAGCTTTCATGAGGCAAGTTGCTACAACCTTGTCTCTACTAGCGATCCTGAAAATAAGGTCTGCGCGTCAGAAGCAGCTCTGTACCTCGGCGAGCGTGGCAACGTGTGGAAATACTACAACGGTGAGCAAACCTTGTTTACCTCACTGGAAGAAGAGATGGCTTTCCACCGCGCTATTGGCAACTATAGCTATGTGATTCATCCACTGGAAGGCAGTCACCTCTGGGAACTCTCTGACGCCATTAAAGCCGTAGAAAACGGCGCAGCTGATATCATCATTGAGCCCTCTCGCGGCTTTGGTCCGTTTGCTGCGGTATTTGATGACCTGAAATCTACCGTCATTCGCTTCAACGACCGCAACACTGGCGAGCGTGCCCGCACGGAAACGCTTAAAAAATACGCCAACAAGGCCGCGGCCTAATCGATAAAAAAACAGCCCCCAATTCGGGGGCTGTTTTACGTTTATTCAGTACCTCTTAAAATCCTAATAGGCCTTTAAGTTCTGCTGGTACGGCTTTATCAAGCTTTTTGTTAAGCTCTTCTTTTACCTTATCAGCTGTATCGTTTAGCTTTTTCTGAACTTCTTTTTTCTGCTCAGATGAGCCTTGACCACTAATAATAGAACCTGCAGCAGCGCCAAGACCTGTGCCAAGCGGGCCGCCAATTGCTGTACCAATTGCTGCGCCAATACCTTGAGCAGAGTTCAAATCTGGCTTGATGCTTGGGCTATCGAGCGGGCCAGAAAGCTTAAGCGGTAGCGTCATAAGTGTGGCTTCACCAGTACCAATTTTGGGTGTAATGTCCATGTTGATACGCCATTTCGGCAAATCAATTTTACCTTTAGCTACCATTGTTTGTTTAGACAGTTTCAGTAGAGCTGCCTCTGTATTAAACACGCCGCCGTTTACCGTAAATGGCATCGCCAGCTCTTCTAGCTGATAGTTCTCACCGCCGCCTAGGGCTAGGCCTGAGAATGTTTCAAGGCCAAGCTTTAGCTTACCTAGAGGCACGCCAGAAATTTGCCCATCTGTCGCATTTATATTAGCACTGCCGCTCAGGCTATTTACCATATCAAAGGCACTTACACCTGAAAACTGCAGGTCAATAAGTCCATCTAAAGGAATATCAGCTTTGACTTTGCTCTCTACAACATCAGCAAGGTTCAATGCATTTAGCGCTGTTTTTAAAGTACCTGTTGGCACGCTTCCTGTTGTATCTAACACAAAGTTGGTTACAAACGAGCCCGCATCTCCAGCTTTAAAGCTAAAAGGCTCAAGCTCCACAAGGCCGCGTCTAAGCACGAGTTTAGCGTTTACATCTTCAATAGAAGCTGCGCCGCACACCACGTTATCAACTGACATATTTAACGCAACATCGAAATTTTTAAGGGCTGAAAAATCAATCGGCTCCTTAGAAAAACGTTCAGATTTTTTAGCAGAAACAGATGCACCTTTAGTAGGCTGAGAACTCTCAGCAACTTCAGCGCCACAAGCTCCCCAGTTCATGCCATCAAACTCTGGCACGCTTACTGTTACTGTACCCGTTATCATGCTGCTGCCACGGTCTGTGATATCAGCCACAATATGAGCAGATGTATTGTTCGCTTTCACAACAAACTGGCTTGTTTTAAATACCTGAGCAGAGGCAAGAATATCCCCATCTAGCTCAAATGGCATGTCCGTAAGTTCTAGGCCAAGCATCGTGTTTAGCGTGCCCATAAGTGTTGGTGCTTCAGCTTTAAGTGTTCCTGTGAAAGATGGCTCTTCCATAAGGTAGCGCACGCGCCCAAGGGCATGAAGCTTATTACCGTTCAGGTCAACTTGAATATTCATAGGAATGTTTTTAAGCTTACGCAGGTCTAGAGAGCCGGTTATTTTAATTGGCACAGCGTTATAACGCACAGATGTATCAATTTGCGTTTTGGAAAGGTCTCCAGCACCAAGGCTAATATTCAGGTCTTCAACTGTATGTTTTACGCCAGTTACACTATCATTATAAACAAGGCTACCATCTACAATGGAAATTTTACCAAGGGAAGTAAGTTTTTCCATTGGGTTATCACCGCCACCCTTTTTGTGGCTCTCTTCTTCTCCATGACCATTGCCACCAGAAGAAACTTCAGCTCCTGCCCAAGATGAACCGCGCGCAGTATTAACAAGGCTTACACGAGGGCGAATCACCTCAATAAGATCTACGCCGATTTTCATCGCAAGAAGCTCTGAAATACTTAGGCGAATTGCAAGACGGTCTGCGCTGAGTAGTGGCGCGCCGCCAATATGGCTTGCAACCATAATGCCTTCAGCTTCAACAGTAGGCTTTGGCAAAATTTTTAGTGCACCAAGCTTTGCAATTTTAACATCTGTCCCCATTGCCTCAGAAGCCTTTGCTTCAATTTGGCCTTTGTACTTTG
>JAPKEQ010000066.1 GCA_028821995.1 Alphaproteobacteria bacterium
GTTTTCAGTATCGAGAAGAAATCTTCCCGTAAAAGACACATCCGCGCCGCCACAAAGTGCATGGATAATTTGGTCCACGTCAAACTTATGGTCATACAGGTGGGTATGTGTAAAAGATGAAATATCTAAATTAGGGTCTATGTCCATATAAACTTTCTAGCAAAATACCACTGTTTTTGCAATGCAAATTATAGTCTTTTCCGTTGATGGGATATGAGAATATGATACATTATCTATCTCGAGAAGAACAAAGGGAAAATGAGTATGGCTATTTTGCGTTGGATTATGATTTTTATGGTCGGGATTGTGATTCTAAACTTCGTGTTTGGGCAGGAAGACCCAAACTTCCCTGTGCTTGAAGCACAGGCTGAGCAAAAGGCGCCTAAAAAGAAGTCTCTTATAGGCAGTATTTTTAAGTCATTTACAGGGGAGGATGTTATAGCGCCTCCGCCAACAGGTAATGAGCTTCTTGTGAATGAAGATTTTCTTGCGGGTGATGAAGCCCTTTTAAACGACACAGCCGCGCCGCGTCATGTGGCAACAGAAATCCCTACTCCTGCACCAACAAAGGTGGAAACACCAAGTAACATGCCCCAACCTATGCAGGGTTCAAAAAGTTTTTCAGTCGGAGACCTTAAGCGTGTTCCTAAAATGAGTGGCGGGACAACACCTGTGCAAGCTCAAATTCAGCAGGAAAAAGCAGCCCCTACAAAAACGCAGGCAGAACTGAGCGATAATATGCTAGAAAACGTACTGCGCGAAATGCAGGCAGAAGGCCTTGAAGCGCAAGAACAAGCAGCTCAGCGCGTACCTGCTGGTATGCAGCGCCCTGTGGCAGAGTACGAAAAACTTGATACCTCAGCAGCGCCTGTTACGCCATTTAAGCCGCAGCCTGTTCAGCTTCCAACAATTACAAAAACAACAGATACAGGCCTACCTGTTAATTTGTGGCAGGGCAGTTCTTCGGATACGGTTCTTGCTCTTTTAAGCAAGGTTGAGCCAACGCCTTACAGTGCGCCAATGGTTGTCGATCTTATGGAACGTCTTATGTTGAGCGATGTGCAGCCGCCAGAAGGTATGACAGAAAAACGCTGGCAAGTTGTGCGTGCAAATGCACTTGTGCAGCAAGGCCTTACAGGCGCAGCCACAACACTTGTAGAGCGCATGGCCAGTGAAGATAATATTCCTGTAGATGCAGGTATCCCAGAGCTTTGGGTACAAACCCGCCTCCTTAAGGGGGATACATCTGTGTGTATGTACGTACAAGAAATGATTCCAAACGTTGATACAATGTTTTGGAAGCACGCCCTTTGGACATGTCAGGCTATGAAAGGCGATATGTCAGGCCTTAAACTTAGCCTTGATATTGCAGGCCGTGCAAAAGACTCAAGCGATATTATGATACTGCTTAAAGATTATCTTACTGCAGAAGAGGGCGAGACCTTTACTCAACTTGATAGCGGTCAGCACTGGAGTTCTCTCAGTCAGGCATTGCTCACAAGTTACCCAGAGCGCCTCAGCGAAAATCATATGAATCAACTGAGCGATGTGTCTCTTCGTACCATTGCTACAAACACACGTGCACCAATGGAAAAGCGTCTTTATAGTGTAGAGCGTCTTGTAAATAGTTACGGTAAAACGGTTGATGGGCTTTTGCTTCTTCAGCTTTATGAAGCGCAAGAATTTGATAAGGAACTTCTTAAAAATGCCCTGCAGCGCGTTGGAGATGATGTAACAGGTAGTCGTTCTCGTGCTCTTTTATGGCAAGCGGCTGAGCGCAAGCGTTTAAGCAGTGAGCGTGCACTCATTCTTAAAAAGCTTTGGGGGGAAGCAGAGAGAGATGGCTTTGATAAACTTTCTGTTGTCTTGAGCCCTGATAAACGCCGTATTCAGCCAGATGTAAAGCTTGCTTGGTTTGCCCCGCATGTGATTCAGTCTAGCCTTAATAGCGGTAATATCGCGCTGGCACGCCAGTGGATGACGGTTCTTAAGGGCAATGAAACCCTTTCTAAGGTGATTAAAAAGCAGCGCGCAGATGTGAATGTTCTGTTTGAAGTTATGGACGGCCGTTTAAGTGCGCAGTCTGCAACAGAGTGGACAATGTCTCAGCCTGCGCTACGTAACAATGAAGTTGTAAGACTGCTTACCCTTCTTGAAGCGCTTGGCGTTCCTGTGGACGAGTCTGTATGGCTGCGTTTTGATGGTACGCTTTCAAGCGAAATGCATACAGAAGAAACAGGTGCTCTATGGCTGCGTTTGCTTGGATCTAGCCTCAGTAGTGGCCGGGTGGGTGAGTCAGTGCTCCGTTCTCTTGTGCCGCTCAGTAAGCGCTCTCCAGAGCTTCTGGGTACAAACACACTTGCTAACGTGACGTCTGCTTTCCGCCTTATGGGCATGCAGAAAGAAGCCCGCGCATTGTTTGTGAATGCGGCTGTTGCAGAAATGAAAATCCAGTAGATCCAGATTTGCAAAAGAGTAAACAACAGCCTTCTCCAGAACTTGCAGGTTTTTTAAATCACTTGCTTTCTGTGCGGGGGCTTTCTGTCAATACACACAATAGCTATAAGTTAGATTTACTTGCTGTTGAGCGTGTTTTAAAGGCGCCTTTAAAAGGGCTTACTTCCTCTGATATTAAAACTTACCTTGAAAATTTTCAGGATAAACATCCGCATACACAGTCCAGGCACCTCAGCGCTATGCGCCAATTTTTTGTGTACCTTATTCAGCAAAACGTGAGAGAGGATGATCCCACAGAAGGTATTTCTTTCCCGAAGCGTAAAAAGAGCCTGCCTAAGGCATTAAGTAAGGAGCAGGTACGAGACGTTCTTGACGGCTTTGATGCATCAAATGAGCGCGGGCAAAGAGATTACACATTGCTTTATCTTATGTACTCCATGGGGTTAAGGGTGAGCGAACTTATCCATCTTAAGGTGAGCGATATTGACGCGGGCGAGCATCTTTATATTCAAATTCAAGGGAAGGGCGGTAAGTTGCGCCTTGTGCCTATTGGAGATATGGCAGGTGCTGTGATTACGGGATATATGAAGGGCGCAAGACAAGCTATGCTTGGGCAAAAGAGCTCCGCATATCTATTTCCTTCTCCAAAGGATGTAAGTAAGCCACTCACAAGGCAGCGTGTCCAACAAATTTGTATGCATATTTCCAAGGACTTAGATATATATTTAACGCCGCATATTTTGAGACATAGCTTTGCGACACATATGCTTCAAAATGAGGCGGACCTTCGTAGTGTTCAGATTTTGCTGGGGCATGCCAGCCTGTCAACGACCCAAATTTATACAGATATTGTAAGGGATCGCCTGCGTGTGGTGCTAGAATCTGCTCATCCTATTGAACATATGGCAGCCCTTTAGCCGGTCTCTCATTTATTTACAAATTCGCCATTTTAGTTTATAAATCCTTTTCTATAGATAAGAAAGGCCACGAGACATCCCATGATGTTTTTAGATTTCGAACGTCCGATTGAAGATATCCATGTCAAAATGGATGAGCTTCTTGCTGCCAAGGAGCAAGGTGTTGAGCACCCTGCAGTAAAGGATATTGATGGAGAGGTTGAGCGCCTTCAGCTTAAAGAAAAAACAGTTTTAAGACGCCTGTACCGTAACCTAACCCCATGGCAGCGTGTGCAAGTGGCACGTCATCAAGCACGCCCACAGCCAGCGGATTACGTAAAGCTGATGATTAAAGATTTCACTCCCCTTGCAGGAGACAGACGCTTTGCAGACGACAAAACAATGCTTGCGGGAATTGGTACATTTAAAGGTCGTAGCGTGGCGGTTCTTGGTACCCAAAAAGGCCATAAAACAGCAGAGCGCGTAAAGTTCAATTTTGGTATGCCTAAGCCAGAAGGTTACCGTAAAGCTGAACGCATTATGAAAATGGCAGATAAGTTTAAATTGCCGCTCATTACTTTTGTAGATACGCCGGGTGCTTTTCCGGGTATTGACGCTGAAGCGCGCGGACAAAGCGAAGCTATTGCCAGTTGCATTGAAACCCTTTTAAACGTCAATATACCTGTTGTGAGCGTTATTACAGGTGAAGGCGGAAGCGGCGGCGCCCTTGCTATTGCCGTAGCAGATAAAGTGCTGATGCTAGAAAACAGTACTTACTCCGTTATTTCTCCAGAAGGTTGTGCTTCTATTTTATGGCGCGACCCTAAAGAAGCTAGCGAAGCTGCTGGCGCTATGAAAATGACATCTGCTGATCTGTTAAAGCTTAAAGTGATTGATGAGATTATCAAAGAGCCAGTAGGCGGTGCGCATCGTGATGAAGAGCTGACTGTTAAGCGTGTAACGAAGGCGCTTGATGAACAGTTGAAAGACCTTAAAGGCGATAAAAAATCTCGTAGAAAGCGCTTCCTAGCCCTAGACGGCGTCTATTAATGACCCATAACACAGTTGCAAATCCTTTTTAAGTTGCTGTGGCCTTGCGAATTCTATATTGAGCGCCTTCGTTATTTCAAATGAGGGCGCGCATGCGCATTTATGTGCGAATAAAAGAGAGCAGAGTAAATTTATATTGTGAAATAGAAGCATTTCCACTATTTTACAAAAGTCTTTTGATCTTTGTTCGCTTTTCTTGCACAATACTGTCTTATCTAAACCTAAAGGAGATGTTATGACCTTTAATCTTAAGGAAAAGCTTTTGGCTTTTACACCCTATAACGACCACGAAGCTGCATTTGTAGAGCAAATGATGCAATTTTTGAACACGTCTGATAATCCGTACTGCCGTAGTAATCTGATTGCTCATATTTGCGGCGATGCATGGATTGTAAACCCGGAGCGCACTAAAATTCTGATGCTTCAGCACGGTGATGATGGCAAATGGGTTGGCCCAGGCGGGCACTGCGACGGCAGCCCCGATGCTTATGATGCTACGCTACGCGAAGTAGAGGAAGAAACAGGCATTCCTGCATCTGCCCTGACGCCCGTACATGGCATGGAGCTGTTTGATATTGGCGGCATGCACAAACCAACACAAGTAAAATACGGCAAGCTTGAGCCTGAGCATATTCATCTCAATGCATGCTTTTTGTTTGAAGTAGATGAAAGCACACCGCTGCAAATTAGCCATGAAAGCCGTGACATGAAATGGGTGACGCTTGAAGAAGCTTCTAAGCTCAATGTTCTTGATTGCCATAAGCTGCGCATTGAAAAAATGCAGGCAAACTGGCGCATGCAAACGGGATCTAGCAGCGCTCGTTTCACCGGGTAAAATGCTCAAGTACGCATCTGTTATCCGTTCTGTTTTGAGTCGTAGAATATAAAACGAATTTAAAAGGGTGGCCATTAGTCGCCCTTTTTCTTTTTCTGGTATATAATCTCTATAATAAAATAATAAGCGCATTTAAAATGCGAGCTGCACCCAAGCCAGCGCAAGTATAATAGGGAAAATGGGTGTGAGTAAAAAGGTAAGCAAATGACGCCAGAACAAGCCGTAAAAACTCTCCAAGATGCTATTATTTCTCACCAAAAGGGAGACCTTGAGACCGCTGAATCTCTTTATGATAGTGTGATAGAAAACCAGCCGCGCCTTCCTGATGCGTGGCATATGAAGGCGCAAATTGAGCTTGGCCGTGAGCATTATAAAGAAGCGGTGAGCCTTATAGAAAAAGCTTTAGAACTTCATAGTGAAACACCAGTGTATTGGACAACTCTTGGTAATGCACATCTGCAAAATCAGAACTACCCAAAAGCTGATAAAGCTTTTAGCACGGCGCTAGAGAAGGATGGCTCATATGTACAGGCCGTGCAGGGGCTTGGCATTAGCGCACAGGAGCAAGTGAAAGATAGTGAAGCCATTGACTACTTAAGTCAGGCACTCACTTTAGATGAAAATTTACCCTTTGCACTGACTCACCGCGCTATTGTACGTTTGCGCCGCGGGCAGGATGCCATCGCAGAACTAGACCTGCAAAAAGCGCTATCTATTTTTCCTGGATTTATGATGGCGAGGCTTTATATGGGGCTTGTGTTAAATAATAAAAGACAAGCGTCAGAAGCACTCAGATATTTTACGGATTTGTATAACGAGGGATACCGTGTACCTCATTTATACAATGCGTATTCAAGCGTTCAGCTTCAGCTTGGACATAATAAGCAAGCAGCAGTCCTTGTTGAAGAAGGTGTACGTGCTTTTCCAAATGATATGGGGCTCCATTATCAAAGAAGCCGTATCAAGAAAGTAATGGAAGATGATACGTACTTTCCTAATGTCCAGGAGGCCTTTCAGAATCTGTTGGAAAGCAACCCCAATAAATATAAAGCGGGTTATGTATTAACTGCGGTTTATGAAAACAGTAAAAATTATGAAAAAAGCCTCGATGTACTTATTCAAACAAACGCTCTAAAGCGTGAGTTTCTCCATTACAATGAAAAGACAATACAGGCGCATGTAGAAGCCATGAAATCCTTCTTTACGCAGGAAAATATTCAAATGCTTAAAGGTGCTGGCTTGAGTACGGAAAAACCAGTCTTTATTTTAGGTATGCCCCGTAGCGGAACCACGCTAGTGGAGCAAATTTTATCAACAGGTGAAGGTATTTTTGGAGCTGGGGAATTAAACCATCTGCAAAATACGCTAGGTATAAAAAATGAGCGTAATATTTACCGCAACTTTCATGAGTGGGCAGAGCCTGTAACGGCGCCTAAAATTAAAATTTGGGCGCAGGAATATTTATCTCTTATGAGTGCGGAAGATGCCTCTGGTGAGGCGCGATTTATAAGTGATAAAATGCCGTCTAATGCTTTGTTTGTTGGGTTTCTTCGTTTGATGTTTCCAAATGCAAAAATTATTCATTGCGTAAGGAACGGCATGGATACTTGCCTGTCTTGTTTTCAAAAGAATTTCACCCATGACCAAGGCTTTAGTTATAACTTAGAAGAGCTTGGGCGCTATTACAATATGCATGAAGAGCTTATGGCATTTTGGCACGAAACCTTTGATGATATTCATACGGTAAAATATGAAGATATGGTGGCAGATCAAGAAGCGACGAGTAAAAGCCTGTTTGCCTATGTTGGCCTTAGTTGGACGCAGGAAGCGCTTGAATTTCATAAATCTACAAGGAGTATTCATACAGCCAGTACAAATCAGGTACGCCAGCCTATTTATACAGGCTCAGTAGATAAATGGCGCCGGTATGGCAAGGGCTTGAAACCTCTCGCTGATATTCTTGGCGAAAAACTGGATTAAAATTTGAAAAGCCCCGCAGATGCGGGGCTTTTATTTATCGCTGAAAAAGTTTGAGCTTCATTTGAATGTCTCGTCTGACAGCCATCAGGATGCGGCCAAGGTAATTTTCACCACCTTTACCGTAAAGGAGGTCAATGCCCCAGAATTTATCTTCCCAGATGTTTCCTTCAAAAAGAGGAGCGTCGCCGGTAGCGAGAAGTTTCTCGCGCAGCTTCGGGTTCTTATCTGAGTATTTTTGTGTGTTCACTTCCGTCATGATGGCGATGCGCCCTTCGGGGCTGTCATCAGGGCGCGTCACAAAGCTATCTTCGTGGGTGAACTTTTTGGCCTCTTTGGGGTCCATTGCCGCTAGCATCGCCCGAATGGTTGGATCAATGCTCTTCCAAGCCATGTAGGCGTTTTCAGTGCTGCCGCACTCAAAGGCAGGCAGGCCAAACTCAGGCTCTGCGGGCAAGGTTACTTTACAAGGCTCCATGTTGGAGAGGAATTTGTATTCTTCACGGAAATACATAATGGCCTGTGGCGGTGTTTCTTTTTTGAATTTTGTAAGATCAAGCAACATGGCTTGTGTCCTTTCATTAAAAAGAGAGATAGATAGGGGACTGATTGTTTGTATACTTGGTGAGGATGTTTATGGCAATAAAAAACCGCCTTTTTGATGAAGACGGTTTTTTTATGAAGCGTATAAGGCTTAGTGCGTAAAGCGGCTTTCAGCAACGCGGTCGGCAGCTTCAGCAGGAAGGATACCTTCTTTTTCTGCCATCGCAAAAATTTCGCGCAATGTATCGCCGATAGCGTGAATAGATGTAAGCGCTTGCTTCTCATCGTATCCGCCTTCTAGGTTTTCGTAGTAAACGTTGATGATACCACCAGCGTTCACAAGATAGTCTGGTGCGTAAAGAATGCCGCGCTCTTGCAGAAGAGCCGCGTCAGATTCTGTCGCCAATTGGTTATTTGCGCCGCCAACAACAGCTTTACATTTAAGCTCTGGAATGGTTGTTTCGCTCAAAATTCCGCCCATGGCACATGGCGCGTAAATATCGCAAGGTACGCGGTGAATCTCGTCTGTAGGTACAATGTTACAGCCGTATGTGTTGGCCATTTCAGTAAGCGCAGCTTCGTTAACGTCTGCAATAGAGATATTGCCGCCTTTAACGCCAGCTTCAGTGAGCCATTTAATGAGGTTTTTACCCACGTTACCGACGCCTTGGATGGCAACGGTTAGTTCGCTCATTGGTGTTTTAATGAATTCTTCAGCAGCTACTTTTTGGCAGATGAAAATACCCAGCGCTGTCATTGGAGAAGGGTCTCCGCTGGCACGGCCAAGTACGAAGTCTGTGCTTGTTTTAATCGTGTCCATGTCTGCAAGAGTTGTGTTCATGTCTTCAGCGCAGAAGTACTTGCCTTCAAGGCTATCTACAAACTTACCAAATGCTTTAAGGAGCTCAGGGCTCTTGTTGCTCGGGTCTGCAATAATCACAGATTTACCGCCACCAAATTTAACGCCGGCTAGGGCTGATTTGTATGTCATACCACGAGAAAGACGAAGAACATCAGTCATTGCTTCTTCTTCAGAAGCGTATGGATAAAGGCGAGTGCCACCAACAGCAGGGCCGCGATTTGTGTTGTGTACGGCGATGATAGCTTTTAGACCGCTCTCTGGGTCAGTTGCTTTAACAATTGTTTCATAACCGTTTTTCTGAATCATTTCTACAGACATCATAATCGTCCTCTCACTTTATCCTATTCAATTGAGTCATGCACATATTCGCATTGATTGGCCCCATTATAGGGAGGAGCCCCTCTTTCCGCAAGCAAAACAAAAACTCACGGCCTGCGCCGTGAGTTTCTGCCAAAAAATTAATATGTATTAGGCGGCGTGTGCCATAATTTCCATTGGATTTTCCACAAGTGCTTTTGACATGTTGAAGTCATTCTTATGATCTAGAAGTGGCGCCATAGAAGCATCGTTGCTGCTATGGGCACGTTCAAGCGCTTCATCAATGGC
>JAPKEQ010000138.1 GCA_028821995.1 Alphaproteobacteria bacterium
TTAATGCGCCTTCTGGAAGAACTTTTTGTAAGCGTCTTGATACAATACTCAAGACCTCATCACCAGCGTTATGGCCGTAGGTATCATTAATAGGCTTAAACTTATCCAAATCAATATAGAAAAGCTTTACCGATTTTTTGCTCTCTAAAAACTCTTTTCCTTCACTCATAAAACTTGAACGATTTAAAAGACCCGTAAGCGCATCTCTACTAGCGACATTTTCAAAATAAACATGAGAGAGTTTTCGGCTATGCTCCCCATCTAGCGCAAGAGCGCCCTTACCATCATACAAAACGGTTAAGGTTGATTCTGGTATATCAAGCAGCTGTGCAGCCTCGGAAAAACTGCCGCCTGCATATTCCACCGTATTCAGGACAACTTTATAATCATCTATGGCATTTTCACTATGCTGAATCGCAAGAGATCTTCCTTTTAGAAGGGCTGCTTTAATTGTGGTAAATTTTTCATTTTCAGAAGAGTCCGCAAGCATACGTTTGAGCCGAAGGAAGGTGGCAAGCCCAGCTCCAAGGGTCATCAGAACCGCAATGGAAACAAGCTGTATGCCTCTTCCCTCTGAAAACGTATTTTGCCCTGATGGCATAAGAGAGGACAGAATAAGTATTTTTTCAAATACCAACGTAAAAATAGGAATAAAAGCCATAAAAAGTAAAAGGTTTTCAGCCTTTAAGTTTTGGCTCGCCGACCATTTAAAGTAACGAATAAATGGCAAAATAAGCGTTCCATAAAACAACGCTGCCAGGATTGTGTTTTTATCTATGAACCGTTCAAGTGGCACAGCAAGCTTTGCTGGTACAATGCCAAAATACTCATTAATTAAACTCAATCCTATAGCTACAAACAAAAATACAGCGCTGGTTGCAAATGTAACAAGCCCCGTTACACGCCACTCATCACGCATACTTCCTGCTTTAACAGCTTCGCTAGCTTGCTTATGGGTTTCTGCCAGCACAAACTGAAGCGTCTGGAAAAAAGCAGAAAGGCTGACAACAAACAGCGTAATATACAACGTATGTGCAGGCTGAAGAAAGATAAGCCAAAGCACACCAAGCATAATAATACCCACACCTGCCCAATCTTCTTTTTTAACGCTGCGCTGGAAAAATAACCAAGCAATGACAAGAGCAATCGGGATACTTAGCCTGCTAAAAAAACTAGCCTCTGTTGCGCTCACATAAAGCATCACGTAGGTATCCGCAATATATGTACTTACTAAAATGAGGCTATAAATCCAAGTGACTTTAGACTTGAGTGTATCCTTAACAAGTTTCCCTGGCCCTGCGGCAAGTGTCAAAATAAAAGCAGCCATAAGAAGGCAATAGCAAGTAAATGGTACGGGCTCCACATGCCACTCCTGAACGGCCATACGTAAAAATACATTAAAAAATGAAATAAGAATAGTAAGGCCAAGCGCCTGAAGAATACCTAAATAAAGCATGGGTTATCCTTTCATAAACGCAAGAAGCGTTACAGTTACAAGAATAATTGCCATAAACACGAGAGACATAGCCCACACGTATATATCCGATTGTGAGGCTGATGTGATAATTTTCATATCAGCGCGGCGTTCGCCTTTTTTACGAAGCTCTGGGCTTGCCGTTCGGCGCTCTTGGGTCATACTTTTACCTTTACCCCGTACATACTTCTATCCGCATGAGAAATCAGCTCTTCCAGGCTACCACCATCACTTGGATAAGCGGCAACGCCAATAGATGCATCTATAATTAACTTATCGTCACAACCATCAATTTGCATAGGTTTTTGTAGAGCCTCTCTTAACTCATTTATAACTGTCTCTGATTTTTTGCGCGTAGAAAGAAGAGCACAGAACTCATCTC
>JAPKEQ010000007.1 GCA_028821995.1 Alphaproteobacteria bacterium
CCAGCGACCCAACTTGCTCCACCAGATGAAAGGGCATAATCCCCAAGTGTAAAGGTCGTCACATTCACGTTACGTGTATTAAAGTCAACATTTGCGCCAAAGTTCCCAATATGATGCGTCAAGGTACCTGCGTTATCAATGGCACCTGCTGTCATGCCGCTAAAGGATGCTTGTGATGCAGCGCCAGCTCCTTGATCCATTGCATTAAGCTGAGCAGGGTTTGTCATTTCACCAGCGACGTAATACACAGCCTCGGCTCTGGCAAGGTCATCTGCACTCACAAGGCCATCATTTTCAAGAGATCCAGCCCAGATCCCCCAGTGCACATAATCACAATCTGTACATTTATAATCTGATACAAAGTCGCTCACAAGTACACCTTGGTTCTCATGAGAAATCACCATATCAGCCACATCAAGGTCTGTTCCAAGCGACGTACTTGGCGAGCCTCCTCCAATAAAGAGGTTACTTGCGGTATAAGTTTGCATGTCCTCAGCCAAAGTAAACACCTTGAAAGCTCCGCCATTACCAGCAGCATTGTATGTACTATTACCAAGCACAACACGATCACCGTTAAAGGCTACTTCCTCACCAAGGCCATTACTGCCACCACCATCAATCATAAGAATTTCTTCACCAATCGCATCTGCGCCCGCATCTGCAAGGTCAAAGATAAACGCGCGATCATCTACAGGCGCACCAATAAGAATTTTTCCATCTTTAATATCAATAGATGTCCCAAGGCCATCAGACGATGCGTCACCGCTAATTGTTTTGTATGACGCATACGTAACGCCGTTAAATCTATAAACTGCAACTTCGCCACTGCCGCCTGCCGAAGAATCTCCAACAGCAAAATACTCTCCGTTCTCACTTATAGCGATGGAATCATGTGCACCATAATTGATCGAGATCCCTTGAGGTGCAAATGATCCACCATTCGCTTGATAAACAGCAACACCGCCACTTGAACTAGAGTGCACCATAAAGTCTCCATTTACTTCAATGTTTCGTCCCAATAAGCCACTTGTTATCGCGCCATTAATCGTCTGTCCTGTAGCCTCCCAGCCAGTAGCTGTCAAACGATACACATAAATCCTGCCCTCATCCACAGAAGCGACATCTTCGTGTTTAGCACCTACAAAGGCCCATTCGCCATCAATTGCCACATCAGCACCAAAGTTACCATTCATTTCCGCGCCTGGTGAGCTAATCATTGAGCCCTCTGCTGCCCAGTTACCTTGCTGGTCGCGTTTATAAAATTGAACAAAGCCATCGTCTGTAGCCCCGACATCACCTTCAGGAGCACCAACAATCATCCAATCCCCACTTACAGCAGTAGAATAACCAAAGTTATCACCAACAGCACCGCCCAATGTCTGCTCTCCGCCAGATGTACTATTACCAAGTATCGTAGCAGTATTATTCATAGCGTCACCAGCCACAACAACGCCAGCATCTACGCCAGAGCTTTGCTGCTCAGCCGCGTAAGCCGTTAGGTTAGCAGCTGTACCCAGATCAAACTCTGCCATAACAAGTTCCTGAGTGGTACCAACTGTGTTTGCGGCCTCGTTTCCATCTTCAAGGAAACCTTCAATTTTAGCACTTACGTTGTTAGCAGCACCTGTCGCAGTATTCACATTAATTTCAATACCGCGATCAACAAAACCATTAGAGTCTACAGAGTTCGTCAAGCGTCTATATTCACGGTTACCGTCATTATCCGCATCAACGCTCATAAATCCGCCAATAAAACCTTTGTATGTTTTGGTTTGGTTACGGTCAGCAATAGTTTTAGCTGTAAATTCTGCATCATCAGGACGTCTTGCAAAGCTATCTAGGCTTGTTTCATGCCCTGCAGCTGTTGTATCCATCACAATACCAGTAGGCGCTTGCCCTGTTCCAAAGTACTGGGCACTGCTTGTTGTACCGAGGTGTATCTCTGAGCCCGCTGCTCCTTGATTTTCATATCCTGCAAATGTACCGATCTGGCTGTTTGAATCAATCTCTCCAAACACAGCACCAAAACCATCAATAACAATATTACCATTTGTATCTAGGTGCGTACTCAAGTTACCACCAATAAAGTTACGGCTGAGGTAATCATTATAAAGCGCACCATCAAATTGGTTTTGCGCAGACACATTATTTTCATTCGTAAAGTTTGGCACAAATCCGTATGTGGCAATGCCGCTTGTTGGAAGGTTTCCAGAATAAGGCTCACCTGCAAATACAGCAATATTATCGCCGCTATTTAAGCTTTCTAGGTTAAGCACAAAGAATTCATCGTTTGGATTTTTAAAGAAACGAACATTAAATCTCTCTCCGTCAATCTCAACATTTGATCTTGTTCCAAATCCATCACCATCAATTGGAAAGAGTACATTAAACACATTTCCTTGATCTTCAATGCGTGCTGCAAATTTACCATCCGCAAGGAACTGGCCCGAGATTTCCCCTTCAATGATTGTACCTGCAGTTGTATCTTTACGTGCAAATTTACCAAAGTGTGTTGGGCCATTTGCACTGCTCCCCCCACCAGTCGCCTCTTTATCAGTATTGTCCTGATTTACTGCAGTCAAATCTACAGAAGGCGTATCAATTGGTGCAACAATTGGATCAGAATTAAGGTTTGGTTGGGTTCCTACCACGGGGTCAAGCTGAGCACCATCATCGGCAGCCAAACCGCCATCAAACGCTGCACCCTGAGGGGCAGCTTGCTGTTGAGGCTCTGGCTGCCTGCCCGCAACACCTGGCTTTGACTGACCTTGTTGTGCAATTTGTTTTTGAGGAGGCTTCTTATCTCTCTCACCTGCAATTTTTGGCTCTTTTTTCTCTTGTTTTTGAGTTCCATCAGCTGCACCTGCTTGCTGATTATTTGGGTTAACAGGGTTTTGGCTTCCATCATCTTCGCCAAAGCTTGCACCAAAACTGTCTTGGATAATACGTGAGAATGCTGCATCTACAGGTTTGGGCTGTGGTGCTGGCTGATCAGGATCTTCAATTTCAATAAAGGTTCCCATTTGATCAAGTGGTACAGGTGTTTGGTTTGCAGGCGTACTCACCTCTAGGCAACACTGAGTTAGACCAACACGTGTTCCAAGTGCTGGGTCTACTGCAATAATACCACCAGAACCACGCACACCAATTGTTGCAAACGGTGTATTTACCTTCACTTCATCACGGTTATTTTTGGCAATTTTACCTGTTACAAACTTAAATACACCCTTCGTCGCATTCATAATCGACGTACCTTGCTCGGTTTTTGGGTCATAAACATATTCATCAATAAGGAGTTCTGTGTTGGCGCTAATTGTAAAAATACTGTTATCTACAAAGATGATTTGGACCTTACCATCTTTACCTGTTACGACTGTTTGGTTTTGAAAAATTGGCGATTTTAATGCTAAATCAACACGTGAGCCATCATCATTTACGGCATATGCGGCGCCAGTAACGGCACTCACGTTACCAATAGCGTCTTCTGCATAAGAAGCAGATGCCATTAATACAAACACTGCAATTGCGTAAATATGCCTTAAGATTTGATTTATCATTTTTATAGTCCCCTTATCCATAACAGTCATCCAGCTCTATTTCAGAGCTATAGATTTATGATGCCAAACATTAAAGCACTTAGACACTTTTCTGACGTAAACCAAACACTTCTTATATCTTAAGAAAAAGCCACCGTTGCAATTACAGAACAAAAAAAGAGGCGCTCATGCGCCCCTCTTCCTAAGTATTGTGCTTTAGCGCGCTTTATAGGCTTCATAATCATAAGATGCTACCTGCACCACATGATCCATAGCCTTATCCGCATCTTTAATAAGTTTTGCTTCCGCAGCTGTAAGTGCTCCAGCCTTTTTAGCAGCTTCAGCCATTACCCCAAGAGGTGCCTTTTCAATACCATGTGTACGCTTAGCTTTGTTCAGCTTTTTACGCGCAACAGCGGCTTTTTTCACCTTAACCAAAGCATCTTCAAGCTCGCCAAGGCCTGGGTCATTTTTCTTAGGTGTGTAAACCCCTTCAGAAAGCCCCATGCGCACCTTATCTTTAGCATCAGTAAGAGACTTCATTACCGCGTGCATATCCTTATCAGTCGCACGTTTTTCGCGCCAGCCAAGCGGTGCAATGGCAATACCCATCTTAAAACGAAGGAAGCGAGAAGGCAGGTTACGATGTGCCTCTTTAAGAGCTTGCTCAATTTCATAGATATGCGTTTTAAGCGCAAGCTCAACAACAGGTGCGTAAGCTGCTTTATCTTTTTCTCCGTGGTAACGGTGAAGCGCTGCCATTGCAAGGCTCAAATGCCCTAAAGCATCAGAAAAGCGCCCTGAAAGACTTTCCTTAAACTTGAACTTTCCACCAAGTGTTAAGAGTGCATAATCTGACAAAGATGCAAAAGAAAGACTAAGTCTTGTCAGCTTTCTGTAGTAACGTTTTTCTAGAGCATCACCAGATACAGGCGCGCCATACCCGCCAGTAAGGCCAAGAATAAACGCACGTATTGTATTACTCATAAAGTGATTCAAATGGCCAAATATTGCCTTATCAAACGCTTTAAGATCTCCGTTTTGAATAGATTCAGTTTCTGCCTGCAAATAAGGGTGGCAACGAATTGCCCCTTGCCCAAACACAATCATTGAACGTGTAAGGATATTTGCACCTTCTACAGTAATTCCGATTGGAATTGATTGGTATGCACGACCAAAGATGTTGGCCTTACCTTGGCAAATGGCACTGCCGGCCATAATGTCCATACCGTCATTCACGCAAGTACGCATACCTTCAGTCAGATAGTTTTTAGAAATGGCCGACATCACAGAAGGCTTTTCACCTGCATCAATACCGCCGCACGTAAGAACCCGCATCGCATCCATTGAATACGTCATCGCTGCGCAGCGCACAAGGCGCTCCTGCACCCCTTCAAAAGCGGCAATTGGCACGCCAAACTGCTCACGTACTTGCGCATAAGCCGTTGCAGCACGTACAGAAAGCTCAGCTCCACCGACACTAAGAGATGGAAGCGAAATACTACGACCAACCGCAAGGCATTCCATCAGCATACGCCAGCCTTGCCCTGCATATTCTTCTCCGCCAATAATACGGTCAAGTTCAATAAACACATCCTTACCCTGTACTGTACCATTCGGGAATGGTACGCCCATTGGGTCATGACGATTGCCAACGTTAAGGCCTTTAGTCTCACGCGGCAGAAGCGCGCAAGTAATACCAATATCTTCTTTATCACCAAGAATACCTTTAGGATCATAAAGGCGGAAGGCCAGTCCAATAACAGTCGCAATTGGCGCCAACGTAATGTAACGCTTATCGAAGGTCAGGTTAATACCAACAACCTCTTTGCCTTTAATTTTTTTCTTAACCACAGTACCAAAGCTACGACCATTTGCGGCGTCACTACCTGCATGGGGTTCAGTAAGAGCAAAACATGGAATTTCTTCACCCACTGCGAGGCGAGGCAAGTAATAATCTTTCTGCTTTTTGGTTCCATAATGCATGAGCAGCTCCGCAGGGCCGAGAGAATTTGGTACCATCACCATAACGGCTGTTGGCAGAGAGCGGCTTGAAATTTTAGTCACAACCTCACTGTGCCCAATTCCGCCAAAACCAAGGCCACCATATTTTTTAGGGATAATCATCCCAAGGAATTTTTCCTTCTTAATATAGCTCCAAACTTTGTCAGAAAGTTCACGATTGCAATGAATTTCATCATTATCAATCATCGCACACAGCTTCTCCACCTGGTTGCCCAGAAAATCTTTTTCAGATTTTGTCAGCTTCTTCGGCTTAAAGTTTTTAACTTTTTTCCAGTCAGGCTTCCCTGAAAAGAACTCCCCCTCAAACCAAGTTGTGCCAGCTTTAAGTGCTGTGTCTTCTGTTTCAGAAATTTTAGGAAGAATTTTAGCTGCAATATTCATAATAAAGCTACTAATGAGATACCGTCTAAGTGGCACCAAACCAAAAATAAGAACCGCACTCACATAAACAGAAAGAAGCGCCGTAAACCAGCCACCTTCTGGAGCATAAAGCACATGCATACCATAAAGCACAATTGCGCCAGCACTCACCCATGCAGCATAACCTTTACGCAAATAAACTAAGGCATACAGCGCCAGAATTGCTAGTCCAATATAACAGATCATTGTTGTCATTTTTTGTCTCCGTTTTTATATCTGTGCATGTGCTTATTTATGAAGCTTGCACTCTTGTTTTAATTACGTAGTGGCTTACCTTTTTTAAGCATATGCAAAATACGGTCACGTGTGCCTTTGGTTTTACACAAAGTTACAATAGCGTCGCGTTCTAACTTAAGGACGTCCTGCTCAGAAACCTCATCTAAAACATCCTTTTCACCGCCAGTAAGCACTTTTGCAAGCTCGCCTGCAATCACAACATCATGCGGCGTTGCCATACCTTTTTTAGCAAAATCATTTACGCCCATTTGCATAGCCACCTGTCCGCTTTCGCCGGCAAGTTTAAACACAGGTGATACGGGAGGCTCGTAGCCTTCTGCCATTGCTAGAACTCTTGCTTTTCCTTCTGCAAGAAGACGGTCCTTGTTCATAATTACTTTGTCTTCCGCACGCAGAAATTCCATTTTTTGACATTCAAAAGCAGAAGTTCCAACTTGCGCAGTTGCAATGGCCATAAAGGATTCCATTGCCGCAGGCATCGGCCCTTTCATTGCTTTTTTCTTACTGCTGTGACGCTCAAGCATTTCTTTACAACCGCCCCACCCAGGCACAATACCCACACCAGCCTCAACAAGACCCATGTAAGTTTCTGCATGCGCTGTAAGTGCATTACAATGCAATAGCGTTTCACAGCCACCGCCAAGAGCCATACCGCTCGGCGCGCCGACTACAGGGAAATTTGCATACTTCATCCGGTTAAATGTATTTTGACCATGAGAGAGAATCCAGCGCACAAGCGGGAACAAACGAAGCTTGCTTGTAACCAGTAGCATGAGAATATTAGCGCCCACGCTAAAGTTAGAGGCCTCATTATGAAAAACCATACCTTTCAGCTTATTCTTCTCAATATAATCAACTGACTTATTAATAAGAGAGAGGCTTAACGGGTTAAGCGAATTCATTTTGGAATGGTATTCAAGGCAAACAACGCCATCGCCAATATCCCAAAGAGAGGCACTCTTATTAGAAAGAATTGGACGCTTTTGGCGTTTAATATCCTGAAGAAGAAGAACACCATCAGCGCGCTTCACTACATCATATTTGCCGCGTGGGTTTAGAGCGTGCATGCGCTCACTTTTCACTGCGTAAAACTTCTGCTCTCTTGCATGCTGAATCAGCTTAGGCACTTTTCTGCCTTCCATAACAAGCATATCATGAATCCAGTCCGTACCAATCTTATCCATGAGTTCAAACGGACCGTATTTCCAGTTAAACCCAAGACGCATAGCCTCATCTACGGCGTGAATATCATCCGCAATTTCAGGCACAAGGCTTGCCGCATAAGCAAGTGTATGGCTCATCACATCCCACGCGTAGCGCGCTTCAAGGCTATCATGGCTCATCAGGCCTTTTAGGCCGCCCTTTTTGTACATTTTTAAGCAAGCAGGCTTAGGGCGGACTGCTGCTGCATAACCTTTTGTTTCAAGGTTAAGCACTTCTTTTTGCTTTTTACCGCCTTCAGTATTAAGGCGATAAAACCCACCCTTTCCTTTACGGCCCGTGTATCCATCAGCAATCATCTCTGACAGAAACTCAGGGGCATCACCAAGCGCATTAAAAGGATCATTCTTTTTAAGAGAGCCTTGCATGCTGCTTAAAATATGCGGCATAAGATCAAGGCCGACAAGATCAAGAAGGCCAAATACACCTGTTCTTGGGAAACCAAAACTGCGCCCAAGTACAGCGTCTGCACTTTCCACATCAATACCGTGTTCAATGGCTTTTACAACAGCCGCATGAAGCCAGTAAATACCAATACGATTACCAATAAAACCGGGGGTATCTTTAGCATTCACATTGGTTTTACCCATATGCACATCTGTAAAATCTGTAATGGTTTTTAGTAGATTTTTATCTGTATCATCTGAAGACACAATCTCAAGCAGACGCATATAACGCGGCGGGTTAAAGAAGTGCGTAATCGCAAACTTCTTTTTCTGCGCGGCGGTAAGCTCTGCCGTTAAGTCTGCTAAAGGAATAGTAGATGTATTGGAACTTACGAGCGCTGTACGCTTTACATGCTTGAAAACAGTTTTATATAAATTGCGCTTAATATCTAGGTTTTCGATAATAGCCTCGACCACCCAGTCACAGCCTTTAAGTAGCTCCAGATCATCTTCCAAGTTACAAGGCGTAATGCGCTTTGCAAATGACTTATGCATCAATGGTGCAGGCTTGGTTTTAAGCAGTTTTGCAATTGCAGATTTGGCAACAGCACTGCGATCTTTCTTTTCACCTTTTGGTACAATGTCAAAAAGCAAAACCTCAACGCCAGCATTAGCTGCCTGAGCGGCAATCCCTGCCCCCATAACACCAGCACCAATGACAGCAACCTTTTTAATTTCAGCCATGCTTATAGCGCCTCCAGTACCGTTGCAATACCTTGTCCGCCACCAATACACTGGGTTGCTAGGCCGTACTTTTTACCTTCACGCTGCAACAGGCTTGCAAGCTTACCAGTAATGCGGGCTCCAGTTGAACCAAGCGGATGCCCCAAAGCAATCGCTCCGCCATCAAGGTTAATTTTATCCATTGAATCTTTTAACTTTAGATCGTGAATAACTGCAAGAGACTGAGAAGCAAAGGCTTCGTTGAGTTCAATAATATCGATATCGCTCATCTTTAAACCTGCGCGTTTAAGTGCCTTTTTACTAGATTCCACAGGGCCAATACCCATAATTTTAGGGTCGCACCCACTAATAGCAAATGACTTAATTTCTGCAATTGGCTTCAGCTTATTCTTCTTTGCAAATTCTGCACTACAAACAAGAACCGCACTTGCGCCGTCTGTAAGCGGAGAAGCTGTTCCTGCTGTTACACTACCATTTTCATCAAAGGCTGGTTTAAGGCCTGCGAGTGACGCTGCATCTGTCCCCGGACGCGGACAGCCATCTTCCTTAACAATACCATAACGTGTTTGTATCGGAATAATTTCATCCTTAAATGCTTTTTTCTTAACCGCAGCGGCAGCCTTATCTTGGCTTAATACTGCAAATTCATCTTGTTTCTCACGGCTAATTTTATATTTTTTTGCAAGATTTTCAGCTGTTTTACCCATGCCCATGTAAGCACCAGGATTCTTTTTATACAGCTCTGGGTTAGGCATTGGGTTAAAGCCTGTCATCGGCACGCGGCTCATAGATTCTACGCCAGCGCAAATAAAGGCATCTCCAGCACCCATGCGTATATTACCTGCCGCCATATGAATCGCCTGCATAGAAGAGCCACAAAAACGGTTTACTGTTGTACCGCCAATGCTTTCAGGAAGTCCTGCATGAAGCACGACAAGTCTCGCCAGGTTAAAGCCCTGCTCTCCTTCTGGGAAGGCACACCCAAGAATAAGGTCTTCAATCTTTTTAGGATCTACGCCGCTTTTTTTAATAAGCCCCAGCACAGTTTGCGCAGCAAGTTCATCAGCACGCACAGATTTAAGTGCCCCCTTATAAGCAAGGGTATATGGTGAACGTACGTATTCAGCAATTACAACAGATGTCATGAACGGGATATCCTTTTCTTTTTCATATTCTTTTGGCGTTTTTGATTTTGTTTCTCGTCTTGTACAAGTTCTTTTTTAAGAAGCTTTCCAATAAGTGTTTTGGGAAGCTCTGCACGAAACTCAATTTCAGCAATTTTCTCATAAGGGTTTAGGTGAGCAGCGGCATACCTTTTCAGTTCTTCCGCTGTAACACTTTCCCCAGCTTTAAGTGCAACAAAGGCTTTAGGTACTTCCCCCTTTTTAGGGTGCGAAATACCAATAACAGCTGCTTCCATAACAGCGCCATGACTATATAAAACTTCCTCAATATGGCGCGGATATACTTTAAAGCCTGAAACATTAATCATCTCTTTAAGACGGTCTGTTATAAAGACGTAGCCATCTTCATCCATATGACCGACATCACCAGTAAGGAACCAGCTTTTGTAAAACGTATCTTCTGTCTCTTTAGGTCGGCCTGCATAACCTTTCATGACTTGAGGACCACGAATTGCAATTTCGCCATCTTCTCCAATACTGCAAGTATCTTTTTTATCTTCTAGGGAGCGGATAGAGATTTCAGTTCCTGGAAGCGGCAAACCTATAGAGCCTGCTTTATTAAGCCCTCTTGCAGGATTGCAGCACGCCACTGGAGACGTCTCGCTTAAACCGTACCCCTCTACCATATTAGCGCCTGTTTTCTTCGTAAATTCATCTCGCACTTCAGCTGGAAGCGCAGCGCCGCCAGAAATACAAAACTCAATACTTTTAAGGTTATACCGACCAATATGCTTATAATTTAGCAGCGCATTATAAAGCGCAGGAACACCTGCAAACATTGTTGGTTTATGCTTTTGAATACCCTTTAAAGTTTGCTTCACATCAAACTTAGGATGCATAAATAAAGTGCCGCCCCGACGCATACAAAGGTTCATGAGGGCTGTCATGGCAAAGACATGGAAAAATGGAATCACCGCAAAAAATCTATCATGCTCCGAAACGCGCTCTGCACCTTTACGCCAAATATTAGCTTGCTCCACATTACTCATTAGATTTGTATGTGTTAGCATTGCAGCCTTCGGGAGGCCAGTGGTTCCACCCGTATATTGGTAAAGCGCAATATCAGTATCCGGCTGCACGTCCACAGGGTCAGGGTCTGCACCTAAAGAGGAAACCTTTGCCCAGGTCAATACGGTATTCCCCTCAGGAAGGTTTGCAAGCTTTTCAGGCTTCACAATATTAAAAAGAGCCTTTTTAACCAAAGGTAAATTCGTTGAAAATGGCGCAACAACAATACTACACATATCAGAGTTATTTAAAGCCGCATAAACTTTATTATACACATGCTTAATGTCTGAAGTAATCGTCAAACGCACGCCACTATCCCTTACAAGTGTGCAAAGCTCTGCCTCTGTATAAAGTGGGTTAAAATTAACGACCGTTCCACCTGCTACAAGAACACCATAATACCCAATAACGTAATGAAAAGAATTCGGCAAACAAATGCCTATTTTATCTCCCTGCTTAATCCCTCTTCTTTGCAGGCCACTTGCAAAATTTGAAACCTCTTTCCAGAGCGTTTCATAGGTCATTTTTTTTCCTAAAAAATCAAGAGCAACACGTTTAGGATGCTTGCGTGCAGCTTGCTTTAATAAATCATACACAGGCAAATGAGGAGGCTTGAAGTTCCACTCCATACCTTCAGGATAAGAAGACTCCCAGATATGTTTATCCACTTTTCTTACCCCCCTTCTCATCTAAAAGCCCCGCAATAACACTGGCAATTCTATCCCAAATCTTATCATTATTATGCGTTAATACTGTATGCCTATCCGCCACAACGGGGTGAAACTCTTTCGTTTCTGATGGAGACATTTTCAGAATTTTCTCCGCACTCTCTGCTTTGCTCACAGGGTCGTCATTTGCCTGAAACACATGCAGAGGCGCAGTTACTTTTTGAATAAACTCTGGCGCATCATGCATAAGGTCTCTAAATTCATTAATGGCCTTTACTGGCATGCTTCTATAGTTAATATCTTTATTTTCTGGTTTGGCTGGGTAAAACGGAACAACGCCGTCCCCACCTGTAAACCAGCTCGAAAAAGCGTTCACGGTATTCACCATAGGCACAACAGCCATGTTTTTATCATGCACAGAAAGAGGCGCACATACAGGAATAACACCAGCAAGCCCTTCTGGCTGCTCTGCCGCAAGCTCAAGCGCAAGCAAGCCACCCGTTGAGAACCCAACAACAACGACATGCTCAACATGCGCCTTAAGAATACGGTAGTTTCTACGCACAGACTTAATCCAGTCCTCTCGGCTGCGCGCCATAAGGTCCCATGGGGATGTGCCATGCCCTGGTAGACGCATACCAAGAACCTCAAACCCCTTAGCGTGCAAGTCCCTACCGAAATCTTTAAGTTCTGCAGGAGAAGATAAAAACCCATGAACCAGTAGCACACCCACTTTGCTTTTACGCTTAGGGTGAACCCAAAGGTATGGTGCGCCACTTTTTGTTGCTTCTTCGCGTGAGTTTATTTCAAGATAACGAGATTTTTTAAAGTGTCTGCGGTTCCATTGGAAAGCGTGTTCTTCATCATCCATAAGATGGCTTGCCCATTGGCGTTCATCATCAACAACAAAGTCACTCATTGCTTTTTCAACAGCTTTTGTCACCTTCACAAGAGGCATGACCTCATTATAATAAACCTGAACAGGATGCTCGAGCCTTACACTTGATTTAACAAATTCCTCAGAGAATTTATCTGTAAAAATATAGTCATCTTCATTGTTTTCAATAAGACCTGCCTTTACAGCTGTATCAAGGAACACCTTAAGATCCTCTGCCTCTCCGTCTGCTAGCCAGCGGTAACGGTCAGGCCAAACAAGAGAGCGGTGCAAATGCACACCTACAGCACTTTGCAAAGATTTAGCTGCAAGATAAATAGTTTTTGCAACATCTGAACGTCTAAAGCCCTGTTCTCCAGTATCGTAAAGGTTTTTAAGAACAACAGATGCGAGATGCGCAACATTCACGGTTATATTTTCATATATGTCTTCCATATACTGGTCGCGGATACGATTTGTTTCTCTCTCTAAGGCACCAACCAGCACACGCTCAAACATACGACCACCAGAATCCTTCAATCCAAAAAGATCATCCAAGGAATCAATTTGTTCAAAGTAACGGTTTAATAAGAATGTTTTCCAGAACCCCCAGCTCAAAGAAGGCTGGAAGGGTGTACCCATACGAATATCCATATCAGTATCCTTGAGAAGAAGGTTCCCCTCAATGACCATTTCCTCTTTAACGCTATCTGGCATGCTTCGCGCAAGCCAGCTCGCAGCAGTGCTTAAAATATTGTCATCAACACGAATCGGATAAAACGTAATATTACTTGGCACGATAAGCGTTGGCTTGCGCGCTTGTTCCATCATCTCTGCAACACTTGCAAGCCCAAGAGATTTTCTCCAATGCTCAATACGACGCTCATCGCCAGCATCATAAACATCAATAATACGTCTCTTAAAAATTTCAAGCATAAGCGCAAGTACAGCTGCCCCTCTATGATGCTTTCTATGCACTTGATGGAACCCAGAGAAGATACCAAACTCCCCCTCATCATCCATCACACGGCGATCTTTAATCATGCCACCTTCTGGGAAAAGAACAACTTTACGCCCACGCAAAATTTCAGCGGCCATAAACGGCAAAAGACCTTCAAGGCGATTAGGAACTGCACCAACCTTTGACATAGCCGTACGCAGACGCTCGCTCGATTGAAACAGAGAAACATCTGCTACGCTTCTTGTCAGCGCGCCCGTTTCTTTCATCAAAATATAAGGGGGAATTAAAGTTTCAAAACGTGCAAAGTGATTAAAGAGGAAAATTTGGCCATTTTGCATCGTGTCTTCTTGCGTGGTATGAACTTGAATATTAATACCAAGACGCTTTCTGATACGCGAAATACGATCAACTGCTTTTTCGCAGTAATCTACATCGAACTCAAAATGACTTGCGTCCTGAAGCCAGGGCAAATCTGCTGTTTTATTTTTTTTTGTCATGCGTATCCGCCTTAAACCGTAACCCCTCTTTATAGGGCACTCCTAAAATGTATCATAAAACAATAAAATAGATGTACACTCCCATCACCTTCGCCTGACTAAAATAGGTGCTTCACAACCTGATATGTTGCATTTGCGTCATGACATCTTGTATGGTGTCAGCAATTCAAATAAAAATTGATAAAAAAAATGGCCACGCAGCCTTACCCAAAAAAACTGATCTTACAAAGAACCGTCGCCCACTATAGGGTGCCCCTTTTTAACGAGCTCAGCAAACATGGCTGGACTGTCATTTCTGCAAGCAATTTCCCAAACAAAATATCCGCGCTCCATACACAGACTACGCCCCACC
Source organism: Alphaproteobacteria bacterium (assembly GCA_028821995.1). Lineage (GTDB taxonomy): Bacteria > Pseudomonadota > Alphaproteobacteria > UBA2136 > JAPKEQ01 > JAPKEQ01. The sequence goes on from JAPKEQ010000007.1 coordinate 14,114, forward strand.
CTTTCCAAATGTTCATAAAATTTTGGTTTCCTCAAAAGAGCAACCCTTACCTGTGCCATGTTCCCTTCTTTAAAATTTTAAAAAAGAACCAACCTGAAATAATCCTCATGGAAGCAGGTTCCACCATGACAAGCACATGGCTTGCTGCACTATGGAGCAGGTTCAAAAAAAATAAAGGCACTAAAATCATATTTTGGGGGCATGGCGCCCTTGTCGCAAATAAATCTGGGATAAAATCTAAACTTGCAGCGGCCCTTAAGATATGGCTTATCAATAGCGTGGATGGCTATCTGTGCTATACAGAATCAGATAAAGCTTGCCTTGAGAGCTACAACCTTAAAACACCCATCTTTATAGCTGGGAACACTGTTGATATTTCAGCACCGCAAAAATTGCGCAAGGAACCATCTAAAGGCATGGCAAAGAATCTTCTTTTTGTTGGAAGATTAACAGATGACAAAAAAGTGCCTGAACTTATTCAGCTATTTAAGAACCTCAAACAAAACCACTCAGACCTTATCCTAACAATTATTGGAGATGGCCCACTTCAAGATATGGTCTCAAAAGAAGCTAAAGGTATTCAAGGCCTCAATATTGCTGGTGCTATATATGAAGAAGAAAAAATCGCACAGTATTACAATAATGCTGACATTTACATCACCCTCGGCGCCGCTGGGCTTGGCGTCAATCACGCACTTGCATATGGCCTTCCTGTACTTTGCTATAAGGATTCAGAAACAGGCCCGCATCATCACCCAGAAATTGATCATGTCAAAGAAGGCGTTACAGGCTGGCAAGTTTCTCCTTACTCAAAAAAAGCTATGCATGATAAGCTAGAAGCCTTATTGAAGCAGCCTGTTAAAGCAGAAATGTTTTCCAACATTACAAGCTATGCGGATAGCGCTTTGAGTATTGAACACATGGCACAAAATATTTTAAAGATGGAATCAGAAGTTTAGCCCATATGAAACGCATCAGACAAACGCTTCAGCATAAAGTTGTGCATCAGTTTTTAACTTACGGTATTCTCAATAGCCTTGGCGCTGCTATCCCGCTTTTAAGCATTCCTATTATTACACGATTTTTTACGCCAGAAGAGTACGGGTACATGGGGCTTACTCTTGCAATCGTTTCGCTGCTCTCTCAGGTATTACAGCTCGGATTAACCCATTTAATTGCAAAAGAATTCCATGAACATACAACAAAAGATCGCGCCGTCTCTCATGGCATGATGGCAGGACTTATGGTTGGCGCTGGCCTCTTTTTGTTTATCGCCATGCTGGCTTTAAAACCCATTCTACCATGGACACAAAACCTAGAAACACAGCATCTCAGCTTGATGATTTTAAGCGGAACTATGCTTGCGCTTTGGTTCATTTACACTACCGTTCAGCAGTTTCATCAAAAGGCTTTTTCTGTAGGCCTTGCAGGCATTATACAGAACGCCCTTATATACGGCGCAGTACTTGTTATGCTTTATACATATGCCGCGGCAAGCTGGGATATTTTCCTAATTTGCCAAGCCACCGTACAAACAACACTCACCCTTTTTGCTCTTTTTTGGTTACGCAAACAAGGCGAACTTACATTCGCGATTCATAAGGCACATATAAAAGCACGCCTCAAACATGCTCTTAGCTTTTCTCTCCCAATGGTTCCCTTTATGCTTGGCACAACCCTTATGATTACATCAGATCGCATACTTATTGAGTATTTTATCGGCGTTAAAGATGTTGGATTTTACACGCTTGCCTACCAAATTTCTTCTGTGCTTTTGTTGGCTGGTATTTCTCTTAATCATGCATGGAGACCCTGGTGCATGAAATACTTAAACGAGCACAAAACAAAGTCCTATCAAAAACCTCTGCGCCTTGTTCTGACCATGGCTACGTTTATGTGCCTTACAGCACTAGGATACGGATATGCTGCACCATTTATTTTTGCACCATGGATTCCTGAAAACTACAACGTAGCTTTCACTCTTGTGCCCATCATGTCCATTAGCGCTGCGCTTTATTGCACCATTCACTATATTTCTCCATTTTACCTGCATCTTGGGCAAACCCGCGCCATTGGAAAAACCATCTTTCTTGCCTCCCTTCTCAATATTATTTTGAACATTGCCCTTATTCCTAAATATGGCGCTTGGGGCGCAGCGCTCAGCACATTCATAAGCACAACCATCAGCATTGCTGCACTGCTTATTCGTCTCAGGCACTGTCCAAAACCAAAGACTGCTTGACGAACGGGCTACCCCCCTTTACCGTAAGGACATATCTATCTTGTTCTTGCCATTTTTTTATAGGGAGTTTCTCCCCATGACAGTTATAGACACTTACACGCGCGCAGTTATTCAAAACCTGATTAACTCCGCAAATTTCCTGCCACACTCTCTCGGCATTCACCAGTTTGGCCTCTATGAAGTTGAAAATCTTTTTAAGCTTAACCTTGCCCTTCATCTGGAAGCTGCGCGCACCAACAGATACGCAAACCAAATGTACAGCCCTGCACCAGCAGTTATTTATACCTGCCCTTATGTATACTTTTGCTATATTGGCATGGGCACGTTAGAGCTCATTCAGCTGCATGAGTATGACCCTGTTATATCCATAGATGCCATAGAAAAAATGATTGCTACTGGGGAGTTGACGCATGGCGAAAAAATAAGTGCGCCCCCTCCGTACCAAGGCGTATCGATGACACAAATCATCATCCCGAATTAAGCGAAGTTAAAAAGAGTGTCCATATGGGCGCTCTTTTTTGATACAATACTTCACATGAAAGCTTTTACATCAGTCATAAGCCCAGTAGCGGCCCTTACGCTTGATAATATCGATACCGATATCATCATCCCTAAACAATTTCTAAAAACCATTAAGCGCACAGGCCTTGGCATTCATGCTTTTAATGACATGCGCTACCTTGCCGATGGGTCAGATAACCCTGATTTCATTTTAAACCAGCCCCCTTATGATACGGCTCAAATCTTACTCTCTGGTAAAAATTTTGGCTGTGGAAGCTCCCGCGAACACGCGCCCTGGGCAATCCTTGACCAAGGCATAGAATGCATCCTCGCTGAAAGCTTTGCGGATATTTTCTTTAATAACAGCAGTAAAAACGGACTGCTCCTGATTGACCTCCCAGAAGATACTTTGCAAGAAATTCACAACCAAACATCAGACGGAAGCCCGCTCTGCGTTGACCTTAAAAATCAAAAACTCTCAACAGAAACAAATTCTTGGCTTTTTGAAATTGAACCAGAGCGTAAAGAGCGCCTCCTGCTTGGCCTTGATGATATTAAACGTACAGAGTCCCATGAAGACTCAATACAATCCTATGAGAAAAAGCAAGCTGCCGAAAAGCCTTGGCTTTAAAGGATCAAAACGCTAAAATGAGCCCGTCTGCAAATAACATAAGGTAAGAATGGCGTGGAAAAACAAACATACTCTTTACTCTTTTTAGACGGTGATGGCATCGGCCCTGAAGTAAATGCCGAAGTAAAAAAAGTTATTAGCTGGCTAAACGATAACACCACTTATACATTTTCAATGGATGAAGGCCTTGTTGGCGGTGCAGCAATTGACGCCGAAGGGACGCCTTATCCAAATTCAACGCAAAAGAAAGCCAAGGTAGCAGACGCCATTTTCCTTGGCGCCGTTGGCGGCCCTAAATGGGCAGATGTTGATTTTTCAAACCGTCCAGAACAAGGCCTTTTAAACCTCAGACAAGACCTTAACCTTTTCGCCAACTTGCGACCTGCCTTTGTATTTGATTGCCTGCAAGAAGCATCTGCCCTTAAAGCGGCCTATGCCAGCGGCGTTGACGTGCTTATTATCCGCGAACTCACAGGTGGTCTCTACTTTGGAGAACCACGTGGCCTTACAGGTAAAGAGGGTGCGCGCGAAGGCTTTAACACTTTAAGATACAACGAAGAAGAAATACGGCGCATTGCAAAATTTGCGTTTGAAACCTCCCGTAAAGGAAACCGTCGCATTTGCTCTGTTGATAAAGCAAACGTACTTGAAAGCATGGTGCTCTGGCGTAAGGTTGTAAATGAAGTGGCTGAAGATTATCCAGATGTTGAGCTGACTCATATGTATGTGGATAATGCCGCCATGCAAATGGTTATGGAACCCACTCAATTTGACATCATCCTGACTGAAAACATGTTTGGCGACATTCTGTCAGATCTTTCAGCGTCTCTTACAGGCTCTATTGGCATGCTGCCATCTGCCAGTCTTGGCCTAAGGGATAAATCAGGCTTTGCAAAAGGCGTTTTTGAACCTGTACATGGCAGTGCACCAGATATTGCAAACAAAAATATAGCCAATCCAACAGCCGCTATTTTAAGCCTCAGCATGTTCTTGAAACATAGCCTTGGTGACATCACCACAGCACGCCTTGTTGTAAGCGCAGTACAATTTGTACTTGCCAGCGGTGTGCGCACATCTGACATTATGGAAGAAGGCTGTGTAGAAGTCTCTACAACGGAGATGGGTAACCAAATTCTACAAGCTCTTGACCAAATTCTTGCCATGCAAAAGAACGCGAGTTAGGCTACTAAGCAGATGGATATGGAGTTAAAATTAAACTTACCTCCCCATTTATTTAAAGCATAAAATGTTGCTTTCGGATGATGTTTTTAAACTTAAAAAATCGCCTTAATAAAAAATTTTAGAAATTGAATAGGAGACAACAAATGAGCCAAAGCGTGATTATTTTTGATACAACACTGCGTGATGGTCTTCAGTCTCCTCATATTAAGCCTGTGTCTCATACAGACCGCGTGGCTTTTGGGCTTCTTTTAAACGATATGGGCATCGATGTTATTGAAGCTGGCTTCGCTATCGCTTCCAAGCTTGACTTTAACACCATAGCAACACTGGCTCAAAAAGGCCTTGATAGCACAGTTTGCTCTCTAGCAAGATCAAACGAGCAAGACATTGATGCTGCAGGCAAAGCACTTCAGGGCGCAAGACGTAGCCGTATTCACACCTTTATTTCAACAAGTCCTCTGCATATGGAACATAAGCTTCGTATGTTACCAGAGGATGTTTTAGATGCTTCTATTAAGGCTGTGAAGCACGCAGCAAAATATACAGATGATGTTCAGTTTTCATTGGAAGATTTCACCCGTACAGAACATGACTTTGCCAAACGCGTAATTGAAGCTGTTATTGATGCAGGCGCATCAACCGTTAATCTTCCTGATACTGTGGGCTACAGCACGCCAGATGAAATGTCAGAGCTAATAGACATAGCAATGGCTGTTCCTAATGCTGATAAAGCCGTTTTTTCTATGCATTGCCACAATGACCTTGGCCTTGCCGTTGCCAACAGTCTCAGTGGCGCACTTGCAGGCGCCCGCCAAATAGAATGCACCATTAACGGCCTTGGAGAGCGTGCAGGAAATGCTGCCATGGAAGAGCTTGTTATGGCCATGCGCACACGCAATAATCGCTATCCGTTTACAAACAACATTAAAACTGAAAAGTTCATGGAAGCCTCAAACTTCATTGCGGAAAAAACAGGCCTGCATGTACAAAAAAATAAAGCCATTGTTGGTAAAAACGCCTTTGCCCATGAGAGCGGCATCCACCAAAATGGTATGAGCAAAAACCGTAACACATACGAAATCATGACACCTGAAAGCGTTGGACAAAATGAAGGCCTCACCCTCGGAGTCACGTCAGGCCGTGAAGGCCTGCGTAAAAAAGCAGAAAACATGGGTTTTAACCTTGATAAAGATCAGCTTGCCCGCTTATATGACCTGTTCATGGTTGAAGCCGCTAATGGCCGTGTATCAGACAGAGATATCGGCATAATGATTGAAAATTTAATTTAAGATTTTTCTTCTATCTTAACCATTTGCCAATAATGCATACGGCGCTCTAGGTCTAGCTTAGAAAAATCCTCTCCTGCTTCCCTGCAAGCCTTTTCCATTGCTGTGTATCTGCGCACATATTTCTCATTGGCAGATTGCATAATATCAGAAGGGCACGCTTCTAAATAGTAACCTAAAATCGCTACACTAAACATAAGGTCGCCTGCTTCTTCTAGGGCATGCTCTCTATCACCAGACAGAACAGCCTCTTCCACTTCAGCTAGCTCTTCTTTAATTTTATCAAACACGCCGTCAATGCTCTTCCACCGGAAGCCGTTCTCAATAGCTTCCGTTTGAATCCTGCCTGTATTTTTAAGCGTATCGAGATCTTTACTCATTTTCATAAATATAATTTTCTTTTTATCAGCTAAATCCTGCACTCATTGTGCGAAGAATCTTAAAAAGAAGCAAGCCATTTGCCAGAACATGGAAAATCATATAACGTGACAAGCAACAATTAAATCTGATGACCGTTTGGCGAAAATAGATCGCCGTTCTTTAAATAAGAATAGGAGAAGTTCCCATGAATCAAACAGCATTCCCAAACCCTTTTGGTCTTTCTGGTTTTGATTTCGTTGAATTTTCAAGCCCAAATCCTGCCAATATGGTCGACATGTTTAAACGCATGGGCTTTAGCAAAGTAGCAAGTCACAAGACTGCAAACGTGGATATGTACCGTCAAGGCGATATCACATTTTTCCTTAATACAACGCCAAATAGCGCCGCGGTAAACCATGCAAGTAAGTGCGGCCCCTGCGCAACGGCTATGGGTTTTCGCGTAAACAACGCGGCTGACGCCCTTAACCTTGCGCTCTCGCGTGGTGCTAAAGAGTTTACTGGCAATAAAAGTCTTAACCTCCCTGCCATTGAAGGCATTGGCGGCACAGCCATTTACTTTGTGGAAAACTGGGGCGAGGTTGATGGTGAATACTGCCGTGACTTTGACTGGCTCACAGATATACGCAAACCAAAAGGCCTGGGCCTTACTTACCTTGACCACATCACAAACAATGTGCTCAAAGGGCGCATGGACCACTGGGCGGATTTCTATGAAAGCATTTTTGGTTTTCGCCAAATTCGCTATTTTGATATTAAAGGTGAATACACAGGCCTCAACAGCCGTGCTATGAGCGCACCTTGCCCGCGCATGGCAATCCCGATCAATGAAGATAAAGATACCGGCGCAAAAGCTGGTCAAATTGATCGCTACCTACGTGAGATGAAACAAACAGAAGGCATGCAACACTTTGCCTTTGGTTGTGATGATATCTACACCGTCGTGGATAATCTTCGTTCTGGTGGTGTTGATTTAATGCCGTCTCCTCCGGGCGCTTACTACGATATGCTGGGCGAGCGCCTTGGCAATCATGGCGAGAATGCTGAAGAACTGCGTAAACGTGGTATTTTGCTTGATGGTAGCGACGATGGTCGTCTTTTACTACAGATATTCAGCAAGGAAGAGCAAGGCGCAAATGGCGAAAAGCCATTCGGCCCAGCTTTCTTTGAATTCATTCAACGCAAAGGCGATGATGGATTTGGCGAAGGTAACTTCCAAGCCCTGTTTGAATCCATTGAACGAGAAGAACAAGATAAAAAATAATCGATTTATAAAAGAGGATGTCCATGCGGCATCCTCTTTTTTTTGTGTTAATATTTAAGCTATATTTTAAAGAAAGATGACTCTTATGAAGCTTGCAAGCCTTAAACATGGCAGGGATGGAAAACTCATTATTGCCAATAAAGAGCTGACACAATACATTGAGGCTTCTCCTGTTTGTGAAACCATGCAGCAAGCTTTAGATGATTGGGAAACGCTCTCACCAAAGCTAGAAAAACTTAGCCATAAACTCAACGCGGGCGAAATACCAGGAAAGCCTCTTAATGCTGAACTTTGCGATGCTCCTCTTCCGCGCTCTTACGGCTGGCTTGATGGCAGTGCTTACGTCAAGCATGTAGAGCTTGTGCGTAAGGCGCGCGGCGCTGAGCTACCTGAAAGCTTCTGGACAGACCCGCTCATGTATCAAGGACATAGCTCATTTAACCCTGCTCATACACCAATTTCAGCGCGTCCAGAAGCAGACGGACTGGATTTTGAAGCTGAGGTCGCTGTTATTCTTGATGATGTTCCTGAGGGGACCTCAAAAGAAGATGCGCTTCACCATGTCAAGCTCATTACTCTTATTAACGATATGACCTTAAGAGGTCTTACAAAGCCAGAGCTCTCCAAAGGATTTGGCTTTATAAATAGCAAACCCCCTTGCAGCATGAGCCTTGTTGCCATAACACCTGATGAGCTCGGAGAGCACTGGAGGGACGGCACTATTACCCTCCCTCTCACAACAACGCTCAACGGCAACACTTTTGGAAATCCCATGGTTAGCGAAGATATGACATTTACTTTTGCAGACCTTATTGCTCATGCTTCTCAAACACGTCCCCTTGAAGCTGGGACAGTTATTGGAAGCGGAACCATTGCAAATGTTGGCAAAAATGTTGGTAGCAGCTGTATTGCTGAGAAACGCATGCTTGAAGTTATTGAAAATGGATTTGCTCAAACACCTTGGCTTCAAAAAAATGATCTTGTACAAATTAACATGCTATTAAATGGCCAATCTATTTTAGGAAAAATTTCCCAAAAAATTGTTTAATTCCATCATGCTACACCACATTGTATACAAACAGGTACATAAACCTTTGATTATGCATACAAAAATTGTATTTTTTATTTGCGTCCCCTCATTTCATCAGGCAGTATATGCCTCATAAACAAATCTGATTATTTCCTTTTTTCACGGAGGTGGGTATATGTCCACGCAGCCGAGCCCCCCTAAACGGGGTATGCGCTATTCACCGATTCTCGCAAGTCATGCACAATTTGCTGACATGCTGCGAGCTTATGGTGGATACGAAAACATTGATCCTGTACTGATGGCTACTGGCCACATTACGATGATGCAAATTGAAGAGAACGAGAAAAACCCGTTTAAGGGCAATATTCAGGGCATGATCCTGGATGGCGACCCTGGTACAGGCAAATCGTTCTTCGCAAAAGCCATTGCCAACGCTTTTGATGGCCGGTTTCTGGTGCACCTTGGTAACCCAGACGCTGACCACACCGAACTTGTGCGGGGTATTAACCCTGTAGAAGTTGCAAAAGCCATGGCTGGTCAAACTTTAACCACAACAGATGAATCCGGCAATGCAGTTCAGGTGACGATTCGAGAGGAGCATATTTATACTCTCGGTAAACTTCTGGAAGCTTTTTTGAGCTCCCATGAAAAATTCACTGTTCTGCTGTTTGACGAGGCGGAAAAAAACCGCTTTTCTGTACAAACTGCCCTTCTGACAATTCTGCAAGATGGCGAAATTCCGCTGTCTGGTAAAATTATGGATGAAGATGGTGAAGCCGTAACCTCAAATGGCCCGTTCAGCCAAATTGTACACGCTCGTCGTGACAATCTGTTGATTCTGGCTGCCAAAAACAAAGAGCGTGACCTTTATGATGCGACAATGCGTCGTTTTCGTGTGGTCTATGCGGGCTATCCTAGCCCCCAAAAAGAACTTGAAATTTTGTCAAAACAGCACGGCGCCCCGCAAGAGGTGACTGCTGCCGATGAAGCCAGGTTCAAAGCTCTACTTAAAACACCTGAAGCCTTTATGGGCAATGTGCAGGTTCGACATCTGGAAACACGCGTGAAGCAAGAGCTGAAACGTATCGTGAGAGCCGCCAGCGGCCTTCGTGGTGATCCAGGTATCACAAAAAAGCCTTCATATCCCGAAGTGAGCCGCATGGTTCAAGACTTCATGTTGGTTGCCAAATATTTGGTGCATGTTGAGCAATCTCGCTCAAGCCCAGATAAAAAGATCTATCGCAGTGAGTTGTTTAGGAAAGTTCTGACACAACTCTATGTGAACGGTCTGGTTCAACGCCAAGAAGAACAATCTCGCGCAGCTAAGACGCTGGGTGATGTTCGTGGCGCAGGACCTGGCTTCCTTAAAGCTATTCTTCGTGCCATAGAAGGAGAAGATTATACCCTGACTTACGGAGAGTAAGACTGGGTATCACGAGATTTGGGCGGGAGTTCCTCGTAGCTTGCTACGGCATGCCTCCCCCCAAGCATCCGGTGCCGTCCTGTATCGTATGAATAATAATAATTGTGGCTAAGAGCCACACCTGGACCCTGCAGTCGTACCGCCCTCAACGAGCGGTGCCTGTGGAGTGCGGTGAAAGCCGCCGTATTAAGGCCCTGTCGCAATATTATCTGGCCCTCTAGGACGAAAGTCTTACGGTTAAGAGTGTTGCACCCTACTGTTGGCCTGCAAAGAGACGTTGGACAGTAGGTTTCGATTTAAAGAAGGGTGGTCGCGTGCGACCATCCTTTTTTTTATGCAAATGTCTCAAGCAAACATTAATATCTCGTGTGCCAATCTTGGCATCTTTCTATGTGTTCTCTTATTCACAAAGGAGTATGCCATGTCTGGCAATAATAATGATCTACCCCCTGAGGTAGAACAGCGTATTAAAGAGCTTCGCGCTCTTATCAAACACTACATCAATCCCAACGCTAAATCTAAAGCCACCTTTGATAAGGAATATGGCCAGCTCACGCCTGAGCATATGATGGAGATGATGGCAGAGCTCATGGGGCTTGAAGGGCAACTTCCCGAAGATTGGGAAGGGCTTTTGGAATCTCATGAAGAAAACTTGAAAAACATTATGGATCAGGCTGATAGCTTAGAGCTGCAAGCTGCCCTAAACAGGTATGCCCAGCGCATGAGCACAGCAGAGACCATTCGCCAAAGTCACCCTGAGGCTGCTGAGCTGATTGAAAAAATCAAACAGGAGCGTCAATCCTTTATCTCCAAAATGATCTCCGCCTCAGAAGAGAGCGAAGATGATTCGGAAGGAGAAGATGAAGAGTCTGAAGATTCGCAAGAAGGCGAAGACTCTGATAGTGATGATGACGGCGATGACAGTGATGAAGATGGCGACGGTGATCCTGATGAAAGTGATCAGGATGGAGAAGATGGAAGCGAGAGTGACGATTCTGATAATTCTCAGGATAGTGACGCGCAAAATGACTCTGACTCTCAGAGCAAAGACCCATCAGATTCACAAGATCAGAGCAAAGAACCTTCAGACCAACAATCTGATAATACATCGCAAGACAACCAAACTCAGGAAGATCAATCTCAAGATGATACCTCTGATGGAGACCCAGAAGATGGGGAGCTTGATGACGGTGAAGTTGAAGAGACGGATCCTGAATCTTACGCCGATGATATGGCCGATAACGCTGACAGCCAACCCCAAGAAGAGGGAGAGGAAGAAAGCGATGATGGCGATGGCGACGGCGATGGTGACGATGAAGGCGAAGGTGATGATGAAGGCGGTGACGGCGAAGGTGAAGGCGAAGGTGACGACGGCAACAGCCCTGGTGAGCCTGGTGAGAGTGATGGAGACGACGATGACGGCTTCTCATATGGTTTTGAACAGCCAGAAACACCACCTCCCGGTACGTTCCAAATCTCCAATGAAGAACCTGACCCTATTGCTGTTAGCAAGCTCATGCAATCTTTGCAGGCATTAATTGCCCGTGACCCTGAAGAGCCGACACAGGCGCCTCGCTGGAACATGGACAAACTGGTCAGGCTTATGCTGGAACCAGGTGCTGATTTGACTCGCGCTAAAGAGCCGACACAAATCCCGCAAGATGTTGTGTTCATCTTTGATAACTCAGGTAGTATGAATGAGTTTGAGCAAGCTGCACGCCGCCTTGCGCAAGCTGTTGGTAAAGCTGCTGATTTAGGCTCATCCCACGTCGTGTCTATCGTGACGTCCAACGGCGAATTTAGCCAACATGTTAGCACTGTTGACGCTATGGGGGAAAAAGATCCGTTCCATCCTTCAAGCCGCACCAACGATAGCGGCGGATGGTTTATTAACGGTGAATTTAAAGGGCTTTTGCCTTTTGACCCTGGTACATATAACCGTGATGATCATTGTGCGCGCTGGGAATGGTTCCTTAAAAAGGAGCTACCTCGCAAATACAATATTACGCCTAAAGTGGTGCTCTACTTCAGCGATGAACACGGTTCCATTCAGTGGTGCTATATGTCTCAACGCTTAAAGGAGATGGAGCATATTTGGCTTGATCCTAAGATTCGTCAGTTACCTGATGGTAGTACCATGTCTGGTGCAACCAAATGGCCGCGGGGTCTTTTTCCTGAAAATATGCAGGGCATGACCAATGACGCTATGTACGATAAGAGTAGTGGCTATGAAGAGCTCTTTTGCAAATTTAAAGGCATCTACTTTTCGAACGTAGGCGGCGATACGAGTAATGAATATTCCACTGAGGATGACGTTTGTAACGCCTTGAAGCAAGTTGCAGGACTCTAAAACGATTTAAAACACCCCCTTTTGGGGGTGTTTTTTTATGTAAACTGGGTATCTTTGTGGTCTATAAATAGATATTTAAGTTTATTACGCTGATATTTTCCTGTTGCAGTGACAGGGGCTTCTTCTCCAAAAACAACAACTTTCGGACATTTTCCGCGTGGCATATTTTCAGAGCAAATACTCAAAATATCTTCAGCACTGATGCTTGCCCCCTCTTCTTTTACAATAAAAGCACCAACTTCTTCTCCGTAAAAGTTATTTTCAAAACCAACAGCAAGTCCAATACGTACACCTTTAATGCCAGAAAGAATCTCATCAATTTCAAGTGGGGCATAGTTCACCCCGCCTCTAATGATTAGCTCTTTTAGCCTTCCCGTAATAAAAAAGAACTGGCGCCCTCTGTCATCTGTAAGATAAAATCCTTCATCACCACTTCTAAACCACCCAAACTCAAAAGCTTCTGCGTTAGCTTCTGGGCGTTTAAAATACCCCTGCATAATATTTTGCCCACGAATAACAATTTCTCCGCGCTCATTTTCAGCAAGCGCATTGCCTTCCTCATCATGAATCGCCATTTCATTACAGCCTATCGCACAACCAATAGAAGGAAATCCATGTTCGTACATCATTTCCTGATATTCACTCTCTGATAAATCTTTAGGTAAGTAACAGCTATAAACGACCGTCTCACTTAAGCCATAACCATGCTGAATCTTAATTTTGAATTTTTCCATAAAACGTTGAGAAAGCTCAACAGTGAGCGGTCCAGCCCCGCAAATTAAAAAGTAATCCTTTAAAGATTCTGGCTTATTAAATGATTCATATGTCTCTCCAAGAAAAGAAAGAATAGTTGGAACAACACTTCCAAAGGTGCACCTTTCCTCCTGCAAAACAGTGAAGTAATTAGACGCACTAAATTTTCGATTAAGAACCGTGCTTCCTCCCGAATAAAAAACCGTCAAAAGCGTCAAAATAAGGCCATTTACATGATGAATAGGAAGAATTGTCATAGCTTTATCAGTAGCATCAAACTTGAACCACTCCGCAATAGCATGAGCATCGGCAAGAAGATTACCATGGTCGAGTACAACACCTTTAGGCTTTCCTGTGGTTCCTGATGTAAATACAACAAGGCTTTCTGTTTCACGATTTACATCTACAAAGGGTTTGTAATCATTTTTATATTTTTTATCAGAAAACCTTTCCCATCCAGAACTCTCAACTCCTGATATTTGTATAAAATGCTGAATGCGGGGGAGCATTTCTTTTACATGGGCAAGTTTTTCAGTATATTCTTTTAATGCAAAAAGAGCTTTGCATTCAGAATTCTCAATAACAAAGTTAATCCGTTCTTCACTTTCTGTCATATTAAGCGGAACATAAGCGTATCCCATCAACCAGCAAGCAAAAGCAGTAAAAACAGTTTGGTCATGGTTGTGAGCAGCGACAGCCACACGATCTCCTGATTTTAATCCAAGGTGCTCTTGCATAAAGTATGCGTACTTTAAAACCTCCGTATAAAAATCGCCGTAAGACCATTCTCTACGTGTGTCTCCATCTCTGTAAATCAGGAAAGGTGCATTTTTTGAAAGCTCACACCTCTTTTCTATAAGCGATGTAAGCGTTGAATAGTTTGCCAGAAGTGGCTCATACGCATGCTGTGCTGTCTGATGTGACTGGTAACTTTTTTCTGTAAGTACATCTGGACGCATACGTTTTGCTCTTCTTCTTATTTTATTCTAGCATTTATTTTATGCGATTATAAAACAAGAAGAAAGAGCTTTTAAAGCTGACTATCCTCATCAAGCGCACCACCAAGTTCAGAGCTCTTCAAATCACTGCCATCAAGCAAATGTTGCTCAGCACTGTTTTGTTTACTCACTTGCTCTTGCTGTCGGCCTTCTTGCTCCATAAGTTTCAACTCTTCAATTAAATCATCAATAGAAATCATACTCCAAAACGCAGCGTAATATAAACCTGGCTGCTCCCTATAAAGCCTATGTCTCAATCTCATAAGTTCTAAACCTTGAGAACGCATGCCCATAAGTGCAGTATAAAAGCCTGGAGAAATTCTATCTAACTCGTCAGGTCTATCATTAGGCCAAAGTTGATGCGCAGAACTTTCAAGTATGTCATCGCTCACATGTTCAAGATGAAGCGTAAACCACTCAGTAACTTTATCCAGATTGACCTCATCTCCCAAGTAGCGAGTTAAAAATGGATAATCTTCAAGCGGTCGCCCTGTTGCAATTTTTAAATTTTCAACATCAGAAACCCACCACACTTGACCTTCAACCTCTTTTGCATAGTAACTAGGAACCACATTGGAACGTATAACAGGCAGCAGCCTTTGCGCCAAATTTGTTGGTGGGGTTATATTCTCTAGTCTATTTTTGGGGGCAAGCTCTGGAAACCACCAATTATCGAGTTCATACTCAAACTCTACAGGAAGTGGGTGATACCCTAAAGTACAAGATTCTTCATTAAGTGGCTTTCTACGAATAGCTGAATTAATGGCGATATCATTTGCCTGCCGTGCTTGATAGACATTTTCATCAATCAGGTCATAGCCGTTCATAATGCTAATTGGGTAAAATTTTGTCTTCATGTGTTCAGGTACAGAAATGGTCTCTGAATTATTTTCAGCAGGTGACTTAAAGGCACGCACCACCTCATCCACGCTCTTGTAGTAATAATGAAGAGGATCCCATAAAGGACCTGAAAGTTGCATAAACTTGCCTGTAACATGATCCCATCCAGAAAGAGCCGGCTCTTCAAAGTGGCTTGGGTGCGTAGGTAGATGGCAAGATCCCCACTCAGCTACGCAACGGGTATGAGGCAAACGTAAATCTGGAAAGTAAGGCTCTGGGTCATTTACATGAGACGACTTATAACCGCTTCCATCACTCACGATGACTTGAGCAGGCTCAATACGACGAGACATAGCAATGCCAGGCCTCTTCACTTCCAAAATGGTTCCTTTAGGCGCATCACTTGGAGCAGTGCTAATAATTTTATGAAGACCCTCTACTGCTCTGCCAGGCCAAAAATCTTCAAGCTCAAAATCAGCGGTTACTTTGTTATAGCCATTATGCGCTTCAAAGGTTGGAATAACAGTTACACCTTTTTCAAAAAGGGCCTCATACCAAGATTCACCATCATGTTTTTCATGCCATTGCTCGTAACTTAAATTACCGCGCGCATCCCATTTGCTAAAGAAATCAGCTGCTGAGCTTTCCACTTCTGTAAGAGTTAGCCCTTCTGACTTCACATAAAGATACTCTGTCTGAGGCAGTTTCCACCCATCAATATAAAAAGTATCCAAACGTAGCTTATATGGGTATAAATTCGGGTTCTTATAGCGTAAAAACTTAGGAATATGTTCATTTCCAGATTCCTTTGCATCAGGAGCAATAGACATATCTAAGCTCCTAAAAGAGGTAAGAATACATTCTGTCTGATCTGGCGCCGCTGGCTGGCTAAAGCGTGGGAACATCTTATCAATGCTTTTCCACTCTTCATCAAACTTAACCTCAGGTCCATGCCCAATATGAATGACTCTCCCGCTCAAATCCCTCACACAGGTTGGAGATAAGCTCACAAGATGAGAAAGCTTTACGCCTTGGCCATATTCACAAGAAATATTTGCGTTATTACCATGAGAAGGCTGACGCTTATTAACAAGGTTTAAATCTCTCAGTAAGCCAGAGTAGAAAGGCCAAGATACCTTCATGTGAGGGTTCTGGCCTCTCAAGTTATTCCATACAAATGCTTTATTATTTTTATTCATTACATATTCCTAGTTTAAGTTACCCAGTCTTCGGTATTCATAGATGATTTTTTAGGGGCTGCATTCAGTCCTTCACGAGACTCTAGCTCATGCATTTTTTTCGTGATCATTTTCCCATCAGAACCTTTAACTTGGACATTTTCCCATTTTAATTTCGAAATCATGTCATCCGTCATCCCTTGAGCTTTAAGCGCTTCTTGAGATACATGATACTGTGCAGAACCTGTTTTTAGGTTTTGCTGCTTAGAGTAATGCTGGTCTAACGTTCCTGCCTGATGCATATCACTCATATGTTGATTCATACTGTTAAAGGAACTATTAATATTGGGCTGAGCATTTTTCATGCTTCCTTTTGCTTGAATCCACATTTTAGCAATCTTATCCTGCATCTCATCATGATAGGAAGATAGCCCTCTCTCTGAATTCGCATCTTTTTCAATAGGTGCCTTTAACTTAGAAGCTGCCGTTCCTGATTTAGTCATCTTAGCATAAGCTCTTTTCGCGCTATCTTTGCTTTCATTTAGAGCCATATCATCAGGATCAGACTCACCTAATCTTTGAGACAGTCCTCCACCAGCAGAGTTACGTCTAAAGCTTGCACGACCTGTTCTTGCGTTTGCTGACCCCATGTAGCCATCCCTGACAGAATCTCCAAGTAACATAGAGGCACCAGGTAGGGCAGATACTGTAGCAAGCGCACCAGCAGCGCCACCGAATGCACTTGAACTAACTCTTGCAGCTCCGCCAAGTCCAACTTTATCTAATTTTTCTTCGGCAGCATTAGAGAGAGACTGTCCTTTTTCTAGAAGAGATCCAGTTCCCCTACCAACCGCTTGAGTTCCTTTAGCAAGGGTTCTGGCTGCCACAATTGGCGCTGCCCCATAAGCCATAGCTTCTTGGAAAGAAACCTGTCCTGCTTTATCCATGCTTGTAAGATGCTTAACAAACGATCCTGAATCCTTCATGCCAAATAGAAGCATACCAGCAAGAGAGAATAAACTTACACTTGCCGTTAAATGCGCCATAACGAGCATAGCTTTATAAAGTTCAGGATCACCTACATTGGTACCTTCAACCCAAAACATAAGTGATACAAATGCATGGTCAATAAGGATAAGTGCAATTGAAACTGTTTTAAGGAATGCTACAGCCACAACAGGTGCAACCAATACTGCACTTGCTTGCATTGGCACAGCAATACCCATAAGGAAAGCAAATGGTGTCATAAAGAGTGCAAGGGCTAACCCGTAAGAAATAATAACAGGCATAAGCTTCATATAAGCTCCATAAACAAAACCTTGTACAGCAGATGCAATAGAAAGCCCCACTTTAACAACAACGCTACCCACCGCTGCACTGTAAGAATTGACGCCTCCATAACTCGTCGCTCCATTAGGACTTGCGGTAATGCTTGAAAAGTTACCCGTTTGAGAATTTCCCCAAGCTGACTTCATATCTCCGGCAAAACTTTGTGCCCATAGGCTCATGCTACAATCTAGGCCACCATTTTTACAAAAATATTCGGTTGGCCCCCAGGAATTATCAGGAGTATCGACTTCACCCGTACCACATCCGCTCCATGTCGAAGCGCCTGTAGTCGAATCAATCCTCTGTATGCACCCCTCTCTCATAAGCATCATTCTGGCAGACTCTGCAAGAGATGCATGCACTTTTCGGATATTAGGGTCACTTGATGAATTTAAGAAGCTAGGGTCTAGCAAATACTGTCCCTGACTAATGGTTAGCGGTTCTCTAAAGTCAATCATATCCCCCGAAGGCGTTGAAGGTATAAGTCCTGCTTCTTCTAGTGCATAAAATTTACGGCTCCAAATAAGAGCTGCAAAATCAAGGCAGCTTTGCACAGCTGGATTAAAGTTATTCCCTACAGAAGTAGTAATGCCGCCTAAGTCTGAAATAGCACCATAAGAACGGGGCAAAAGGCCACGGTGAGCAAGAGTACCACTACCAACAAGAGTCACGCTTGGCACCCCTGATTTTCTAGCTGTTACATATGGAATATAAAGCTGAACAGGGTAATTTGCCATGGCACTATTAAGAGAATCGTACCTTCCATCAGCTCCAGCAAAAACAGATGAAGCTCTTCTGAACTCTTCAGCAGAAGGAATAAAACCATAATTTCCTGTTCTATCAGGGAAAATTTGGCCGGCAGCTAGTACGCTGACTGCACCACTTCCACCCCAAAGCACTGCTCGCGCTATTGGGATAACTGGCTCTCGATCCCGCGGTGTCTCTGTTACAGCAGTACCATCAACAGATAGAGTGTCATCAGCCTCTAAATGATAGTTATATGGATCCGGTTCATAAGCAGCTTCTTTTGTTCCCCATAACCAGTGATCTGATATCACATAATCATTATCCTCCAAAAGTAAATCATTGAAAATATGGTTTTTATTATTCCCAATCGTTCCACGATAAGGGAACCCCACTCTTGTAGTACTTACTGATTTTCGTTCTAATTTATAATCAATTAGAGCCTGTATAGATGAATCAACATTAATTGATGCAATTACAGCATCCATTGCAGATTTTCTTGCTTCATATGCAGGGTTACCTGTTCCTTCTGGCATAACAATAGACTTAGCATAATCATCTGGGTGTAGCCTTGCTGTTGCAGCCCTAACCGGATAAACACGTTTATCTGCAAAACCGCTGTAATAAACTTCATTTGCTCTTATTGCATCGCTATACGTAAACGTATCTTCTGCTGCAAGTTTCAACTGAGAGGCAGGGATACTAGCAAAATCCGCCATATTTTTAACAACGTCATGGACAGGGCATATTTCAGAATAAACGGCCTCATAATATTGTATGTTCTGATTGTTTTTAACTGTATCAGAAAGAAGTGAACTGTCATTATAAATGCCTGTAACATCTCCTGGGGTTGTTTGGTTTTCAGCGCCTCCCCATAATGCTTGCAGTAAAGTTCTCTCAATTGCTGTGAAAAAATGGATGGCTACAAGCTGAGGGGTAAAGGCACCAAACTGGTCCATATTATCCGTAATTCTTGTTGGTAAAGCATCTGAAATATTACCAGCAATACTCGCATCGACGCCAGACTTACAAACAATTTCCATAGACAATGCATCATTTGGCGGAACAGGGCAATCCCATGCATCCTGATGGCTACCTAGCGGGTAGAAGAATAAAGAGCTATCACTTGGATTAGGCCCTACAATTAAAATAAATACTAAAAATAAATAACAAAAGATTGTCATGAAATTATGGTTTTTAGGAATAAGTAGAATAAGAAGTCCACCAATCAAGGCAAACGTTAAAGCAAGTGTTTGTAAGCCGCCATTTTTAAAAAGATCAAAATAAAAATCTTGTTGTGCAAAGCCTACAACTGTCATAAGCCGGTGTTCACCGACTACGCCTAAATCTGGAAACTCAGCATAAGCCTCAACAGCTCCTAGTATAACAGCAAAAAACACCCCAAGAAAAAGGCACAATCTTCCAGCATAAAATGACATATGTCTACCCACTATTCGTATTCCCTAATTTACCACTTGCACACTTATGTTGATGCATACAAGTAACATTTCTTGACACCTATTAGGGTACATTAATTTATCCAGCTTGAAAGATAAAAAAAACACCCCATACTATTTATATGGATGAAGGAGCCCGATAATGCAAAAAAAAATGAACCTATTTTTTATTTTAACCTTATTTATATTAAGCCTTAGTTGCTTTCAAGAAGCTTTCGCAGCCCCTGTTGGTGGCGCTTCAGCAAATATGGATGAAGTTTACTGCGACGTAAGAGAACTTGTTACAGGTAACGTAGGGACCCTAATTGGCTTTGCCTTTGCCTTCGCAGGATTTGTTGTACTTCTTATGAAAGGTAGCAATTACGGTATATTTATGATCATTGTTGGTATATCAGTCACAGCATTTCCTGGATTAATAAATGCTTTTATAGAAGGCATAAGCACTGCATCAAGTGAAGCGGACGATATGACCATTGGCGCATGCGTCAGCGGTGAACTTTCATCAGCAACCGCTATTGCAAGGGATGGAGCAGCAGCAGCAACATTTAATCCCATGGACGCTTTAACAAGAAGTGCGCCACCAAGAGAGACAACGGTTGTACCGCCTTCAATTGAAGAGTGTGGTCCAGATGTTTCTGGCCCTTGCTAACTCAACACAAGCCCTCTCATGTCAGAGGGCTTTCTTTTGATTTATACATGTATAGACTCAAAGGTTTTCTTCAACCACTTATTCATACGAAGAAGAGCTTGATACCGTCTCCATAAATCTATCTATGTCCTCCTATGCCTTCTCTTGCTTTAGGGCATCCAAGCAAACAAAACCTAATATTAATGAATAACTTACATTAAATATGCGTTCCTAAGATTTAGGCATTCCAGTTTAATAAAGGCTATCAGTGTCCCCCTAAATTCATTAGCTGGAACTAATAGCATACATACCCTATCCCCCCTACTCAAGCCACACACAAAAGCTACAGGGCAGAAGGATCAGAGAGTCAGAGAGTCAGAGACAGTATTATAAGAATCGAAGCATGAAGAGGTACAAAGAATAAACTTATATAAACCTAAGGGCCACACAAGCTCTAAGAGGGCTACATAATCACCCAACAAGCTCTTTAATCAAAGCGTATCAAAAGGAATAAGAGCTAAAATTTAGCTAGGCATGGTTGATTTTTATCATATTACACAGCAAAAAAACGCCTTGCGGCGGTTTTTTGGAAAATTGGATGCAGTCGAACACCTAATTAGAATATTAAAACTTGGCAATGTGCTACTCTCCCGTGCCTTAAGACAAAGTACCATCGCCGCTACAAGGCTTCACGTCCGTGTTCGGAATGAGAACGGGTTTTGAACTTGTGCTATGGTCACCAAGAAATTTAATATTCTAACAAGGTGCTCGACCAATAATAGTTATATAATGACCTTAATCATAAACCGTCAATTATCTGAAATCTACATACAGTAATTCGGTTATGTTGAGTGTAAGACGATCGGACAATTAGTACTGGTTAGCTTCATACATTGCTGTACTTCCACACCCAGCCTATCAACGTGGTGGTCTTCCACGGTCCTGATAGGGAATACTAGTTTTGAAGGAGGCTTCCCACTTAGATGCTTTCAGCGGTTATCCCGTCCATACGTAGCTACCCTGCAATGCCGCTGGCGCGACAACAGGTACACCAGAGGTATGTTCACCCCGGTCCTCTCGTACTAGGGGCAACTCTTCTCAATATTCCAACACCCACGGTAGATAGGGACCAAACTGTCTCACGACGTTCTAAACCCAGCTCGCGTACCACTTTA
>JAPKEQ010000067.1 GCA_028821995.1 Alphaproteobacteria bacterium
AAAGGTTTTACATTACCTGAAATGATTTTGGTTGTCGTTGTGATGGGCATTTTCTTAACAATGGCATTTCCTGATATTACAAGACTTATGCGTTTTAGTGATCAAAAGTCCCAAGAGGCGAATATGAAGGATATTCAAACAGCAATTGAGGTACGCCTGAAGGACAGTGATAGAATGCGAAGTGATGGCTATTCTATTTCTCCTCAAGGGTCTGCAGATTGGGTAGGTGATATTGAGCAATATGCAAAACTGCCTTCAAATCTTATTGAAAATGATGAGTGGGGTCAGGCTTTGATTTATCGTAGATTTGTGGATACAACACAGCAATACAATGGCGTATCTTTGGGGGATGTTGTGTATGTGGCTATTGTTTCAACTGGAGCAAATAGGGTGACAGACACTGTCGTTCCAGCAACCCTTTCTGCGGCAAATTATGCTACTCTTGAAGCGGCAGGGGACGACCTGCTTATAAAATATACGAATTATCCTGAGCGTGTAAAAGTTATTGATGATGCAATCCGTAAAATTAGAGTTATTGAACAACGTTTAGAAAGCTATGCAGAATCAGCGCTTGGTAACTATGTTGTAGAAAAAGAAAATCACTGTTCTGGTGGCGTTCTTGCAGGGTATTCTGATGATTTGCTTGCCTGTTATAGCGGTGAATTTGGCGGAGCTGATAATTTTCAGGATGAAAACAAGCTTATATTTTATCCCCCAGATTTTAGAGAAAATACAAATGCTGAGCAAAACTTGTATGGCCGTAGAGCAGGTCCAGCAGGCGCGCGTACAGATGCAACATTCCTAATTAATACAGAGCTTGTAAGCAGTATCACAGTGGAAGGAGGCTCACCTGTATATGGCGGGTTTACTGGTAACAATACAACGGCAAATTATATTGCAAACACTAATGCAGGAAACAGAAATAATAGAGGTGTTGGTATGATTAGGCTTATGCGTATTATTGGCCTTCCAGATGAAAACTGCTGTACACTAGACGGTGAGCCTTTCTATTATTACTCACTTCCAGATGAGGATGGTAACTGCGGTACAATTACAAGGCCTGGAATTAATGAGGTCAAAAAGCCTGCAAAAGTTACAATTGAACAGAGTTGTTAGGTGAGCTATATGAAAAAAAATACTGCCCACGCATTACTCAGGTCAGGCTTTACATTACCGGATATGATTATTGTCATGGCTATAATTGCTGTTTTGATTGGCGCTTTGTACCCATCTGTGAGTGATACTCTTTTAAGAGGTAAGCAAAGAGAAGAAGTTGCTGCTCAAAAGAACATTATAAATATGTTTGAAACGTATCTTCAGGAAACAGGGCAAATACCAGCCAATATTTTAAGTGCTACGAATTTTAACCAAGCATGGAATAGAACAAACACGGCTTTTACGTCTAATGTAGTCGTTGGTAACTTGTCTTTAAATGATATGAGAGATGACGTGTTTGACGCCCGGCGCGGCCTTTTTGTGGAGGAGCAGGTCGTGACCTTTAATGGAGGGTCTTATTCTATTTATTACGTTGCTGTTATTTCTATGGGGGCTGATGGCTGCTACGGTGCAGCACCTTGCGGAACAGACGCAATACCAGGTTCACTTGCAGCAATTACAGCGCCTACTGGAACGTTTGATCTTAGTGATTATAACGACCTGGAGGCAGATCCTGATTCTGATGATGTGATTACAAAATTCACGGATGCGAAGTTTAAAGCCGATGCTTACGGGGAAACATTAGAACGCATTGGTAAAGTTGAGGAAGCTTTAGATTTTTATGCGAACCAGAAAAGGTTGCGTGCCCAAAGTTTAATTACGCAAGGCTGTCAGGCCACAGTAACTATGGCAAACTCTATTTATAATTGCTATGAAGATGTTAGGGCTGGTCTTATTCCTGCAATAGCAGCGGAGATGCCTGATGATCAGGTTTTTGTACCGCCTTCATTTAGAATGAGTAGCGGGACTGTTGTTGCGCCTGCACCAGTAGATGAGAGAGGGGCGCGGTTAGATCGCTTTGATGTTGCTATTGGCGGAACACGCCTTATTATCAACGAAACCACAGCCGCTAACGCAAGTTTTGGGACAGGCGTAAATACAATTGATAACTCTAGTAATGTTGCTAACAGAAAGGCTGGAATGAAGGCCCTTATGTCTGTGCTTGGCCTCCCATCAAAGTATTGCTGCCACCCATTAGAAAAATATTTTAATGCTACAACAGGAGAGTGGGAAGAAACGCCACTTTATTATTATTCCAATCCAAGAAGGGCAGGAACAACTTGTCGTGGCCCTATGCAAGGGAGAGAAGTTCGGATTTCTCCAAATAGCTGCGGTCGTTGTACAGCAGGACAAGAATCATCTAACAGCGCATGTTAGCGATATTTGACCTTTTGTTGCAGGAGTTTCCAGTTTATGGAGGCGTATTTCTGTTTACCTTGGGAGCCATTATGGGATCTTTTGTGCATTGCATGGGATACCGGGTATCTGCTGGTATGAGCTTAAGGAACCCGCCAAGTCAATGTGGTGGTTGCAAGAGAACACTTACACCAATAGATCTTATACCTGTTATCTCTTATTTGATGTTCCGCGGTAAGTGCCGTAAGTGCGGTGTTCATTTTTCAGCGCTCTATGTACTTATAGAAATATTTGCAGGGCTTGGTTTTGTTGTCTTGTATGCCTTGTTTCAGAATATCTTTTTGGCAGGTGTGTTTGTGGCATTTTGGTGGGGGGGGCTTGGCGTTTTCTCATATCTTTTGCATAAAAAGGCATGGACAAGTCAAGAATAGGTAGTCAAAACCTATAATCTTGCGTATTCTACAGATAATAAAAACAAAAATGAGAGCGTCGGATTTTCGGGTCATGACTTTGTCTTATCGTAAATTTCTGTGGGTTAGCACGCCTATTGCGGCGTCTGTTTGGCTATTGTCAGGGTGCGGGGCACCCTTAGAAGGTGCAACTGGTAGCAGTGGACAAGTCTCTCCAGAGATTCACTTTGTGAACAAGGGAGCTGTAACTGGCTTCGGGGACGAGCAAACGCAAGCGCAAGCTGTGCCTCATTCTAAAAAGACATCTCTTAAGGATTATTCTAAATATTACCATGAAGAAGATGTTGTTTTTGATATTGAGCCTACAATTCAAAAAGGCAAAATTTTTATGCGCAAAACACAGGCCGCAGCACCTCCAAGAGAGGTTGTGACCGAAACTGCTCGCCTAAAGCAAGAAGTTGGCGCCCTTAAAACTCAATTTGCAGTAACGCAGGATGCTTATGTTAGAGACCGGGTGGCGGCGCAGGATGCATATGCACGTGAGCGCGCTAAAACAGTTTCAACGTTCAACGATAAGGTTGAAAGCCTTTCTAAGGCGCATGAGCGTGAACGACAGGCTCTTGTTGCAGATATTTCTGGGCTTAAATCCAGTTTGAGACAGGTTGAAGCTTCAAAACAAGTTTTAAAACAAGAAATAGTCGCGCTTTCAAAACAGCAGCAGCTTGATAAAAAAATTGCAGAAGAGCGCCGAAAGGCAGCAAAAGATGCGCGCGCAGAATCTTTCATGGAAGAGTTGGAAATTCGTAAAAAGCTTGATGACATTCGCCGTCACGAACTTTTGCAAACAGCTGAAATGCAGAAACGTAGTGCCCTTGATAATGAGAGACGTCTCACGATGCTTGAATCCGAGCGTAAAGGGCTTGTGGCAAAAATTAGCGGACTTGAGGGTGAGCTTACACAGTTTGCTCGCGAAGAAGATGTACTTCAGACCTCTAAGTCTTTCGAGGCTGTGGTTGCAAACCTAAGCAAGCAACTTGACTACCTTGGCGCTGACGCTGTGCGCCGTAGCGAATTCGCACTTTCTGACACATGGACGCGTGACGCGTTGAATAGGCTTTCAGGGACTCTTGGTGGACTTCAAGATGTTGCTGCTAGAAAAGATGATATCCAAATGCAGAACCGTGCCGTTGAAAGCCGTCTGCTTGCTATGCAAAACCACATTGAAGGTGTAAAAGCATTTGCGGACCAAAACCGCTCTTTAACGCAAGAGCAACGTAAGGTTATTGGTCGTGTTGCTGCGCTCTCTGAGGGGATTGACGCCATACAGTATCAGCTTGATAGTCAAAATAGTATTTCTGCTGCCGCGCAGGCATCGTTGCAAAATCAGCTTGCAAGTTTAAATAATGAATTTACAGAACTTCGTAAAATCTCAGCGAGTAAAGGTGATGTTGGCGCAACGCGTGCGCTGCTTGAGAGTCGCGCTTCTCACCTTAGCGACAGTATTGCAATGCTTCAAAATCAAGTGCAGTCTGGTCAAGACC
The DNA here is from genome assembly GCA_028821995.1 of Alphaproteobacteria bacterium. Lineage (GTDB taxonomy): Bacteria > Pseudomonadota > Alphaproteobacteria > UBA2136 > JAPKEQ01 > JAPKEQ01. The sequence continues at coordinate 4,304 of JAPKEQ010000067.1, forward strand.
TTGATATGCGTGCTCAAAACCAGCTTGACCAAAAGGTTCATGAGGTTGGAATTGAAATTACGGCGCTTAATGCTGCTGTGGATTACATGAAAGATGGTCTTGATGATGGCCTTGGGCAGACACGCTCCTTGAGAGATTCTATTCAGAACCAGCTTGCAAGTTTAAATAACGAGTTTACAGCCCTTCGTAAGGTTTCCGCAACAAAAAGCGATGTACACATGACAAGAGAGTTGTTTGATGTACGCTCAGCTTACCTTGAACAAAACATTGAACGCCTGAGAGATTTGCTTCAATCAGGTCAAGTTCAGGACCAGAGTGCACGTGAGCTGATGTCTCAAAGTGTACGCGACCTTGGTGGAGAGGTGATGGCGCTTAATGCGGCTGTAGATTACATGAAGGATGGTCTTGATGATGGTCTTGGGCAGACACGCTCCTTGAGAGATTCTATTCAGAACCAGCTTGCAAGTTTAAATAACGAGTTTACAGCCCTTCGTAAGGTTTCCGCAACAAAAAGCGATGTACACATGACAAGAGAGTTGTTTGATGTACGCTCAGCTTACCTTGAACAAAACATTGAACGCCTGAGAGATTTGCTTCAATCAGGTCAAGTTCAGGACCAGAGTGCACGTGAGCTGATGTCTCAAAGTGTACGCGACCTTGGTGCAGAGGTGGTGGCGCTTAATGCGGCTGTAGATTACATGAAAGATGGTCTTGATGACGGTCTTGGGCAGACACGCTCCTTGAGAGATGCTGTTCAGAACCAGCTTGCAAGCCTCAATACAGAGTTTACGCAGCTTCGTGAGGAGGCGGCAAGTAAAGATGCTCTAGATGCAACGAATACTTTGGTAACGGAAACTTCAAAAGGTCTTGTGCGTAGCCTTGCCCAAATGCAGGAGCAAATGGCAAGCGATCGCTTGCATGATGCGGACACGCGCAATGCTCTTAACCGTGAGCTCTCTAAGGTTGGAACAGATATTTTAGCGCTCAGAACGCATTTTGATAACATGCAAGGTCAAGGGAATGTACGTTTTAACAACTACATACAGTCTCAAGGAAATATCCAGGAGAAGCTGGATAGCTTTGTTGATGAGCTAAGTTCTCTTAGATCCGCGGCTGCGCAAAAAAGTGATGTTGAGAGTGCAAAAAACCTTGTGGAAGAGCGTTTGGCAAGTTTACAGGCTGATGTGAATACCGTAAAAGGCGGTATGGTGAGCAAGGGCGATCTTGATACACTGAAGGCAGATCTTGAAGAGAAAATATTCTCAATGAAAAACGCTGCTGGAATGGCGCGCAATAGTGGTGACTTTATTGAAGATCATGTACGTTTTGATGCTGTACAAAATGGTGAGCACATTGATGCTCAAAACCTAAAAGTCGCAATTTTACAGCCGCCATCGGTTAATGGAGATGCTGTTTCTGATGTTCATATGACGTCTTTACCTCAAGGGTATATTGCGGAAACGCCAATTGAAAACTGGATTGATTTACAGGATTATCAAGTGGTTGTGCATGCTGAAAATGAATCACTTGAAGATATTCTTGGTGATATTGTGCATTCTGCATCGCCTTTTGCAGGGCAATGGAAGCTTCAATGGAAATTAAAATCTGAGCATCAAGATATCCTTGATGAAAAATTCAGCTTGAATGCAGAGACAACCTTCTCTGACTTTGCAAACTATGTTTCTAGCTATGTGTTTAGTTATCGTGGGTTTAAGCTTTCGTTTAACTTGTTTGATAAAGAACGAATTATATTGGTAACAGATAGTGAGTAATATTCTTAAACGATCAATAAGCATGATAGCCCTTGCTGGGCTTTCTGCATGTGGTGCTGTCTCTGTTGAGCCTCATAAAATGGTAAGTGAAGCTAACCCGCGCGATCATAAGTATGGCGGTGGTATTCTTGTAGCGGAATCTCAGGTTGTTGAATATAAACCGTCTCAGGCTTCATATAAAGATTGTGATAATACGCTACCTTTGGAGGTTGCGGTGGAGAGCACAACGTCCCGTTACGCTGAGTTGTATGAGTCTGCAACAGAGCACTGCGGGCATGCTGAGGTGCTATTTGATGGAAAGTCACCTAAGGGTCAAAGAACAGCAGATCCTTCAATCCAAATCGCTTTTCAGGATTACAAGGGTGGCCCCCGTGACCAGAGTAAAAAAGAAAAGAATATTATTATTGCACTAGAGGGGGATGACCCTGTTCTACCAAGTGATTTTACACTTAAGCCTGAAACACAGGCAGCTAAGGTGCAAATTGCACGACATGAAGCGGATAACTTTACAAAAACTGTAGAGTCTTGGCAGGAAAATCGTGAGCGGGCCCTTATTTTGAAGGAATCTGAAACATTGCTTGCAGGTGTGAGGGATATTGGCCGTATGAATGATACTGCTATTATTGCAGAGCACCAAAAAGAGATTCAGCGTCTTCTTGCAAGAATGCGCGATCTTGAAAAAACAAAAGATATGAAACAGGCGCGTAATGAAGAGGCGCTTACTGCTTTAGATAAGACGCGCCTTCAAGCGGAGGGGCATCGCCGTCAACAAGAGCAAGAGCATAGCCATTTGCGTTCAAAGCTTGAGGAGCAGGCGGCTAAAATTCTTGAGCTTGAAAAGCGGAACCAATCTTTGGATTACCAAATGGTTCGTAAACAGGGTGTTTATGAGCAGCAACTTGAGCGCTTGAGCATGGATCTTAAGATTGCAGAAACTCTTGCAGAGAAGGGGCGCCAAGAGCTTGTGCTTGAAGCTGCTTCTAAGATCGCAGAAGCAGAACGCCTTGCTTTTGCAGCTAAAATGCAGGAAAAAGCATCTATGAAGCGAGAGGCAGAACGCCTTCGTGATGAGGCAGATAGCTTAATGACAAGGGCCCATACGCTTTCAGGTGGTAGGCAAATCGTTATTCCTGGGCTTACCCCTCTTTCTAAGGCGGTATTTAACAGAGCCGAAACCAGAACCCTTTCAGGGACAACAGCGCTCATTAACGAATGGACGGACCTGCCGCTTACAGACAGAAATGGGCGCCTTCGCCTTGAGGATGTTGAACTTGCTATTTATGAGAAAGATAAGACAATCCCTGAGATATTAGATAATGTTTTTGCTGCCATTAATATGAGAGCGCCAGGTTGGCAGGCTCAGTTTGAGCTGCCAGATCATAAATTGTACATTCTAGAGGAAAAATGGACAATTGCTGCAGAATCTCGTCTTGATGAACTTCTTGGTTATATTGCAACACGCGTTGAGTCCGAACATGGTCTTCAGCTCTCTTTCCAGCAGTTTGATGGTAGTCAGCTTCTGCTTGTTGGGGCTTGGCAGTAATAGTTTTTGTGGCGAAAATACGTCACTTTCATTTAAAAACACCTGTTTTTTAAATAAAAAAAATAAAAAACACAATTCCCACTTGATTTTTAGGTGAGCCACTCCAATACTTTTATATGTAGGGAGAGCAAGGCCTTGAGGTTTGCGCTCGGTTTAGGTAAAAACGAGGATATATAAAATGATTTCTAAGAAAAACTTTTCAATGATGATGTTTGCAGGTTTTGCAGCAGTTCTATTTACGCTGATGCCTGAAATGGCAAATGCAGCAACAGGTGATGAAGCTATAGGCGATATCGGTGACCTTATTACAGGTAACATTGGTACACTTATCGGTCTTGGTATTGCACTGCTTGGCCTTTACACATGGCTTGTTCAGCAATCTAGCTGGGGCGTTATTATGATTATTGGTGGTGTTGCTGTGACAGCATTCCCAGGTCTGTTTAACTCTATGCAAGGTGGTTTTGCTGCACTGTTTGATGATACTGGTGCGACAACTGATGGCGCGACTGACTTTACTGACGGTGCTGCCGGTACTTGATAAGTTGAAATACTGCATAAAAGGCGGCATATGCCGCCTTTTATTTTTGTCTTTTTGTGGTATATTTAATTTATGACCTCAACAAGACCAGTGCCGCGTAATATTGATAAGCCAAACCGTATGGCAGAATTTGTTGTCGCATTTCTTGTGACTTACTATAGCCTTATGTTTTTATTTCATAAGCCGATTATTGCTTTTGGTGCAGGTGTTCTCGCAACTTATATTATGTATAAATTTACAGCGAACAAGCCAGAGGGTATGGCCTTTCGTTGGTGGTATCGGTATTTTTCAATCGGTAAAATGGTTCCAAACCCTAAAAAAGCAAAAAAATTTGAAATTTAGCCTAATATCGGCGAAACTGATTTTAATAATAAATAAAAACTGGAAATCATTGATACATGGATTTTTTAGCCCGAGCTGGAAGCTCTTTAGAGAGAGCTCATAGATTAGCTGGTATTTTGCTGGGTGTTATCCTGGTATTGATTGCAATTCTCTTTTATTTTGTAAAAGCAAACTCTGAAATTAAAGTTGAATATCAGCGTCTCAGAGATGAACTTAAGGTTTATGTGGTGCCTGGGAGTATTTCTGGAATATACCAACCAACACAGCCTGATATGTTGCTGCGTGAATTTTCATCTTTTGTTGTGCAAGGTTTAAG
>JAPKEQ010000068.1 GCA_028821995.1 Alphaproteobacteria bacterium
CAACCATATTACCAAGCGCACCGCCCATCATAAGGCCAAGCCCTAGCTGTAAGTAAATAGAGCCTTTTTGTCCCATCCACCACAGGAAGAAAATACTAGCAATAATAGCAAGCGCTGAAAGCTTATAGGGCATAAGGTCACCCATTGTGCCATCTATATTACCGAGAAAATTAAAGGAAACGCCTCTATTAAAAGAAAGCGTCCACTCAACAAGCCCTGGAATAAACACCTCGCGAAACGGCTCTGCTTTAAGTGCCGCCTGTTTTGTGAGTATATCGATCACAAATGCGAGCACAGCCAGCGCTATGCCCCATTTACGGATGATAAAGAAATTTTGGGCTTTCACTAACATTAAGCCGCCGCACCTTGTGCCTTAAGGCCATCAAGCGCCTCACCGCATCGCTGACATACGTCCGTATGCGTTGCATGCATTGTTTCATGATGGCTCCAGCAGCGTGGGCATTTTTCGCCCGACGCTTTTTCAGCCTGAACGACATCCCCTGAAAAACTCACTGCAGATACAATAAGTAGCTCTGTGAGCGGTAGGTTCATATCTTGCGCTGATGATGGAAGCGTCACGGCTACATCTAGGTTTGAACCGACATCACCCTCGCTACGCAGTGCCTCAACTTTAAGGTTCACCTGCTCGCGGAGCGCCCAAAACGGCGTAAACTGCTCAAGAACTGCTTCATTTTGCCACTCAGGGTTCACATCATTCCAAAGGGCAAGATGCACACTCTCAGCTTCGCCAAAGCGCTCTTTCCATACTTCGTCAGTTGTAAATGGCATCATTGGCGCAAGGTGCGTTGTGATTTCTGTAAGCAGTGCCATAAGCACTGTTTGTACACTGCGGCGACGGTGGCCAGACTTAGCATCACAGTACAGAACATCTTTGCGAATATCGAAGTAGATATTTGAAAGATCTGTTGCGCAGAAGTTATACAGTGCGCGATACGCCTTATGGAAGGTATAGGAGTCATACGCCTCTTTTACTTCTGTCAGCACATTTGCCATGCGTGCAAGTACCCATTTTTCGAGTTCAGGCAGGTCTGCATAAGGCACCGTATCTGTCTGGGCGTCAAAGTCCGATAGATTACCCAATAGGTATCTAAACGTATTACGGAAACGGCGGTATCCATCAGAAATACCAGCCATAATTTCATCACTGTAACGAATATCCTCTGTGTAATCAGAACCAGCCACCCAAAGACGGACAATATCCATGCCATACTTTTTAAGAAGCTGCTCTGGCTCAACCCCGTTTCCGATAGATTTACTCATCTTCATGCCTTTACCATCCACCACAAAACCATGGGTCAGAACAGTTTCATAAGGCGCTTCGCCGTAACTTGCCACAGATTCAAGGAGCGAGCTATGGAACCAGCCGCGGTGCTGATCAGACCCTTCCCAATATACATCTGCAGGGCGCTTGCCATCCTCGCGGTGGAAGCGGCTTTCTTTGCCTTTACGCTCATTTTCAGCGCGCATCACGTGGGCATGCGTTGTTCCACTATCAAACCATACATCCAAAATATCACGCTGTGGCTCAAGATCATCAAGGCTTAACCCTTTACTTGCAAGCCAGCCTGCAGGGAAGAGCTCTTCCATACGGTTTTCTTCAATGCGATTATCCCACGCATCGATTGTTTCAGCTTCAACGAGAGCGGCAATATGTTCAAACAAAGCGGCATCATTCACCACTTCACCTGTGTGCTTATGCACAAATACTGTAATCGGCACGCCCCACTTACGCTGACGAGAAATACACCAATCCGGACGGCCTTCAATCATGCTGTAAATACGGTTGCGGCCATAAGCAGGAAGCCACTGCACGTTATCAATTTCCTTAAGCGCATCTGCGCGGAGGTTTTTATCGTTATCCATAGCAACAAACCACTGCGGCGTTGTGCGGAAAATAAGCGGTGCTTTACTTCTCCAGCTATGCGGATAGCTGTGAGAGTACTTGTACCAACGCAGGAGTGCGCCCTGTGCTGTCATTTCTTCTATAATGCGTTTCTGCGCTTTCCAGATATCCATACCTGCAAGAGCCACATCTGTTTGAGAAAGATCTGCAACTGTATTGCTGTATGTTCCATCGCCAAGAACTTGGCATTCGAGTTCAAGGCCAACCTCGCGGCCAATTTGGAAATCTTCCGCACCGTGGGCTGGGGCAATATGTACAAAACCTGTCCCGCCATCAACCGTAACATGGAACCCTTCAATCATAGGTGCTTCACGGTCATAAAATGGATGCTGAAGAACAGTCCCCTCAAACGCCGAACCTTTTTGCGTTTTAAGTACGGCGTATTCTTCAATGCCGCAGTACTTTGTTGCACTTTCAAGAAGCTCTGTCGCAAACCAATATTTTGCGCCTATATTGGCAGCTGCTTTTTCATGAGCCTGCGTAATTTCAACAAGGCTATACTCAACCTCTTCGCCGTAAGCTACGGCGCGGTTTGCAGGCATTGTCCATGGCGTTGTTGTCCAGATCACTACATTTTCATCAGTGCCCTTTACAGGGAAAGCCACAAAAATAGCCATTGATTCTTTATCGTGATACTCAATCTCTGCTTCTGCAAGCGCTGTTTCCTCAACAGTAGACCACATGATAGATTTGACGCCTTTATACACGTACCCACGGTTAAATAGACGGCCAAGCTCGCGGACCATACCCGCTTCATTTTTCGGATTCATTGTTAGGTATGGCTCATCCCAATCGCCAAGGCAACCCATGCGCTGCCAATCTTCTTTTTGGGCACTCACCCACTTACCTGCATAATCACGGCAAAGCTTACGGAGCTCTTTCGTAGAAAGGTCATCTTTACTTTTACCTTTTTCGCGAAGCTCTGACTCAACCTTCCACTCAATCGGAAGGCCGTGGCAATCCCAGCCTGGTACAAACGGTGCGTTAAAGTTTTGCATTGTTTTAGAACGCACAATAAAATCTTTAAGAACGTAGCTAAGCACATGCCCCATGTGGAAACGGCCATTGGCATATGGAGGGCCAAGGTGCAAAATAAAGCTTGGAGATTCTGAGCGAGCAGCTCTAATTTTCCCGTAAATATCTTCTGCTAGCCAGTCCTTTACCCATTCAGGTTCGCGCTTAGGCAAGCCCGCACGCATAGGAAACTCAGTTTCAGGAAGATTTAAAGTTTGTCTCAGCTCTTTATCAGCCATAGCTATTTACATCTCTTTTCAGTTAAAATTTTTCTAGCAGTTCTAGTGTTACAACAGGCATGCCATGTTCTACAGGCGGAAAGTCCAATACAGCCATCTCGCCGTCCTTAATCACCACCCGCATAAGCTCCACGTTTTCATGGAAGCCTTTACTATAAAGTAAACGCGTTAAATATTCACCGTTTTTTATAGGCGTATAACGAGAAAGCCTCGCCACACCGTCGCAAAAACGAAGTTTAAACGTCGGCGCGTAGCCAAGCAGGTCTTTTGCATGGTTAAGCTCACCGTTTTGTAATGCCTGGCGAATAAGTGTGGAAGCCATCTCTACGCCTGCTGTATCTGTCACAGCTGGTACAATATGGGTTTTAAACCCGTAAGCTTCACTGGTGGCTTGCATCGCTTCAGCACTCCCTTCACGACCGCGACCAAAGGCAAAATCATCGCCCACAACAACATGTCTTGCATTTAAAGATTCGCTTAAATGCTCTTTCATAAAGGTTTCAGCAGAAGTTCCTGCATATGGTTTTGTGAATCTCACAGCAGAAACTACATCTACGTCATGGCGTCCCGCAAGGCGGACTTTATCCGCAAAAGGCGTAATGCGCCCCGGTGCGTTTGGCGTAAGCACGCGGCGTGGGTGTGGCTCAAATGTAAGCATCACGGTAGGGAGGTTGTCCTTATCTGCAATATCCTTTGCAGCTTTCAGAACCGATTGATGCCCCTTATGGACACCATCAAAATTTCCAATTGCCACAACGCAGCCGTCTTTTAGCTCTGCACAAGGTGCAAAATGACGTTGAATTTTCGCCTGTTTTTTCATGAGAAGCAAAATACGATTTTTCCCTAAAAAACACAAGCTTTTCCTTGTTGTATCCACATTTCACTTGCACCAAAGGAATAACTCTCGCTATAGTGAGCCATCTCTATACCTTACTTCTCTTTTCACAAGGAAACTTCTCATGAATGAAGATATTCCAATAGCTCTCGACTATGAAACGCGCAGCACAAACAACGCAAGCGGCCCCCGTAAAGGAAATATGTTTATTATTTTAGGGCGCACAGGCATCAGTGACTACGAAGATAGTATTGAATGCTACCAAGACACCCAAACCCGTGACAGGCGCAGCCCACACTTTGTAATTGGACGCGAGCCTAAAAGGCTCGCCAAAATGGCTGAAGCTGGAAAAGCTGCTTGGCATGCAGGCGCAGATAGCCAGTGGAAACGGTTCACAAACCTGAATAAGCTCAGTGTCGGCATTTTTCTCTGTGGCGTAGCAGGTGAAGGTTATACTGATTATCAGTATGAAACCCTTAATCAGCTCATTTCTAACCAAATGAAAAACGCCATCCACAATCACAACCCTGAAATTGTACTCAGCCATCAAGATGTTCGCCCATGGCGGCACTGGGGCGTTGGAGCAGAATTTGAATGGTACAGATTGATTCAAAAACAAAATGCTGCCGCTTGGAAACCTGTTAAAGGTGCAAATACCCCATGGGATGCACTGCATGAATTTGGTTACCGCGGTTCAAAACGCGCCATTATCGAAGCGTTTCAAACACGCTTCATGGCCAGCACTATTACTGGCGCTATGGATACCCTAACTGAAAACTTCATCATGGGGCGTCCTTAATCGAATAGAAACCACCCCATGCTGGGTGGTTTCTTTTTGCTTGATTTTTATAGAGGATTCAGGCATTTTCACGCTGTCTATAGGCACAAATCTCTTGCCGGGGTGGTGGAATTGGTAGACGCGCTGGATTCAAAATCCAGTATCCGCAAGGATGTGAGGGGTCGAGTCCCTCCCTCGGCACCAGTCTCTTCATAATTTTATAAAAAATGAAAAAACACCGCAGGGTTTTTATGTTCGGCTCCGTTTACTGTATGATGACATAAAATAACGATAAGGAACTTAAACATGAAACCATATATTATTGCACTGAGCCTTGCGCTAGTACTACCAATGGCCGCTATCGCAGAAGACGGCGAAGGAAAGCGTAAAAAACACCGCATCGACCTAAATGGCGACGGCTACATCACAAAGGCAGAAATGCTTGATGCTCATAAAGAGCGCATCGATAAAATGTTTGAAAATGGTGATAAAAACGGTGACGGCAAACTTGACCGTAAAGAAATGAAATCTGTGAAAAAGCATGCGCGCGATAAAATGAAAAGCTTCCGTGAAAAAAGACAAGAGCGTAAATCAGGCCGTAAAACCTCTGACGAGTAAAACGCATGAATAATTCTCTAAACATACTGTACAAAAAAGCTGGGAAAGGTGACAAACAAGCCTTTCACCAGCTTGTACAGCATGCAGGGAATAAGCTTTTTCATATTGCTCTTTACCTATGTAAGGGTAACGAATCCCTGGCTGAGGATGCCTTGCAAAACGCCCTCATTAAGCTTTGGACATACGCACCCCAATGGGAAGAAAGGAGCACATTCAGTAAATATGCTAGCAGCGTCGTTTATACCTGCTGTATGGACGCTCACCGCCAAACAAAGTTTCATAGCGAACTTACAGATAATGTGATTATTGAGTTTCCTAAGGCAGAAAAAGCGCTACAGGAAAAAGAACAGCGGCAAGCCCTCACAGAAAAACTAAAAGCACTTCCAGAGCGCCAAAGGGATGCCATACTGCTCAGCTTTTACTTTGATAAAAGCCAAAAGGATGTAGCGGCCGCACTAGGTACCACAGAAAAAGCAGTTGAGAGCTTACTTGTGCGCGCTAAAAAATCTTTAAAAGAATCAATATCTCATGATGAAAAGGAGGCCATCCTATGAGGAAAAATATTTCAATCCAAAAACTGGAGAGCATGGCAGCGCTCGCGACTCAGCATGAGCAGGTGCAAAAAGCGCCATTTTATCAATCTGTTTTAAGAGGAACAATTGCCGCATCCATTGTCGGACTTATTGCGCTGGCGTCTGCCCATTATAGCACGACTCAGACAACCAACACCTCGTCCAAGGATCTATTAGATATTATGGTTTATGAAACCCTTGAAGAGGATTTCCTTTAAAGGATTGTACAAAAGAGCCTTTTATCTTTATAACTCTTAGCCATGAATAAAAAGAAACTTATTATCTCAGCTCTTCATAGCAAAACAGGCGGGGGCCTAACTTACATTAATGCCCTGCTTTATGAATTTTCAAAACAGCATGAGTTTAAAGTTACCGTACTGAGACATAAAGACTATGCGAGCCTTATTCATACACATGATAACATTTCTTATATAGATATCCCTAGTCCACGCAGCAAAACTCTTGGCACCCTTTGGGAACAAATTATTGTGCCTTATTACAGCTACAAACTTAAGGCAGATCATACACTTTTCAATACAAATTTTTGTGCTTTTGCCGCTAAAAACCCATCTATTATTATTCACACAGATGGAAGCGTTTTAGACCTTGTTACAGGTTGGAAGAAGAAGCTCTACTGGCAAGCGATAACAGCGCTTACCAAACTATCTATCCTGCGTGCACAGCATATTTTTACAGTTTCGAAAAGTGTAACTGATACATGGATAGAGAAAAACTCTCCACACAGAGATAAGGTAGAAGTTATCTACGCTGGCATAAAACCATCAAAAACAGATAATGAAGCACCTTTTGACGATAACTTTTTTAACATTGTGACGGTTGGGGATGTTTACCCCCAAAAAAACTATAGCTTCCTTGCGGATACGCTCAAACATGTTGCAGAAAAAGAGCCTAGTGTAAAACTTCATATTATCGGCACAGTTTACGATGAAGCTGCCAAAAACCATTTCTTTAGCAAAATTGCTGAATACGGGCTGCAAAACCGTGTGCATTTTCATGGCCGCAAGCCGCATAGTGACACACTGGCCTTTATTCTTCATGCAGATGTTTATATTACAGCCAGCCAAGTTGAGGCCCTTAATATTCCACTTATTGAAGCTCAACTTTTAAAAACCCCCATCGTGGCAAGCGATATCCCTGTTCATAGGGAAATTTTGGGCGAAACAGAAAATTTTGTAGACACAAAAAATATGAGCAACGCTCAACTTTTCGCAAGCAAAATTATGGCATCTAAAGGTATCATACCCAACCAAAAGAACCCGCTGCTAAGCGAGTTCTCCTGGTCTAGGGTTGCAGAGAAAATTCTAAACAAATTCTCTTAAGGATTATTTACATTCTTCCTGGATTGAATTCACGAGACTTATCAGTATCCCAATCATCAATCTCAGTCACACTCTTAATCTCCCAAGCTTTTTCAGGTCCAATTAAAGGATTTAGCCTATATACTGCATAAAGCCAATGGTCACTAATATGTCTCCATCTTGTATGGTATGACCATCTATGGCAACACACATAAATACGGCATGTGGTTTTTTTCCACATTGTCATGACCAGGCCATCTTTTGTAGCCGACTCACCCCCATAACCCGTGCTTTTATCCATAGCTAACCACTGCGCAAGGCCGCGTGATTTATAGTTGTTTGCTTGAAGTACAGAATCCCATTTAAAGGTATCCTCACCAAGCATAAACCTTTGCTTGCCTTCATAAGGCCACTCAACATTAAAGTCTGTATACCAGTATTTCCAACCAATATGAGCGTACTCAATTTTAGGAATCAACGTGCCTTCTGTCGGTGCCGGCGTAATCATCGGGTAAATACTATTTTGCTTTGCAATAGAATAAGCGCGCGCCGCCACAATAGCCTTGTCAGCAATATCTTGCCCGTTTGTTGCAAAACCTGTCATAGGTTCAAGCAGTCCCCACGACCCGACACAGCCTCGCCCATCAGCATAACGGTTTGGTAGGCCCGGAGACGTCATACTATCAGAATTAATGCGGCCATTTTGATCACATGGCACATTATCAGCCGTGACTTCACCAAGGCTCCCTTGCATTTCTACCCAGTCCGGACGGTGTTCTTCTGAGGCAAATAGCAGCGGAAGCTCAACATCTTTCCCTTTATCTTCTGCGCCCATAAACCATTTTAAACGGTACGTTGGCGTGAGTAATAGCTCAATACCACTTAAGTTCATGGTTCTCATCAAATCAGGTGGCCCAGCATCTGCATCAATATTTGGCGTTAAAGGCAGTCCAGGCAATGTCATATTAGGCCACGTTTCAACGCCACTTACAGCAAGGTCACATGTAAATGCTCTACGCTTTGTTTCTGCAGAGCCACTTGAATCAACCCTTGCCTCAGGGCTAATACCAAACACATGCGCTTCATTGAAGGATATACCGCTCATACCAAGCCCCATACCAACACCACCATCACTATGTTCTGTTTCTGCAACCAACTCACTCAGGTCACCCACATAACTAAGCCCTGGCTCACCAACAACTTCAACCATTGCGGTTGGCTCACTATAATTTACTTTAACAGAGCAAGCAGGAAGCAGTGCTAGAACAGTTCTAGGCCCTCTCCATGTCCATCTAATATAGAAGTACCAGCACGTTCTTTTACGTGAAGAGTATGTCATCGCAATTTCTGCCGGAACATCTGTAAAGACAGGTGCCATACCATGCTGCTCAAAGTCTTCAATCCAAGCCATTGTTTCGCTAAAATCAAAGTCATCCTCTGTTTTATAGTCTCCGGCGCCTTGAAGAAGATCTGCCGCACTTCTATCATCAGCTTCTTTTGTGCCTACAGTTACT
>JAPKEQ010000069.1 GCA_028821995.1 Alphaproteobacteria bacterium
TATCAATCAGGACTCATTTGTAGTTCAATAAAGCCATTATAAACGCCAGGAATTGCACCATTAATCCAGCCTCTTTGAATTTGGGTACGAATATCATTGGTATCACCACCAATACCGCAAAGCTCATTCTCTGTTGGGTGCTCCCCAACATCACGAACCCTATTCGTATAACCTTGGTCTGCGCGTATTTGTCGCCAAGTTGTATCTACTGTTCCACGGATATGAACGCGCGTTTGAATTTCATTTCCCAAACCATCCACAACGGCATAACGCCTGTTATCTGCTGTAAATTGTGTACTTGCGCCTGTATTTCTAATACGGGCACGACCATCACCATCCGCTTGCGTATAAGCGCAAAAACTATCAATAAGAACTTCATTACCTGAAAAATCGTCCACACCAAAATCAACATCAACAAAGCCCGTTGCACGGCCGCATTTATCTGTTAATGGGTCAGCGCACTGGGCAAAAACACTACTGCTACAGGTCAAAAACAACAAAAATAGTGGTATGATAAACCGTTTACTCATAGTTATTTATGCCCCCCCTACACGAGCTTTAAATTAAAACGGCAACCATTTATCAAGAAAGCGCTCTCCATATTGTGGAGTCTGGCTTTCATCAACAAGTCCGTTCCCTGCGTAAACAATACGTGCTTCAGCAACCTTTTCAGAGGCAATTGTATTATCCGGGTTAATATCATCCTTACGAATAACACCACTAATGCGCATGTTCTGCTTTTCATAGTTAATCATAATTTCACGCGTTCCTTGAATCACAAGGTAACCGTTAGGAAGTACTTGAGTGACAACAGCAGCAACCCTTGCTGTAAGTTTATCTTCCCTATCTGTTGTACCTTCCCCGTCAAACTGACGATTTGCATTTGTATCAAGAAGTGAACGTGTTCCTGGTGGTATCCCTCTACTTGTGAGGAGCCCCTCTAAGTTAAGAAGGTTGGTAATTCCGCTATTTTTAGCGCTTAAGCGATTTGTTGTTGTTGCAGCATCAACTTCGGCTTGAGCCTGCTCATCAATAACAACGGTTACAATGTCGCCAACTTTACTGGCGCGGCTATCTTTAAAGAATTTACTATTGTTTGAGCTCCACAAGCTTCCTGGTGCACGAGATGCAGGAAGAGGCGCAACGCCAGAAGTGCGTACAGGCTTATTACCAAGGCTATGCTCCATACCATCACCAACTGTTGATATATCAGGACGAGCACTTGGAGGATTACAAGCAGAGACAACTGCCCCAACCATAAGAATATATGCTTTTTTCATTATTAAACTCCCCTAGTTCACAGTTAGCACGCCACCATCTTGGATGGTTGCCATAATTGTATTGTTACTTGCACCTGTCACTTTAATAGATTCCCCAGCGTAACCATCTTCAAGTGCTTTAGCATCTAACTTTAGCACCATACTACCACTTTTAAAGATAACGGTCACCCGGTCTCCGCGGTGCACATTGGGCGGCATACGCAATTGGTTTCCATAAATTGGCACATTGGGGCGCATAGGGCGAAGCGCTTCAAGGCCAACAAGTTCTTCCACGTTCATAATGACAGTGCTAGCAAGACGGCCTTTTTGCATAGGCTTTGATGCAATCATCTGCTTTGTAATAATATCGCCTTTTTTAATTTTAGCGTTCAAAACAGGTATTTCCATAATAGGAGAACTATGGGCAGCAAAACTACCAAGTAATAGCGCTGTAAACATTATAACTTTTTTCATGAATATTTCTCCTTTTCTACCTATTTACTCTTATCGAATCTGGTTAATTGCATTCAGCATTTCATCTACGGTGGTAATCACGCGTGAGTTAAGCTCAAAAGAGCGCTGTGCTGTAATGAGGTTTGTTACCTCTTCAATAGAATCCACGTTAGAGCCTTCCACAAAGAATTGCTCAATGCTACCAGAGCCGCTTTCAGTTGGGTTTGTTGCATTGGCAACACCAGAGGCGTCCGTTGCTTTAAAAAGGTTATCTCCAATATTGCGAAGTCCGGCTTCGTTTTGGAACATGACAAGCTGAATTTGACCAAGTTCAATAATGTCATCACCAACTTGTGCTGAGGCAATACCATCCGCAGACACTGTTAAGTTTACAGCATCTTCTGGAAGAACAATTGAAGGATTCAATTCGTAACCATCAATATTGACCATCGTCCCTGTGTTATCAACCTGAAACGAACCATCACGTGTGTAAGCACTTGTACCATCTGGTAAAGTAATTTCAAAGAAACCGCGTCCAGAAATTGCAAGATCAAACTGGCTCTCTGTTCTTTGCAGCGGTCCTTGTTCATGAATATCATATGTTGAACCGATGTTCACACCTAGACCAGTTTGTACACCTGCAGGAGAAAGGGTTCCAGCTGAAGATGTTGCCGCGCCAGCAATCACTTGATCTTGGTAAATAAGATCTCTAAAGGCGGCCCTTTGGCGTTTAAAACCAGTGGTGTTAATGTTGGCAATGTTGTTTGAGAGCACATCAACGTTCATCTGCTGAGCAGACATACCCGTTCCGGCGATTTTCAGTGCGCGCATCATGTGATTGGTTCTCCTTCGTTAAATCTTATTTTATGGCATCCGTGCAAGTTCACGGACCGCTCTTTGTTCAAGCTCTTCAATTCCCTGCACCGTTTTTAGGGCGCTTTGGTATGCACGAGAGAGTTGCGTCATACGTATGGTCTCTTCAACAGGGCTTACATTGCTGGCCTCAAGGAAGCCTTGCAAAACCTGTGCCTCAACAGATGGGATAGGCTCTTCACCTTGTGTAATGTAAGAACCACCAGCTCTTAAAAGGCTTTGTGGGTTATCAAACTCAAACAAACCGATTGCTGCAATGGGGCCATCATCTCCTGAAACCGTTCCGTCTCCAGTAATCTGAATTGTTGTTGTTCCATCAGGAACCGTAATTGTACCGCCGTTTAGATCTACAAGAGGATTCCCGCGATCATCTACAATATTACCTGCTGCATCGAGCTGAAAGTGTCCATTACGTGTATATTGCACCTGATCATTCACGAGAATTCCGAAGAAAGTATTTTCACCCTGCAAAGAAAGGTCAAGAGGGTTATCTGTTTTCTCAAAAGCACCGTTACTAAGGTCATACCTTGTGCCGCGATTAATATTAAACGATCCTACTTCTGTACTTTTTTTGCTGGCTACAAGCTCACGAAAATCAATATCAAGCCCTTTATGGCCTGGCGTTGTTAGGTTCGCAACATTATCTGCCGCTAGCGTCATCTTTTGACGCTGACCAACTAAGTTCGATGTTAATATATATACGGGTTTCATGTGTATTTACCCTATACTTCCCATTTTGTTTTTTCCGCATTTTCAGGGAGCTTCCCTGCGTTTGCGTATCTCTTCCCACTGGTAGATATGCACTTGCCGTGCCAAATTAAAAATAGGCCATATTCAATCTGTTGCTAAATTGTTCCAGTTCATAGGCAAGAGTCCGCCCTAGAAGTGGGTTTTACTTGCGCCCCATATAAGGAATAGCCACAATAGAAGATAAGATATGCCCAATAACATAAGACATAAAAACAAGGGAAGCCAATGAAAGACGCACCTGGCATTTTGCAGGATATTCGCACAATCCGAGATATCGAATCTTCACTGGAAGACGCAGAGGCGTTTATCAGTCGTGTTAAATCCAACAAAGTTCGCCTGACCCTCAATGATGGTGCAATCTCTATTTCCAAAGAAGAGATGGCTAAAATTACAGACCTTGTTGTCACTCTTGAGCGCAGCGGAAAAGCCCTAGAATCTGCTGTAAAATACTTAAGAGAGCTTATGGCTTACGATGAGATTTCTCAAATGTTCTCACGTCGTTATATTTTCCACTTACTCGAGAAAGAACTTTACCGCGCTAACCGTTACGGCACGCACTTTAGTGTAATTGCACTTGAGCTTGAGCCTCAACTTGATGGCAAAATGACCCATGTCCGCCATGAAGACAGCAATTTAATTGTTGGCGAAGCCGCACGCGTTGTACGTAAGTTTATCCGCGATAGTGACAGCCCTGGCCGCACAAGTGAATTTACATTCATGATTCTGCTCCCTGAAACAGATGCAGAAGGTGCTTACATTCTTGCTGAACGTATCCGTAAATCAATTGATAAGTCATACGAAACAGAAGCTGGGAAGATTAAGATTGCTGTAAACGGCGGAATTATCCAAAGTAGCGATCCAGCAGTCAGCGATATGGCAGGCCTCCTTTACGTAACAGACCAGAAACTTTCTCAGGCGCGTGAAAAAGGTAATGGCTGTGTTGTCAAATAATGCTGAACTCAGCCTTTTTGAAACTGATGACCATATAGGACAAGAAGGAGGGCATACTCTCCTTACGACTGAATTTTGGATTTATGGAGAAAATGCTCCTACTGTTAAATCTATCCTCAGATCTGATGACCCTGAACTGACAAAAGTTCCGTTTTTGAAGACTTTTGCACCAGAAAATTCATCTACAGCAGGAAGTACAGTTACGGTTTGGCTTATTGCAGCAGAGACAATTGATGAGGCAACCATTAGTTCTATTCATCATCAAATGAGCGCCAAGCACGGGCAAACACTTTACCCTGTTCTCCTTTCAGATAATCCTGAAACTGTAGAAAAATTTAAGCATGCTGGGGGTATTGTAAGCTTCCACCTCAAAGGGCAAAGCGCTGATAATCTGCGTAATATTTTAGAGCTCAGCGAAGCGATGGCGCAGCAGCACCACACACTAAAAAAGCAAAAAGCGCCTCAAACAAACTCTAAACCTTTTCAAGTAGACTCTCTCTATGATCTTCATATGGAGGTTAGCACCAGCGGCACAATTGAAACAATTCATGGCCGTAAATCTGAAGCTTTTAAAACCAAAATTGGCCATAATTTTATTTCCTGCCTTTCTGAGGCAGAAAGAGAGCAGTGGAAAGATGTTTTCATGTCTGGTATTCTTTTGCCAGAAAGCAAAACTTTTGAGAGCACTTCCCTTAAAACATCAAACCGCATTAGTACTTACGAACTTCGCCTTACACCTATTCAAAAACAAAGTGAGGTCCAAGGATTTTACATTCACGGTATTGATCGCTCTGAAACAGTTCGCCTTAAAAACAAGGTGCAAAATTTAAGAGATTCAGACCTTCTCACAGGGCTACTTAACAGAAGCTCTTTCATGAAAATCCTTGAAGAGCGTTTAACTGAAAGCCCTTCTGCATGCATGGCTTTACTTAATATTGACTGCTTCCATGTAAGTAATAGTATTCACGGCCCTGAAGTGGGCGACATGATTTTAGAAAAAATGGCTGAAGGTCTTGGTATTTACTGCCGCAAAAAAGATATTGTTGCACGCCTTGGCGGCGATACTTTTGCTATTTTGTTTGACGATAGCACCGAAGAAAATGCTCAAAAGCAAGCTGAAGAGATTCAAACTGCATTTTTAAACATGACCCGCGCTTCAGACTGGCCAACAGAGCCACTCACCCTTTCTATTGGTATAGCAGGAAGCAAATATGCCAGAAATCACCAGGCCCTTTTCCAAAATACAATGCTCGCTTTAAATGAAGCCAAACACCTTGGTAAAAACCGTATTTGCACTTACCATAACTTAAACCCACATAACGCTCTCCTTAAAAAGCGTGTAGAAATGGTATCTGAACTTACAACAGGCTTACATAAAGCGGAAAATATTTTTAAGCTTTATAAACAGCCTATAGAGCCATTAAATAGCTCAAGTAAAGGCTATCATGAAATTCTTTTGCGCGTACGTAAAGATGGCTCATGGCGTACGGCTGCTCACCATATTGATGTTGCTAACGATCACGGCCTTAGCATTGATATTGATCTTTGGGTTGTTAATAGCGTCATTAAAGAACTTTTAAAAGAGCCTGAAGATACAGTTTATAGCGTAAATCTCTCACCTCGCACAGTGGAGAACAACGAAGCTGTTCAGAAAATTCTAAAGCAAATAGAAGACACAGGGACAGCTCGCCAAATTTGCATTGAACTCACTGAAACATGTCCAATCATTAGCTTTTCAACGGTCCGAAACAACTTACTTAAGCTCCAAAACCTTGGCGTTAAAATTGCGCTAGATGATTGCGGCGCAGGTCAGGCCTCTCTCCATATGATTCGCGATATGCCACTTGATATCATCAAAATTGACGGTAAGTTTATTAAAGATCTTCACCGGGGATCTACTGATGAAATTTTTGTACGCGCCCTACGTGATATTGCTCGTAAGATGGGTCTTACAATTGTCGCTGAAATGGTTGAACGCGAAGATACGATGCAAAAGCTTCGTACACTTGGTATTGATTACGTACAAGGATATGCCATCGGCCGCCCAATCCCTGTAGAAAGGTAACATTGGTGCAGACAGTTTATACATTCATAGAAGAAATTAATCAGGGCAATCGTCCAGCTTTTTCATGTATTTTAAACATGGACACATGGGAACAGGCAAAGGCTTATGCTACAAAATTAAAAGATTTTGATCACATTCTTTGGCTGGGTATGGGCGGCTCAACACTTGGCGCTCAGGTACTCACAAAGATACTTACGCCTAGCTCCAACCGCATTATATATATGGATAACAGCGATCCGCTTACACTGAAGCAAACGTTAAAAACTGTCAATTTAGAGAAAACAGCCATAGTCTGCGTCAGTAAAAGTGGTGGCACAACAGAAACCCTTCTTACGGCCTGCCTTATCCTTGAAGCGATGAATGAAAAAAGCATCAGCCCTCACGGTAAATTTTTTGCCATTACAGAAGAAAAAGAAAGCCCCCTTACGGCGCTATGCGAAAGTGTTATGGGGCTGCGCATCCCCCATGATCCTAAAATTGGTGGGCGCTTTAGTATTTTTAGCATTGTTGGACTTCTTGCTCTTGCAATAGAAGGTGGAAATCAAAGATTTCTCACTTTAGCCAAAGCTGAACTTGAAGCATTTATAAAATCTCCAGAAACGCATCATACTTACAAAACTGCTGAAATGCTACATAGCTCAAACCTTACCAATTATATTCTCATGCCATACGGAGATCGCTTCAAAATAATTGGAGAATGGTTTGTGCAGCTTTGGGCAGAAAGCCTTGGCAAAGACAGTAAAGGTCTTTGGCCATCTGTTGCCCGCGGCGCCAGCGATCAGCATGCCTGCCTGCAAATGATGATGGACGGCGTAAACAATAGTTTTATAACGCTCATGCGCGAAAATACGAAAAATAGCGGAAGCTCTCTCAGCAAACCTTGGGCAGAGATATTAAATTCCCCTCTTCTTAACAATCTAGATATGGGCGATTTTCTTTATTATCAAGCAGAAGGTACTTTTGATGCTCTTAAAGGCGCGAACAGAAATGTCCGCATGATTGAAACCTCTCCTGAAATGCTTGGTAAAGCACTCATGGGGCTCATGCTTGAAACCGTTTGCATGAGTGCATTCATGAATATAGATCCATGGGATCAACCTGCAGTGGAAGACGCTAAAATACGAACAGCAAAATACCTTTAAAAGATCATTTTTTTTCATTAAATTCGCTCTGCATCAGCGAAAATAGGTTTATATGAAGCTGCAGCCATGCAGAGTAGAATTTAGCTGGCTTTGTTCTTTTTAAGAGAGAAAATGTAGGCAATAACCTTGGCCACAGCCTCAAATAGGTCAAGAGGGATAATATCGCCAATATCTACTTCTGCATAAAGCTGGCGCGCAAGCGGAGGGTCTTCGTAAAAGGGAATATCATTCTCTTTCGCAATTTCGCGAATACGCAGCGCAATAAGGTCTGTCCCCTTCGCAACTACGCTTGGCGCTGCGTCCACCTCATCATCATAAGAAAGCGCTACAGCATAGTGAGTAGGGTTTGTCACCACAACGCTGGCTTTCGGCACATCTGCCATCATACGCTGACGGGCGCGTTGCTCACGAATTTGCCTTTGACGGCCTTTTACATAAGGGTCCCCGTCTTGCTCTTTCATTTCATCTTTAAGCTCTTTTCGGCTCATCTTCTGCTCTTCTAAAAACTTCATACGCTGAAAAAGAAAATCCACAATAGCCAGCGCAAAAGCAATAGCCACAACGGCCACCATAATACGCAGCAAAATATCAAGCGTCGTTGCAACAGATGCGTATATGCTTTTATCGCTCAAAAGCAACACCTCAGGTAAATACATAAGGATAATAAGAACCGCAATTGTTCCAATAATGAAAAGTTTAACCATAGATTTGAGAAGTTCCATAAGAGAGCGCGTACTAAACATGCGCTCAAGCCCCTTAATTAGGGATACTTTAGATAACTTAGGCACAATCGGCTTATAACTAAAAATTGGCCCTGTTTGAAGAACACCGCCAAAATAGGCAAAAACAAGAAGCACTAAAAACGTAGGAAGAATTTTTAAAAGCTCATTTAAAGATTTAATTCTTAAATCTGAAAAAAGACCTCCTTGAACAATTCCA
>JAPKEQ010000070.1 GCA_028821995.1 Alphaproteobacteria bacterium
GTACAGAAACATGCTCAAGACGCTGCTTGGTTCTATCCTGGAATTGAAGTTTTTGTACGATGCCAAAAATGCTTTGCGCTGCTGAATCTGAATCATCAGCAGCTTTGGTGAGAAGGCCCATGAGGCGTTCTTTTTGATCTGTAAGCGTCTTAATAACAAGTTCTGTTTTATTTTTATGCACGAGCATATGTGTCATATCCTTAGAAATAACTTCGCGCGCGCCTGTGTGTGATTCTTTAAGCAGTTTCGTAATTTCAGATACTTCCATCTGAATGTTTTGGTTAAATTCAGCAGATTGAAGTGCAAGTTTACGAACCTCATCCGCAACAACCATAAACCCTTTACCATGCTCGCCCGCATGTGCAGCCTCAATCGTTGCGTTAAGGGCCAAAAGCTCAGTACGCTTAGAGATGCTATCAATTTGTTCCATGAAATTATTGACTGTCTCAATACGGTTGGTTAAATCCGCAATAGACTCTGCAATTTTAAGAGAGCTACTACTAAACCAAACAATGGTACCGCTCATTTCTTCAAGCATGTCGCGTACGTTAGATACAAGCTCAAGAGCAGTGACGTTTTCCCCGCTAATATCCACGTCCATACTGGCTTCAATTGCTTTTCCAATAAGGTCTGATTGCTCTTTTGTTTGCTGAGAAATTTCCATGAATTCACCAATGATGCCAGAAATAGAGTTCTCAATATCATCCGTGATATCTTTAACGTGCTCGCTGAGAATTGTCAGGCTTTTGGTATGTGTATTGCCAAACATGTGAAGATGGTTTTTATCTTTTTCTGGTGAAAGAAAATAATAGGTAAGGGCCGCTGTCATAAGGGATGCGCCAACAAGTGCAAGGCTTACAATAAGTGCGTCATGAGGAATCTCCATGCCCAGTATACTAAGCAACACAAAACCGCCAATTAAAGCAAAGATGAAAACAAGGAAACTAGGAAGTATATTACGAATCATGCTGCCTCCATATCTAATCCAAGGGTTTGGATGGTGTTTTCAAAAGTTTCTGTTGGGTTTTTAATATCAAGAGCAATATTTTTGTCCTTACAAGAAACCATAAGAGACACAATAAGCTGACAGCCAAGAGTATCTATGTGTTGAACTGCCTTTGCTGAAAGGGTGATAGGTTTTGCATTATCAAGCGCTTCTTTAAATAAGCCTGAAAGCTCCGTTACAATGTCGGCCGTTACTAGGTCCGGTAGCTCAACAGTTGTTTTTGTTTTTAATGTTTTGAGTTTCATGTCAGTCCTATTCAGATCCCTAAAAGTTAACGTTCCTTTATGGTAAGGGCTTTTAATCAAAAAACGACAATAAAAAAGTCTTTGCTGACAGCCAGTTTTGAAGAACTGGGGCGTCCCTGTGCTTTTTTTGCCTTTTTTTGATGCATTCGTCTGATGAATCATCCCTTTTCATAGACAATAAAGAAACAAAAGTGGTACTCTTTCATTACTAATTTTATGAGAGAAGAGGAAGAAAAATAATGGACCGTAATCAAGCATTACAAGCAGCTATCTCGCAAATTGAGAAACAGTTCGGTAAGGGCAGCCTTATGAACCTTGCGGATGATTCTGTACAAAAAAACATTGAGTCAATTTCTACAGGGTCACTTGGCCTTGATATGGCAATGGGTATCGGTGGGTTCCCTAAAGGCCGTATTATTGAAATTTACGGACCAGAGTCTTCTGGTAAAACAACACTTACACTACACGCTATTGCGGAAGCGCAAAAAGTAGGCGGCACATGTGCATTTATCGATGCAGAGCACGCCCTTGACGTTGGTTACGCTGAAAAACTTGGCGTAAAAACAAAAGAACTTCTTGTGTCTCAGCCAGATAACGGCGAGCAAGCTCTAGAGATCGTTGATACGCTTGTGCGTTCTGGCGGTGTTGATCTTGTTGTTGTTGATTCGGTTGCTGCTCTTACACCACGCGCTGAAATTGAAGGCGAAATGGGCGACAGTCACATGGGTCTGCATGCACGTCTTATGAGCCAAGCACTTCGCAAACTTGCAAGTAACATTTCTCGCACAAACTGCATGGTTATCTTCATTAACCAACTCCGTATGAAAATTGGCGTTATGTTTGGTAACCCAGAAACGACAACAGGTGGGAACGCGCTTAAGTTTTACGCGTCAGTTCGCCTAGATATCCGTCGTACGGGTGCGATTAAAGATAAAGACGAAGTTATCGGTAACGCAACACGCGTTAAAGTTCTTAAAAACAAAGTTGCGCCTCCTTTCCGTCAGGTTGAATTTGATATCATGTACGGTGAAGGTATCTCTAAGACAGGTGAAATTCTTGATCTTGGTGTGAAGCAGGGCGTTGTTGAAAAGGCCGGTGCTTGGTACAGCTACAACGGTGACCGTATTGGTCAAGGCCGTGAAAAGGTGAAAACATTCTTCGCTGAAAACCCAGAAGTTGCTGCTAAAATTGAAGCACAAATTCGCGGGACAGACCTTCCTGAAGGTACGCCAGTGGAAGGTGAAGAAGGTACCGAACCTAAAGCCTAAGCATTCCTAGAGTGTGACTGCAAATCCATTATTTTTGTGCTTCCGCTCCTCTATGTACTTATAAGTACACTACGGGGCGGTTCTCAAAATAAAATATTTTGCTCATATCTGGAAAGTTTATAGAATTTAAAGGCCGTCCATTGGGCGGCTTTTTTGTGTTAAGATATCCCCATGAAACAGTTCGACCTAGACAGCATTATCGTATCTCTTGCAGATGTTCCTGATACACCTGAAAGAAAGCAGAGAAAGCCAAAGAAGCCTAAGTACACCCATGAGAGCACGGGTGAGGACTTTGAAAAATCAGAGAAAAAAGAGAGAAGGTCTAGAAAGCCTAAGCGCACCTGTACTGAAGCAGCTATTGATGTTTTGGCACGCCGCAATGTATCTGAAGCAATGATGGTTGAAAAACTGACAGCAAAAAAATATTCAGATGAAGATATTGCCGCCACTATTGCCCGTCTCTATGAAATGGAATATCTGGATGATGAAAAATACCTTAAAGGGCGCATAGAGTACCGCCGTAATGTGTCTGGTTGGGGCTGGATGCGTATCGAGAGGGAGCTCAAGCAGCAAGGTCTCTGCCGTGATTTAATCGAAGAGGCTTCTTACGCTTTAGAAGAGGAAGAGGTTGGCGAAGATGACAGGGCTTATGAACTTCTCGCACGCTGGATGAGCCGTAAAACAGATGGAGCGTTGCCTGAAGATTATACCGAAAAGCAGAAAATTAAAGATAAAGCACTGCGTTTTTTGCTCGCGCGCGGCTTTAACTATCAAAATGCTAAAAAAGCATGGGAAACCTACGAAGAAACTTTAAAAGAATAAAGATTATTTTTTTTGCCACCTTACACTTGAACTCTTAATAAAAAACACTATATTACTTCATGTTAACCAACCCGCCCTCTCAAAAGGGCTGTCCCTTTCTACCCATCATGAGGAGATATATCCGATGGAATTTATTACCAATGCAGTTGCCTTTGTTGTGAAAAATGACGTTGTGTCCATTCTGGTTGCGGTCGCTGTCGTGGCAATGCTGCTGGGCAAACGCCTGCCGAATCTTTCGCCCGCTGTTGTGGCTTTTGCAGGCTGTGAAGCCGCTCTGCGCTTCTTTGCTGAAGTGTCGCTGTTTGGCGTGATTGCTGAAATGTTTGCACCGCTGATGTCTGGCCCGCTGGCTGTTGCTGCGCTGGTCGCCCTCGGCGCTGTTGCCGTCATTGCTATCGGCAGCGAAATTTCAATGCGCCGCCTGAAAAAAGAATCTGCTGCCGAAGGCTAAAGCTTTTTACCTACTCGATAATTGAAGAAAACCCTCTGCGTTAAGCAGAGGGTTTTTTCGATTGTTTAGGCAAAGGCTTCTTCGCCAGAAATGGCAATGGGTGCAAACTCTGCGCACCAGCCTTCTTCTTTAATGGCATTTTTTAGCATTTTGAAAAGTTTGCTGAGTGACGCTTCTTCAAGCTCAATGAGCATACTTCTGGGGCCATTTATTTTTGCCTCCCATTTATTTCCCCCTCTTTTAAGGGTGAAGGTTTGGTTTGGCTTAGAGCGTGATCTGATTTGCAGGCAACCTGCGTTAATGCCCATAGAGTAGTTGCGCCGCGTTTCAATGCCGAGGTACTTCCTTAGCATATTGAAGGCGGTTTCAAGAGAAGAGGGAGACATTTCGTGTTTCCTTAGATGTTGTGAATCTGCAACGCATAAAGATGCAGAGAAAGAGGTAAGAGAGGTTAAAAAGCATGAGTTGCACAAAAAATAGGCAATTTATGCTTAAATATTAATAGAGACATACATAAGTGACTAGAGAGACAAAAGCAAGGTGTATAAGGAAAAATGCATCAAATATGTGACAAAAGGAGACCTAGACTTCAATAAGGATAAAGGATATACGTCATGACAGCGGGATATAATAAACCTGTATTGGTTCTCAATGCAGACTATCAACCTTTAAGCTGGTATCCTCTCTCGGTGGTCAGCTGGAAAGATGCAGTTAAATCATTTTTCATGGGCAGGGCCCACATAGCAGCCAGCTACGATTTAACGCTTCACTCCCCCTCATTTGAAATGGATATGCCAAGTGTAATTGTACTTAACGAATATATTAAACCTCAAAAACGCCCGGCATTTAACCGGGTGAATTTGTATTTAAGGGATATGTTTGAGTGCCAATACTGCGGAAAAGAAGGTAATATTCCGGGTATTCGTAAGGGAGGAGCGCTCACTCTTGATCACGTGATACCTAAATGTGTGGGCGGCGGTAGAGGCTATAAAAATATGGTGGCCAGCTGTAGCCCTTGTAACACCAAAAAAGGTGGGCGTACACCAAAGCAGGCCGGTTTAAAACTACTTAGCAAGCCGCATCATCCAACTGTAAGAGAACTTTGGAAGAATAGTAGAATTATTGATCCGACGGGTAGGTTCCCAGAGCAGTGGGTGCCGTATCTGAACATTGAAGAGCCAGAAGATTAAAAGCAGCTTCTAGTTCTACTAGGAATAGCTGCAAATAATAGCTTTCTTCGCTTCCGCGGCTCACGTACCTTAGCGCGGCAGGTTGCTTAAATCTGTTTTATGTCTGCGCGTTTTTTACCCAGATAAAAAAGCCCTGCTGAAATAAGCAGTAGTAAAACAACGGTAGCAATAAAGCCGCCTTGCATAAGGCTTCGCCCATACAAATCAATGGTGAGCGTACCCGTTGGAAAGCGCCAGTTCCCTGCAGGAAATGCCATTGTATGAAGAATCGCAGTCAGTTTTTTCCATCCAAGTATCAACCAAACAAGAGCCGTGAGGCTAAATAGGCCTGATGCATAAGCAAGTGGATGTTTGAGGCTGTCTTTAATATGCTGGGGCTTATGTAGCATGATAGCGCTAAGCATAACCGTCAGTATCAATAGTAAAAATTGCCCTTTTTCAATGAGGCTGCGCACATCTGCAAAGTGGGCCACTTCTTCTTCTCTAAAGCCTTTACTATCAACAAATACATGTTTAAGCGTCTCTGCATCTGCAAGGCCTTGCAGCACAGGAAGCACCGCAGGGTTAATGCCGAGAAGGTTGAAATAGAACGCGCTCATAGGCAGTAAAAACACAAATATGGCGAGGGTCAAAAATAAACAAAGGCCGGTGATATATTTCATGTTTTATGCCTTTTACAATGTAAGGCTTGCAATGTAAGCGAGGTAAGCCACAACAAGACCAAAGCCCCAAAAGCGCGCTGCTTTAGCTGCAAATTTGGTCCAAAACAGTGGCAGTAATACAAGGGCAAAACCAGCCATGATAAAGCCATCTGTAATTGTGCCTTCTACAAGAGGGATACGGCCAAACAGGCCAGCGACCCCTAAAACCCCAAGCAGGTTAAATACGTTTGAGCCCATAATATTACCAAAGGTAAGGGCGCTACGGCCGCGCTTGGCTGCGCTAATGGCAGCGGCAAGCTCGGGCAGGCTCGTACCTATAGCCATGAGCGTAAGGCCAATAATGCGCTCAGGTACTTCAAAGAAATGCGCAATATCCACGGCGCCGCGTACCAGAAGCTCTGCGCCAATAAATAGGCCGACAAGTCCAAGCACAACCATGAGGCTTGCGCGCTTCATACCTTCATCTTCATGAGACTGCGCGCTTTCTTCTAGCGCAGCATCAAAGTTCTTTTTACCAGCAAGCAGGGCAGATCCAAGGTAGGCAAACAATACGGCAACCATAAGAATCGCAAGGGATAGGCTGATGCTATCAAACACAAATAAAGCCCCAAGGAAAAGGAAGGTTACAACCATCATTGAGATATATTCGCGTCCTTGTCCTGATGCACGGTGGAAAGAGCCTGCCACAAGAAGTGTTAAGCCCAAAATAAGGCCCACATTGGCAATGTTGCTTCCCATGGCATTACCGACTGCAATAGCAGGGCTGCCGAGGCGCATAGCAGACAGAGAGGACAGCATCTCTGGAAGGCTGGTTCCAAAGCCAATAATCGCCACACCAATAAAGATGTCAGAGAGTTTGAATTTATGGGCAACGCTTACGGCGCCGTCAACAAGATAGTCGCCTGCTTTCATAAGGATAACAAGCCCTGCAAGAAACATGAGGGCTGGCAAAATAAGGATGGTCATGAGTTATCAGCTTCTTTCGGATTTACTTTCGCAAGCATTCTTACAATCGCTTGGCGTTTTTTAGCCAAAATACGGAAAGTCATGCCTGAGGTAATAACTTCTTCGCCTACGTTTGGAATGCGTCCGAGCTCTTCTATCACAAGTCCTGCAAGAGTAACAGCGTCATCTGCTGGAAGTTCCCAATCGAGCTCTCTATTCGCATCGCGTACGGTAAGTGTACCAGCCACAATCACGCTACCATCTTCTTGCGTTCTATAAAGGTTTTCATGGGTATCAAACTCATCAACGATATCACCAACAATTTCTTCCAGAATATCTTCAAGGGTTACCAGGCCTTGCAGATCACCGTACTCATCAACAACAAGCGCAAGGTGTGTACGCAGACGCTTGAACTCAAGCAGCTGATCATCAATAGCGGCAGTCATAGGGACAAAGTAAGGGTTTTTCATCATGGATTTGGGGTCAAACTCAGTGCCTTCTTTTTGCGCCTTATGCATAGCGTTATAAAATTCACGTACGTGAATAACGCCAATAATATTATCTTCATCATCTTGGTAAACAGGCAGGCGGCTATAGTCAGATTCAGAAAAGGCCTGTGTAAATTCTTCTACCGTTGAACTTGCTTCAATGCCGTCAATATTAGATCTATGAATCATGACATCTTCAACCGTCATATCATCAAGATCTAGAATACTATCTAGCATACGCTGTTCACCGCCATCAAGTACGCCATGCTCAAGCCCCATACCAATGGCGCCACGTACGTCGTGCTCATCAAAGGATTCTCCATCATCTTTAAAACCAAGCGCACGGATAAATCCAAAGTTGATACCTTGAAGAATAAGCGTTAGCGGGCGTAAGGCTACAACTAAAATAGACATAGGAATGCTAACAGCCATCCCTAGCGGCTCTGGCTTACGACTGGCAATAGATTTTGGCAGGATTTCTGCAAAAATAAGGACAATAATCGTCATGACCATTGTCGCAAAAGCAATGCCAGGGTCGCCATACAGGTCAAGCGCAAGCTTTGTGGCCAGCGCAGAAGAGAGAATATTAACAAGGTTGTTACCCAGTAAAATAGTAGAAAGTAATACATCTGGGTTGTTTGTGAGTTTTAACACGCGGCGTGCTGCGTTATTGCCGTCTTTATCGAGAGCGTGCAGCTTGGCTTTAGAACCAGACATGAGGGCAGTTTCACTGCCACTAAAAAAGCCTGAGCAAGCAATAAGCCCGGCAATGGTTGCAAATGTCATGGTTATGTTGGGGTCGCTCATGGCGTGTATTTACTCCTCTGTAAATTTAATCTGCGTTTTTGCAGGTTGGGTGTTATAGATGTCTCCGTCATAGACGTGAGTCATGGATGGAGGGATAAGATGTCTTGCATCTAGCCATTCCATCGCTTTTTCTTTAATGCGCTCCCGTAGCCAGCCGCCCGTTGTGCCTTTTTCAAACAGAGGGCAAAGTTCTGCAACGTGAGAAGAAGATTCAAGCTGTGCAAGTACGGCTGTTCGGTCTTCTTCATTTAAGCGGCTTAGCATCATATGAGAGGTAAGCTCTGGCTTTAAACTTTCAAGCGGCAGAGGCACGATTTCAAAAATGTGGCCGTTAAGGTCACCTTCTTTCATATCTTTATATGTGCCGCTGTCTTTAATGAGTTGTTTGTTTTCAGTATCGAGACGAAATCTTCCCGTAA
>JAPKEQ010000071.1 GCA_028821995.1 Alphaproteobacteria bacterium
AGGATAGAAAAGGCAGAGAACTTATCTTTGAAGATATTGACCACTACCAAAAAGTAATTACCACCCTTAGCAAAACCCATGAAGTCATGCAGGTTATTGATGGGGCATATAATGCCTAAAGTATTTCATTTATATATAGATGACTCGGGTGCACGCCACCCTGATCACAAGATAGGAAAACGCCCTTCTCATGGGAAAGATTGGTTTGCAATGGGAGGCGTTCTGGTTGATGCTGAAAGTGAGGAGCGGATTAAGGTGTGCCACGAAGAGTTTATTAAAAAATGGAAAATTAAAGCCCCTCTTCATTCTGCTGAAATTAGAAACAAAAAAGAGAATTTTTCATGGATTGGTAAACTTTCTCAGGAAAAACAAGATTCATTTTATGAAGAACTATATCAGCTTATGAAAGTTATTCCTGTAACAGGTATAGGATGCGTAATAGATAGGCAGGGATATGATGTACGCTATAGAGAAAAACATGGAAGAACAATGTGGAGTCTCTGTAAAACGTCTTTTTCTGTTTGTGTTGAGCGTTCTGTTAAGTACGCAATGAAACATGATGCCAAGCTAAAGGTTTTTGTCGAAAAGTCTGATAAGAAGGTTGATGCTGTCATTAGAGAATATTATCAGGAATTAAAAATAAAAGGTATGCCATTTTCGAATAATATGGATGGTTACAACCCTGTAACCTCTGATGATTTTAAGAGTATTCTTTATGATTTGAAATTTAAAAATAAGACATCACCTATTATGCAGTTAGCAGATTTGTATTTATGGCCTATTTGTATGGGGGGGTATGATACGAATAATCGACCATATAAGCGTTTAATGAGTGATAAGAAAATTATAGATACAGAACTTTCTGGCAACATTTTAAAATTAGAAGGGGTTAAGTATAGCTGTTTCTAAAAACAAAAACCCTCCTAAGTGAGGGTTTTGTCAACTGTCATACGACAATCTCGTAGGTCAGACCTACTTACTTATATACACTACCATAAATTGTTTGTGAAATGAAAAC
Source organism: Alphaproteobacteria bacterium (assembly GCA_028821995.1). Taxonomy (GTDB): domain Bacteria; phylum Pseudomonadota; class Alphaproteobacteria; order UBA2136; family JAPKEQ01; genus JAPKEQ01. Next base: position 1,019 of record JAPKEQ010000071.1, read on the forward strand.
TGAGCATGTGACATTGGCGCAACCTCGCCTGATGTAAGTATGCAACTGAATAGAATACTGGAAATGGGTTCTCTAATCTTATATTAACTGCTATATAGCTGAGCTGGTATAGTTCTTTCCGATTGATGGTTGTTTAACCTGTAAATTAAAATTGGTTTTGGGGCCTTTTTGGGGGCTTTTGTTCTGATATGGATGCCATTTTCTTTTATTTTCAGTGCTTTGCATTGCCTTTTCGAGTCCTTTCGACGCACCATTTATTTATTATCATCTGACATTATCCAAATACCTTATATAAACAAATCATTTACGTTCGCTTATTTCCATTAAGTTTAAGCTACATTCTATATGGTCTGTGGTGGGTTAACTTTTCAATAAACGTGTTTTATTTATTGCATTTTTAGGTGTGTTTGCATATTTATAACGATGGCTACACTACCCTGTATTGCAGGATTCGTGGTAGCAACGGGGTTTGGAGCAATGCTCGTGTACCTCCTGGTTACACGTATTGGTTTAATATCTACAATACGCGCAGTAGCTGGTGGCGTTGTGACTGGTAATGCATACCTTGAAACGATTTTTAAAGCCCGCGAAAGCGGGCTTTTTTACGTCTGTAAATAAAACTTGTAGGGATTTGTATAGCGCCTCATAATAAAGGTATGAAGCAATGGCTAAAAAATATTTTTATTCTAATGACACTGGTGTCCCCTGTGATAGCGCAGGCTGTGCCTTGTTCTATGGATATGAATACGCCTTCTTCGCAAATGGAGACACCTTGTCCAAACCATCAAAACATGACAAAGGCAGAAATTTCTAAGCCTTGTGATGGCGTTATGTCTATTGCAGATTGCTTCGATGCAGATGGTATGGCTTTATCTGATACTCCTACGTTTAAACTGCCTCAACCAGATACTGGTATGGACGCACTTTATACAATAAGTCTTGTTATGCAAGACGGTCTTATGCATAAGAAAGCCCGTGCACCGCCTGTCATTCATAGCGATAAACAACTTACGTTACTCTCTCTTTTGCGCACCACTCAGCGTTTCCGCATTTAACTTTTATCTTTACTTACATTCGCCAAAAATTGCTTTGGCACCTATTGGCCTATATAGGCTGCAATAACAGATAAGATAAAGACCTATGAAAAATTACATGTTTTTAGTGCTCGCAGTGATAACCTTTACGGCGCAAGCACAAGAAAAAGCAGAAAGACAGACGCTGATCTATGAAGCTGCTGTTGCCCGCTTAAATACACACCCTTCACTAGAAGCTGCACGGGAAGGCGTGCTCTCATATAAGCATGCTGCTCTTGGTGCAGGTGCCTTGCCAGACCCTATGATTACGCTTGGTTTAAATAATTATCCAGCAGATGGCAGTGGTGGGTTTGATCGCTTTGCTATGAGTAGTAAGTCTATTGAATTGAGTCAAAGTATTCCAAATTTTGGCGTGAGGGCATCTTCTGTTGAAGCAAAAGAGGCACTGGCAGCGCAGGCAAGTATTGCTGCAAATTATACGCGTGCGCAGCTTATCTCTCAGCTGAATACTGCAATCTCAAAGCAGAAGAGAATTGATGCTCAATTTAAGTTAACTCAAGAGGATAAGAAGCTTCTACAGCAAGAGGCAGCCTTTTGGAGTGGGCGCCTTGAATCTGGAGAAAGTGTATTAGATGAGCGTAGCCGTGTGGATGCAGAGCTTTCACAGATTGAAGCCACATATGCATTTTTAGATGCAGAAAAAGAAGAATCTGACGCAGAGCTTAAACGACTTATTGGTACTAACTATTTTATAGAATTACCAGAGCTTGTAGCGATTCCATGGCCTTCAGATATTCCTCTTTATATGGTGCTTATGGCAGAGAAAAATGTACAAGTGGCACGTGCGAATCAGCGCGGTGCAAAAAGTGCTTTTTCCCCGAGCTATGAGATGGGACTGTCTTATGCACAAAGAGAAAATTCAGGCAATTTTGATGGCGGTGATTTGGTATCAGCCAAGGTTGGATTTACAGTACCTATTTGGGCTAAAAAATCTCAAAAACCAAAGCTGCATGCGGCAAGTGCAGCTGTTAAGCAGGCGGAGGCTCGGCTCAGAGATACACAAAGAATTTGGCAGAAAAAAATGCAAACGATGAATGCCTATATTAAACGGACAGTTTTAACCCAAAAAGCGCTTGAGCGTAAAAAATCTTCTATTCAAACGCAAGTTTTAAGCCTTCAAAGTGCTTATGAATCTGGCGGTGAGTTGCACCGCCTTATTGCGGCAAAGAGAAACTTAATTGCATTAAAAATGGAACTGGCAGAGCTTGAGGCAGAGTACATTTCTCGCGTCAGTCAGTATCAATCTGCTTTTCAAAAAATGCCGCAGCAGGCATCTCAAACAGGAGAATAAACTATTATGAAATATACGCTCTTATTTATTGTTTTAAGCCTGCTGGTTTCGGGGAGAAATCTTGCATTTTCTGAGGCGTCTCGTCACCACACTTTGCAAAGCCAAAAAACGCAAAGCTATATATGCCCAATGCACCCCCATATTCATGGAGAGAAGGGGGATAGTTGCCCCATTTGTGGTATGGCTCTTACACTCATGAAAAAGCAAGACGCTGCTACGCATGATATGGAAAATACCATGTCGATTGATCCGTCTTTGGTGCAAACCATCGGCATAAAAACAGCGCGCGTTCAGTTTGAGATATTTGGAAATGATATTCGTGCTTACGGCCGTGTGGTACCGAGCACAAGGGTTGAGAGCAAGCTAACTTTGCGCCTTGGAGGGTGGATTGAAGAACTTAATGCCAGCGCTGTTGGAGATATTGTTCAAGAAGGACAGCAGGTTTTTACCTTGAATAGTCCAGATCTTATTAGCGCACAAACAGATTATATAACGGCTAAAAAGCTTGGTAACAAGGGCATAGAAAAAGCAGCCTTCAGGCGTCTAAAGCAGCTCGGTGTAGATGCCCGCGCTTTAAAGCTTATAAGCTCTTTAAAAGAGCCTTTAACCGCCGTGCCATTTCATGCGCCTGCATCAGGCTTTATAACGCAGCTGCACATCAGGAATGGTGAATATGTAAAGCCAGGGATGCCGCTGCTTTCTGTGCAGGATTTAAGTACGGTTTGGGTTGAGGCGGATGTGCCAGAGCGTGATATTTCGAGTTTAAAGAAAGGCGATAAGGTTCGTATTTCCTTGCCAGAAATTGGCAAAAATCGCGTTGGCATCGTAAACTTTATTCACCCGAGCGTAGACCCTATTACCCGTACAGGGCAGGTGAGAATTGAACTTGAGAATCCGAAAGGTGAGCTGAAACCTGATAGCTTTGTGGATGTGATATTTAGTGCTGAAAAACGCGAACGTCTTGCTGTGACCCATGAAGCGATTTTGCGCAGCAGTATGGGAAGCTATGTGCTTTTATGGCTTGGAGATGGGCGCTTTAAAAGCATAATGGTCACCACGGGCGCAAAATCTGATGGCTTTATTGAAATTATGACAGGCCTTGAAAAGGGGCAAGAAATTGTGACCTCTGGGCAGTTTTTACTGGACGCTGAAACAAACCTGAGAAGCGGCTTTGGTAGCATGGAGGAGAGCGGTCATGCTGGACACTAATCCACTTTATAAAGGCGAAAAAGAAACCGTCGTGACCCGTGTTATTGACTGGTCTGTCGCTCATAAATTCTTTGTACTGCTTGGGGCTGTATTGCTGCTTGTGCTCGGTGCTCTTTCTGCAATGCGCACGCCGCTTGATGCCATACCAGATTTATCTGATACCCAGGTCATTATCAGAACCGACTACCCAGGGCAAGCGCCTCAGGTGGTAGAAGATCAGCTCACCTATCCGCTGGCAAGCCAAATGCTTGGGCTGCCTTATACAAAAGTGGTGCGTGGATACTCCATGTTTGGCACTAGCTTTGTTTATGTCATTTTTGAAGATAAGATTGATATGTACTGGGCGCGCAGCCGCGTGCTTGAAGCCCTCTCCCAAGTGCAAAATAAATTGCCAGAGGGTATCTCTCCGCAGCTGGGGCCAGATGCCACGGGCGTGGGCTGGGTGTACCAATATGCACTGGTAGATAAATCAGGGGGGCATGACCTTGCGAACTTAAGAAGCTTGCAAGATTGGTTTTTAAAATTTGAACTTCTCACAGTTGATGGCGTTGCTGAAGTGGCCTCCATTGGCGGCTTTGTGAAAGAGTACCAAATTCTTGTAGATCCAAACCGTCTGCGCGCGTTTAACATTCATCTCACTCAAGTTTCTAAAGCAGTGAGTGAAGCCAACGCCGAAGTTGGTGGCCGTACAATAGAGCTTGCAGAAAGCGAATTTATGATCCGCTCCCGCGGGTACGTATCCGCATTAAAAGACCTCAAAGAAACTGTTGTCGGCAGTAGAAACGGCGTGCCTGTACTGCTTACAGATATAGCCACCGTACAGGAAGGCCCTGCCCAAAGGCGCGGCGTTGCAGAGTACGATGGAGAAGGTGAAACCGTTGGCGGTATTGTTGTGATGCGCCCCGGCGCCAATGCACTCACCGTTATTGAAGACGTCAAAGCTCGCCTTGAGGAGCTGCGCTCTGGCCTGCCAGAAGGCGTGGAAGTTAAGGTGGTATATGATCGCTCTAAACTCATTAATGGCTCTATAGAATACCTGCGTAATAAGCTGCTAGAGGAAAGCCTTATGGTTGCGCTTGTGTGCTTTATATTTTTACTGCATGTACGTAGTGCACTTGTGGCTATTATCACCTTGCCGCTTGGTATTTTAGGGGCGTTTTTGTTGATGTATGCCCAAGGGATTACCGCCAATATTATGAGCCTTGGCGGTATTGCTATTGCTGTTGGCGCTATGGTGGATGCCAGCATTGTGATGGTGGAAAATGCCCACCGCCGCCTTGCTGCCTTTAAGGGCATTCCGAGCAAAAAACAGCATAGAGATATAGTGCTCTCAGCCGCCAAGGAAGTTGGCCCAGGGCTGTTCTTTAGCTTACTTATTATTACCGCAAGTTTCCTGCCTGTTTTTGCCCTTACGGGGCAATCAGAAAAACTGTTTTCTCCGCTGGCTTATACCAAAACTTACGCCATGGCATGGGCAGCGGTTTTGTCTATCACGTTGGTGCCTGTGCTTATGGTGTGGCTGGTGAAGGGCAAGGTAAAAGCCGAGAACGAAAACCCGATCAATCGTTTCTTTGTGAGGCTCTATAAACCCATTTTGAACAAGGCGCTTAAAAAGCCTATAACGACGATTTTGCTGGCCTTAGTTCTTGGCGCAAGCACCCTTTGGCCGGTTTTAAAAACGGGGCATGAATTTATGCCGCCGCTGTATGAGGGAGACTTGCTGTATATGCCCATGACACTGCCGGGCGTCACCCCGTCGCAGACGCGTCAAATTCTGCAAACCACTAACAAAATGATTAAAGAGTTTCCTGAAGTTGAGCATGTATTTGGCAAGGCAGGCAGAGCCGATACCGCCACCGACCCTGCGCCGCTGTCCATGATTGAAACATGGATTGAGCTGAAACCTAAAGACCAGTGGCGCGCAGGCATGACGCCAGAAAAACTTATGGCAGAACTGAATGAAAAAGTGCGTCTGCCGGGCATGATGAACAGCTGGGGCTATCCTATTAAAACCCGCCTCGATATGCTGACAACAGGGATAAGAACCCCCGTGGGGATTAAAATTTCTGGGCCAGATTTAAAAGGCATTGATAAAATCGCCAGAGACGTAGAGCATCTTGCTAAAGATGTATCTGGCACTCGCAGCGCCATTGCAGACCGCGTGCAGGGGGGCAAATATATTGATATCGTACCCAACCGCCGCGCGCTTGCCCGCTACGGTATAGAAATTGGTACGGTGCAAAAAATTATCCAAACGGCACTGGGCGGCGTTAAGCTGACAGAGGCTATTGAGGGGCGCGAGCGCTACGCCATTATGGTGCGCTATGATAGACCCTTTAGAGAAGACGTTACCGACCTAGAAAACGTACTCGTGCCCGCCCCGTCTGGCGCGCATATTACGCTGGCGGAGCTGGCAAGCATCAGCTTTGTAGAAGGGCCGCCGCTGATTAAATCTGAAAACGCCCGCCTCAACGGCTGGGTGTTTGTGGATATCGAAAACAGAGACATCGGTAGCTACATTGATGATGCCCGCGCCCTGTTTACGGAAAAACTAAACCTGCCCTCTGGCTATAGTATTCACTTTTCGGGTCAGTTTGAACAAATGCAAGAGGCAAATAAGCGCTTTAGCATTGCCATTCCTGCGGCGCTTTTGATTATTATCACGCTTTTATATATGCATTTTGGCAGATGGGATCGTACCTGCCTGATTATGCTGGCTGTGCCGTTTGGCCTCATTGGCGGCTTTTGGGGCGTGTATCTGGCGGGGTATAATATCTCCGTTGCGGTGGCGGTTGGCTTTATTGCACTGGCGGGTATTGCGGTAGAAACTGCCATCGTGATGCTGATCTATATCGACCAGCAGGTGGCTGCCAAAAATCCGAAAACTTACACCGACCTGCTAGAGGCCATCACCCATGGCGCGGTGCTGCGCGTGCGTCCTAAACTGATGACCGTCAGCACCATTATGTTTGGTCTGCTGCCAGTGTTTTTCACCAATGGCCCGGGCGCAGATGTGATGCGCCGCATCGCCCTGCCCATGGTCAGCGGCATGCTCAGCACGCTGATTTTGACGCTGATTTTGATCCCTGTAGTGTACGCGATTTATATGAGGAAGGCGCTGAAGTTGGGGAAAATTTAGCGATATATAAATAGACATACTCTCGTAAGGCGTGTAGAAATGCAGCATTATTTTAATGTGAAGTAAGGTGCTATTTATGAAGTTTTCTGTAAGGGTATTAAGCCTTTTTGTATTAGTTGTTGGTTTGTACGGGTGTGCAACAAATCAAGCTAGAATTTCCACTCCTATTGAAGGTCGATTATTATCTCTTCATGGTATGGTGATTACAGGTTCTGTTACTGTAGACTCTCTTAAGGAGCAGGGTGCAACATGTAGAAATTCCTTAGGAAACTGGCAAGTGACTTGCGTAAGTGACTTGGATGGGCAGACTAAGGCGTCCTATATTTTTAGCTACAATAAACTTTCTCAGGTAAATGTAATGTTTATGAACGGTGGTGTTGCATCATATGGGGAAGCATTATCCTCTCTTGGTTTGACGGTAACTAAGCCTGATGTAATGAGCTCGGAGCTTCGCGCTGTTTGTAATAATGTGCCCACAGTGAAAAAGTCCCCTCAATGCACAACATTGAAGTGGACACAAAAATATTTGGGTGTGAAAGAAATTAT
>JAPKEQ010000008.1 GCA_028821995.1 Alphaproteobacteria bacterium
TCTTGATTTAATTCTGTACTATCAACCTTGTTATAGACTATTTCTTGCACGTTTCGGCTAATTAAACCTCGCTTAAAAACAAATCTTTTATTTGTCACTACAACCTCGCTAAAATAAACATAAATCCCTCTAGCTAACAGCCAAAAAACACAAGATACCATGACCCAAAAGGCAAACTGCCCTGCCTCAGATGAAAACCAAAGAGCGGCCAGAAGAGTTAATACTCCTGGCATAACAAGTGCCATCCAATGTATTTTAGAGATAGTCTCTACAGACTCACCCTCCGTTAAAGAGCTTTCAATATAATTTGCCATAATTATGCCGCAGACTTGTTCAGGTCGATGCTATCAACAAGACCTTTAACAGCATTTACAGAATGATCAAACATCGCCTGCTCTTCATCGTTCAGGTCAACCTCAACAACTTTTTCAATGCCGCCTGCACCAATTACAGCAGGAACGCCTACGTAAAGGTCTTTTACGCCGTACTCGCCCGTTAGGTGCGCTGCACATGGCAGGATGCGTTTTTTATCGAGCAGGTAGCTTTCTGCCATGGCAATAGCGCTGGCTGCAGGCGCGTAAAATGCACTGCCTGTTTTAAGCATTGCTACAATTTCTGCGCCGCCATCACGGGTGCGCTGAACAATTTCGTCAAGCTTGGCTTGTGTCATCCATCCTTTAGCAACTAAATCTGTTACTGGAATACCGCCAATTGTGCTGTAACGTGTGAGCGGTACCATTGTATCGCCGTGTCCGCCAAGTACAAATGTACGAACGTCTTCAATAGATACGCCAAGCTCTTCTGAAAGGAAGTAAGAGAAACGTGAGCTATCAAGTACACCGGCCATGCCCGCAACTTTTGCATGGTCAAAGCCAGTCGCCTCACGCATTACCCAAACCATCGCATCGAGCGGGTTTGTAATTACGATCACAAAGGCGTTTGGTGCGTACGTTTTAATACCCTCACCAACGCTCTTCATTACGTTTGTGTTAATTTCAATAAGGTCATCGCGGCTCATGCCCGGTTTTCGTGCCACGCCCGCTGTAACGATGCAAACGTCTGCATCTTTAATATCTTCGTATGAGTTTGTGCCTGACATAGATGAAGCGAATCCGTCCACGCTGCTGCTTTGTGCAAGATCAAGCGCTTTACCTTGTGGAAGACCTTCTGCAATATCAAACATTACAACGTCCCCAAGATTTTTAAGACCTGCAAGATGGGCGAGCGTGCCGCCAATGTTTCCTGCGCCAATAAGAGCAATTTTTTTACGTGCCATGAAGTTTCTCTTCCCTTTTTTCTTATTTCAGACGCACACAGGATACGCCGTTAGGAAAACAATTGCAAAGACAAAGAGGGCGCAAAACGCGCCCTCTTTAAGTTATCGATCATCTACTTTTTTTGGACATGAGTAACCAAATAATGAAAACCCAAGGAAACAAGAAAGGGATAAGCATGAGAGCCAGAATAAAACGAAGCGGCCAAAACACGAAAATTCTGCCTGCCACATCCCAAAGAATGCCCCAAAACCCAATAAAAGCAAGAATGACCAGAAGGATCAAGAAAACCTCCACAACATGACCTCGCATAAGAAAACGGAAAACAAAGAGTTTGTACTGTTTGTTATAGTGATTTAATTAAAATTTTCAAGATTTTTACTGATTATCAGACTGGAATCCCATAATATAAGGTTACTTATCACCTTTTCCTTCCCGTTTTTAAAGGACATGCTATGTCGTGGTCGAACAGACCCCTTAACCCGAACAGCAAGCGCTACAAACTCGCATGCTTCCTCTCCTCTCTTATTACAGGGCACCGCATTCAACACATGAACCAGTGGGGCGGCTTTAATGCTGCAACCATCAACGTGCTTGTTCACAATGGCAAAGTGCTTATGGGCAAACGTGCCTCTTTTCTGGATCGTGCAGGGCAATACTCACTTATGGGCGGCTACATTGAACCTGATATCGTTGAGAGCTTCGCAGAAGGCGCCGCCAGAGAGATTATTGAAGAATGCCATATTGCCATTGATCCGGATGATTTAATTCTGCTAGCGCAAGGTAAAGCCCCTAAAATATACCACCGCGTAAAAACAAAATATCACGCAGAAACACATAATATCATTGCTGTATTTGTGTATGTACTCACAGATGACGAAGCTGCAATGGCCGCACCCTCAAATGAAATGGATCCGCTTGTGTGGCTAAGTATTTCTGATGTGGTTGCATATGCAAAAGAAAGCAAGCTGGCTTTTAAAGAAGATCTTCTAATCCTCAAAAAAGCACACGCTGCCGGATATTTTTAAACGAAAAAAAAGCTCCCTACGGGGAGTTTTTTAGTGGAGAGGTCCTTTAATGCTGTTTTTTCGCACATAGCTGCGCATGTGAGCACGAATAGTGCGAACCGCAGACCCACGGGGCTGCGGCGGCAAAAAAGAGTTCTTTTGGGATTGCTGGCAAGACCGAAAGACAAAATAGCTTTTTTGCCAAGATAATACCTGCAGGGAATTTAATTTTGAAAATTTTACATTTTAAAAATACAAAGGCCAAGAGCAGGAAAAAAGATGCGCTAAAAAAAGCCAAGGACGACCTACTCGCTTTTGCTACCGTTGCTCCCTTTCGGGCCTGGCGGGGTTTACAATGCGCTGCATCCGTCCTTGGTGGCGTGCACCTTACACCAAAAGTCCGAGATTGGAAAGGGTCAGTTCATGATCTCTTTCAAACCCTTTTGGGCGAGGTGTATAAACAGTTTTATTTATATCAAATGGCAGGTTTGGAAAACGGCTATGCCAAAGCCTTCTTTCCTGAAGGCCTAGGCAGTCACTTCGTGCTAAATTCAACACAATCCGACTACCGGATACTTCTGCCATCACAACGCGCCGACCTGAACCATGAAGCATCCCCATTCCAAGCTTTCTTACCGCTGAAATAGGGTAAGGTGTATATGAAACATTAAGCGTTTGGTACCAAAATTTAGCCCCCACGCGCGATTCGACCTCCAAACAAATAAGGCCCTTATAAATTTTCGTCTTGTTTGATTCCTGCTCCATATGTAGGCTTATTGTGCAAAAAAAACCGACCAAAAGGCAAGAGCTTGGCGCCAAAAAAATTATTCATGAAGAAAATTCCGTTATTTATAAGCGTATTTTTGCCTATCATTCTCTTTATGGGGCTATTCTACAGCATCAGCGTGACCACTTTTTATACGCAAGCCGAACATCAATACCGTCTTGATACCAATAAGGCACTCATCAGCACACTTCAATATGCAAGAAGCCTTATTTCTGAAAGATGGCAAACCGAACCACGGCCACTTGGGCAGACTTACAAAAATAAAAAAAGCTATGTCGCGCGCACAATATCTAAAGAGCTCTCCCTTTTTTCATTACCTTCCACAAGCGGGCTTATGGTTATTGATACAGCAGGACGTAGAGTTATTGAAACCTACCCTAAAAAATCACGCAGATTAAAATATGCCGATATCCAAAACCATCTTCATCATAAAACAAGCCGTATCAAGCCTTTTAGCTTGCCATCTCCTCAGGGTGGTTATGCCGTTATTACTTACTTTGCCCCACTTGATGTGCATCTTGTGGCATATGACCGTCTCTCCTTTGAGTCATCTTCTCTTTATGAATCTGTAAAAAGCTGGGGCTACCTAACACTGCCAATTATGGTTATGTTTATTGCTGCTATTCTCGTCCTTATTTGTTTGCGTGCCTTCATTACACCTATTCAAAAGCTCATTAAAATTCTAGTAGAAGCTATTCAAAAAGATGATTTCAAAACAAGAATCCCTCTTTCAGGCTCATCAGAAATGCAATCCCTCTCTGAGCAAATTAACACGCTTTTCACTTACATTAATAAGCGTGACGACATACTTGCAAAACATGCAGATTACCTTGAAGACCTTGTGAAGGAACGCACGCGGGACCTCCAGTCAACCCAGCAGCAACTGGTAAGACATGAAAGGCTGGCCGCCGTTGGAGAGTTTGCCTCTAGCATTGCACATGAGCTTAGAAACCCCCTCGCCTCCATTAAAATTGGCGTAGAAAAACTTGAAAAGCTTGCAACTTTACCTAACGACCTCAAACGAACAGCCCTTGTTAAAAAAGAAATTTTACGGCTTGAAAACATGCTCACAGGAATTTTATCATTTACAGCTAACAGACCTAACACCACGGAGATACTTGAAGCTGGCGAAGTCATTGAGCAAGCAATCCCTTCTATTGAGTCATTTAGGGCAGATCAAAACCTTTCCCTTAAAATTATAGGAAAAAAAAGCCGCACAAAAATTGCTATTGATAAAAATAAAACCATGCAGGCCATTTTAAATGTGGCTAAAAATGCTTTTGATGCAGCCCCTCCAGAAAGCATGATTACCATTACTCTCCATGAAACTGACAAAGATTTTTGCATCGATGTTCATAACGAAGGAGATCCTATACCTAGCGGCATTACCTCGCGCCTCTTTGAGCCATTCTATACAACAAAATCTGGCGGAACAGGACTAGGCCTACCCACAACCAAAAGAATTTTAGAGGAAATGGGCGGAAATATCACATTGCGCACTGAGCATAACTACGGAACATGCTTTAGTATCCACCTACCCCTTGCATAACGCTATCCAGACTCCTATATTTTAAAGGGATGTAACAAGGGGTTATAAAATAATATGACAGCTCTTAAAGACGCTAAGGTGCCTTTCTATAAGAATATGATGCTCATCACAGATTTTAACTGTGGTGTAGCCAATGCTCAAATAGAACTACGCTTTCAGAATGTTTTTCTTTATACGACGCAAGAACTTGCTAAAGGCAAGCTCGCTGACATTGACAGCCGCCTCAAGCCTGCAAGCTGGATTAAAGATCACATTTATAGAGAACGCCCATTTGTTCCAACCTCTATTCATAATGTGCCCTTTGGTAATATTGACTTTGCCGCTTATGCAAACTACACCTGTTACCGCGCACTGGGCAGCAACACGCGCCCTAATATTTTTATTCATATCACAGACCCTGGCGTAGGGTTTGGTAAAGACAGGAGCATTCTTGTCACCGATGAACACAATGTTTTTATCGGACCTAACAATGGATCACTTGGCCTGATGGCAAAATATTTTGAATCTCGTAGCATTGGCTATACTCTTCACAAGATTGATATTCCATTCATTGAACATATTGAACGCATGCGTACCGGAAGCCCAACATACATTCTGCCGCACACATTCCATGGCCGCGATCTTTTTGCTGTTGTTGCTGGCCTTATTGCTGGTGGCGTTCACCCTAGCTCCCTCGCCCTAGATGAGGATGAAAAAATCCTTGAACCTGCTTATGCACAAAACATCTCTCGTCTGCCAGCAAATGTTGGTGAAAAAGCACACTTCCAAGTCTTCAGAGATAATACTGCCGGTAACATTAAAACCAGTTTTTCAGTTGACCAAAAAAGCTTTGACCGTATCGTAGCTGAAGGTGCAAAGTACCATATAAGCAAACCCAACGGTGCACGTATTCAGCTCCCATTCTTAAAGCGTCAAATGACGTTCCCTGCAAAAAATGTATTTGCAGACATGAAAGCAGGAGAGCCCCTTTTATACCTTGGTAGTACATTTGCTATAAATTGGGATGAACGATTTGTAGAACTTGCCATTAACATGGGGAACGCAGGCCAAAGCCTGGATGTGTCTCCACTCCATGGCGCAGAAATGCTTATAGAACGCATTCAATAAATCAAAGAAAGAAGTAAAAAAATGGCTAAGGCATACCACATGTTTAATGTTCGCCAATACGCTCTCATCTTTAACGATGAAAACAAAGTACTGGCTCTTCAAATCCCTAAACGCTACAGCGAAAGTGGCGGTAAATGGGCGTTTCCTGGTGGACGCATGGAAGCACATGACCAACCTAAAGGCGGCCTTCTTCGTGAAGTAAAAGAAGAAACAGGCCTGAATATTCAGCCAGATGGCATTTGCCACGCAGGTGTTTGGAGCAGTGAAACTGTTTCTAAGTATGCTGTATTTTACACAGCATCCCTCACTGGTGAAATCACACCAACGCTCAGCGAAGAGCATGAAGGCATGGTATGGATTGGCGAAGATGAAATTGCAGATTACACTTTTATTTACCCAACATTTACGCAAGCGATTAAAAAGGCGTTTGAGTCTCGCAAATAAACGATGCACATTAAAAAACCCTCGCAGATTGCGAGGGTTTTTTATATTTAGAAAAACTTATGCAGCCGCTGTTGGCGTGCTTTCGTTTTTCGCAAGGTAAGCACCTGTGCTCTCACGGTCAGCGTTCATACCTTCTTCACCGTTTTTCCAGTTTGCTGGGCAAACTTCACCGTGCTGCTCATGGAATGCAAGCGCATCAACCATACGCAGCATTTCGTTTACGCTACGGCCAAGTGGAAGATCATTAATGACCATGTGGCGCACAACACCATCTTTATCAAGCAGGTAAGAGGCACGGTAAGTTACACCATCCGGATTCAGAATACCAAGCTCGCTTGAAAGTTTGTGCTGCATATCGCTGACCATTGGGAAGTCAACCTCGCCAATACCGCCATCGTTAAGCGGTGTGCGGCGCCATGCAGCATGTGAAAATACACTATCAACACTTGCAGCAACAACTTTACAGCCGCGCTCTTCAAACTGCTTTACAGATTTGTGGAACGCAACAATCTCTGTTGGACACACAAATGTGAAGTCTAGCGGGTAAAAGAAAACAACCGTGTAGCCGCCCTTACCATATTCAGTTACTGAAAAATCGTTATCGATTTCGCCATCAGGATTCACCGCGCCAACGCGTACTGATGGGAATTTATGACCAATCATGAAGCTCATTTTTACACCCTTTTATTGCTAATTAAATCTTGTGACGCTAATGTGACAAAACTCTTTTTAGGCGTCAAGCATTAAAATAGGATTTTTGTAGTACCATTTCTTTGACAAAGTTTTTTTTTGGCGATAAGTTAGGGCATATTTTTTAGAGAAGATAGATAAGCAAAGGGATATAAAAGCTCATGAGTACACAACATCATAAAATGATTATTCTTGGTAGCGGGCCTGCTGGATGTACAGCAGCCATTTACGCTGCACGCGCAGGACACAAACCTGCCCTTATTCACGGCATGCAGCCAGGCGGACAACTTACCATTACAACAGAAGTTGAAAACTATCCCGGTTTTGCAGATGTGGTTCAAGGCCCATGGCTTATGGAACAAATGCACAAGCAAGCAGAGCATTGCGGCACAGAAATGATTACGGACTACATCAAAGAAGTAAAACTGACTGATGGCGGCATCCAAACGCTTATTGGTGATAGCGGCACAACTTATACAACTGATGCGCTTATTATCTCAACCGGTGCCAGTGCAAAATGGCTCGGCCTTGAGAGCGAACAAACGTACATGGGTAAAGGCGTCAGTGCTTGCGCCACATGTGATGGATCATTTTTTAGAAATCAAGATGTTGCCGTTGTTGGCGGCGGTAACACAGCCATGGAAGAAGCCATTTACCTTGCTGGATTTTGTAAGAGCGTCACAATGATTCACCGCCGCGATGAATTCCGCGGAGAAAAAATCCTACGCGAGCGTGTTAAAACGCATGAAAAAATTAACATTCTATGGGATAGCTCAACAGAAGAAATTCTTGGCAGCGCAGGCCCTTTGGGCGGCGTTGAAGCGGTTCGCGTTAAGAATGTAAAAACAGGCGACACAAAAGATGTTGCCATTCAAGGTATCTTTATTGCGATTGGCCATAAGCCAAACACAGACCTTTTCAAAGGCCAGCTTGACATGGATGATTATGGTTATCTTACTGTTCCAGCAGGTAAAGTAGACACAAACCTTAAGGGCGTTTATGCTGCAGGAGATGTATGCGATGACACCTACCGTCAAGCTGTTACAGCTGCAGGTCTTGGTTGCATGGCCGCACTTGATAGTGGCAAGTACCTTGAGACAAAAGAGGTTGAACAGATCCTTAAAGCTGGTTAAAACTCTTTATAAAGCTTAAAAAGCGGCGTGTTTCACGTCGCTTTTTTATTGGACATATGACGCAATCTCCGTATGATAAATACTTAACGATTTTTATATACAAACAACAAGATAACATCAGGACCCAACCGATGAAAAAACTTTTAATTGCCCTTATACTCATTATTGCAGCAGCATTTGGTGGAAGCCACTTTATGTGGAACAAAGCTGTAACAAAAGCAGAAATTTCCCTTGATAAAGCACTGACTGAAAAAATGGCTCAAGTACCAGATCTGAACGTCACTTACGATGTTGAAGCATCAGGGTACCCTCTTGCTGTTACACTTACATACAGCAATATTCGTAGCGAATACAGAGAACCTAAAACAGGTGAAATGCTGACTGCTGTCTTTAATAGCCCGGTTATTGCTTCAGCTTCTCTATTTAGCCCTAACGCTGTTAAAGTGACATCAGACAACGCGAAAATTAGCGTTGAGTTCCCTGAAAACTTCATGGAACAAATGGGTGAAGAAGATATGCCTATTCAATTTAACCTTGGTTGGGACAGCCTATCTGGCACTTATGACATGAACAACATCAGGTCTGGTGAAACAGAAATTAAGAACATGAAACTTGTTGCGGGCGCAGAGGCTATACCGATGACTATAACTGTTGCCAACCTACTTTCTCGCCAAGACATTCAAGAAAACGGCGGCCTAAGCAGTGGTAACGCTTACCTTAAATTGGACGACATGGAAATTCGCCTTGCTGTGGTGAGTGTTCCTATTTCTGTATATGAAGCAGACGTAACTTTTAATCAGTTCCCGACAGTAAAAGAGCTTGAAGCCCTTTCTAGAAAATTTCAAACAAGACCCAAGGAAGAGCTTACAGAAGAAGAGTTTGAAGAGATTATGGGCGCCCTTAGAAAAGCAGTTGATCGCATGATTTCTAACGAATCTAGCTTTAACATCAACACCATGCGCGTTGAATCTGAATCATTGCAATTTAATCTAGACGGTGGTGTTAAAGTAACGCCAGATGCATTGCTTGATGGTGAATTTAGTGTAAACATTGCAGGCGTTCAAAAGTTCATCGACATGCTTCCTGAAGATCACCCAAGCAAGCAAATGGCTGGCATGGCTGTTATGATGGGTGACGGGGAAAACATTGAACTTTCCGCAGCCTTTAAAGATGGCATGGTTGTCTTTAATGGGGCTCCTGTTCTTCCAATTCCGCCAATTAACACATTGCTGGACCATATCCAATTCCCATCTAAAGAAGAAAAAGGAGAAGGAGAAGCTCAACCAGATGTAATCATGGTTCCTGATATGAACGATGACACAAACATGGACATGCCGCCCCTTGAAACCGTTCCTATGAGCGGCGGGGACAACACACCCAAAACTGGTGCAGAGCTTGAAGCAACCCTTATAGACTCAACGCCCATGGAAACACCTGTAGAAATGACGTTAGAAGAGATTGAAGAGGTAGAGGAAGCTGTTGTGGAGATTGAAACCAAGCCAAACTACCCAACAACAGAAGCTGAAATGGCTGTGACTGAAGAAGATCTTCAAAAAATGCTTATGGAAATTGATGAGACGCTCAAAGGCGTAGAATAATTCTCTGGGTCAATAACATGTAAAAAGCCCCCAAACGGGGGCTTTTTCTTATCGTTTATTTGTCGTATTTTTCGGCAACAAGATCATTCAAGGCACCAAAGTCAACCTTACCAGAACCCAGCAGAGGAATTTCTTCCACACACATAAAGGCACTAGGCACAGCAATAGGCGCAATACCGTCACGCTTGGCAAGTTCGCTCAGCGTCTTCTTGTCGGCGTCCGGGTTTTCGGTCACAAGCAAAATTTGCTGTCCTTTGGTTTCATGGTCAACCGCCACACTTGCGTGATTAAAATCAGGCCAAGCTTTCGCAGCCAAGTCATCCACAACTGGGAGGGCAACCATTTCACCTGCAACCTTTGCAAAACGCTTTGCACGGCCTTTGATGGTTACAAAGCCCTGCGCATCACATTCAACAATATCACCAGTATCATGCTCGCCATTTTCAAGCTCTTCAAGTACACCAGGGTTGGTGTCACGGAAGTAACCCAGCATCACATTGGGACCTTTTACAAAAAGGCGTCCCCCGTCTTCAATACCAGGCACTGCTTCCAAACGATGTTCAAGACCAGCAACAATCCGACCCACAGAGCCAGGCTTGTTGTACATCGGCGTGTTCACCGCAATGACAGGCGCGCATTCCGTTGCACCGTAGCCTTCATAGATGATGCTCGAGAACTTGTCCGCATAAGTGCGGCGTGTCTCTTCCTTCACCTTTTCAGCACCAGCAAAAATCATCCGCATAGCACCAAAATCCGCCGAATGAGCCTGTTTAGCATAGCCTTGCAAGAAGGCGTCTGTACCAAACATGATGGTCGCATTAATATCATACGCAATCATCGGAATCATTTTATAGTCCAGCGGGTTTGGGTACATGAAGGTTTTAATACCTTCCATAAGAGGAAGAACCATACCACCAAGAAGCCCAAACGAATGGAATATTGGCATAGCATTGAGAACCGTATCTTGATGGGTAAAGCCAATCATGGTTTTCATTTGCGCCCGGTTGGACAGCAAATTTTCATGGCTTAGCACAACGCCTTTCGGCACACCTTCAGACCCAGAGGTAAACAGCACCACAGCAGGGTCTGTTGACTTGCGGATACGGCTGTCCCAATTTTCATAGGTCAGCGCAGCCGTCAGCTTATCAACACCTGTCACAGTTTCACGAATGTCATCCAGATAAACGATCTTTTTGCCAGATTCCTCCAGCGTTTTGACAATCTCACCCGGAAGCGTGTTCTTCTTTTCAGCCGCAAGTTCAAGGAACGCACGCGAAGTCAGAACAGTTTTGATGCCCGCTGTGTTACAGCAAGACAGAACCGTTGCAGGCCCCATTGTGAAGTTCAGCATTGCAGGAACAGCGCCCATACGGTGCATTGCAAAGAAAGCAACAACACTCCCAGCCGCGTTCGGAAGCATGAGCCCCGTCACTTCGCCTTTGTTAACAATGCCTTTCAGCTTTTTCTCCAGCACACGCGTACCAATGAGCACTGTTTTATAGTCCAGCGTAATGCGCTCTTCGGTGACAGGATCAATATTTTCCAGCACAGGATGATCAAATCCATGAAGCTGCGCACTGCGGAAAAGTTCACCAAGTAGAGTCTGGCCTTTCCAGCCGAAAGTTTCAAACATCGCACTACGCATCACATCATACAATTGGATGTCTTCACGCGCAGCGCGTCCCGTTTTCTTTTCCAGCTCAACAGCGTTACAAAAAGACACCCGAACTTTTGGAAAAGCACGGCGCTTAAGCTTACCAGACATACGGTTTGCAAATGAGAACTGCAGCCCGTTCACATGAATCGGAATAATAACGGCGTCCGCATTATTCACAATCATAGTTGAACCATTTTGAACCTTCATAAGGCTCCCCGTAAAGGCAATACGCCCCTCTGGGAAAATACAAATGGTTCGGCCAGCTTTCACATCAGCCACCATACCTTTCAGTGCCATCGCGTTCATCATGTCAACTTTATAAATATCGGCAAAAGGTGCGCCAAGGCGCGTGATGAACTTGAAGTGTGGCATCTCCGCTGTTGCGGCATGCATGGCAAAACTAATTTTGTCTGGCACGGCTGCAATAATGAAGAAAGGATCAAGGAACGATGGGTGCGTTGGGCACATGAGCCGGCGCGGACCCGCCGCTTCATAATGCTCAATACCTTCATACTCAAACCCAAAGGCCATTTTCTGAAACGCAACAATCGGCGGCTTCACAATCTTTCGGATGAGAGAATGAGGTGCAAAAGCAAGAAAGCTGTAAATCGTAAACAAAACACCCCAAAGCCAAACAGACCCGTAAGCGTATGTATCTGCAACCATGCCAGCATCTGCCGTATAATTAAACACGGCCATACCACCAAGGAAAACCAACATCAAAGGCTTCACGAAGATCACCGATAATGCACCAAACAGAATTTTACTAGGCAAGAATGAAATCAAGACCAATGCACCTACAATAGAGGCATAAGCCGTGCTCCAAGCGCCACCTAGCAGCGTATCAATGCCAATGCCTGTCAGCACAAGCACAGCAAGTGTTAAGAGTTTTTTGAACATGAGACATGCTCTCCACAAAATGAAAGAAAAAGAGAGTCAGATTTATAAATCAGAGCGAACATATCGTATACACACACCCATGTCAACGACTTAACCCATTCACAATATGCATAAAAATACTTGCATTTCATAACAAAGCATCTTATAAGACATCCAGCCCTCTTCTATTTGGCCCCTGTAAAAGTGTTTTAGATGGTCTAAAACCGCCAATAGAGAGACGAATAAAAGGGATAGATATTATGGGTTACAAACTCAAAACTAAAAAATCTGCTGTTCGTCGTTTTTGGAAATCAACGGCAAGCGGTAAAATCCGTCGTGGTATTAAAGGCCACGGTCACTTCCTAAGTAAAAAAGGTCAAGGTGCTCACGCACTTCAAGGTACTGAAATTGTTGATAACAACAACTTTGCTGTTGTTGATAAACTTCTTCCATACCGTAACGCCAAACGTAAGCGTACTAAAGCTCTCAAACGCGCAATGCGCCGCGAAGCTGCAGCAAACGCTACTGCTAAGTAATTTTTAGGAAAGGATTAAAACATGACACGTGTTAACACTGGTATTGTAAGACGTAAACGTCACAAGAAAATTTTGAAAATGGCTAAAGGCTACCGTGGACGCTCGAAGAGCTGTTTCCGCGTAGCGATTGAGCGCGTTGAGAAAGGTCTGCAGTACGCATACCGTGACCGTCGCGCCAAGAAACGTGACTTCCGTCGCCTTTGGATTGTTCGTATTAACGCTGCATCTCGCCTTAACGGCATGAGCTACAGCCGCTTTATGAACGGCCTTAAGAAAGCAAACATCGAAATGGACCGTAAGGTACTTGCTTGGGTTGCTATGAACGACGAAAAAGCCTTTACAACTCTTGTTGAAAAAGCGAAGTCGGCGCTGTAAGCGTAGCTATACATTTTAAGGCCGGCAGAAATGTCGGCCTTTTTTGTATAAAACACACGGAAATAGGATGCCTTTTTCCCTGTTTTGCAGTAGGATGAACACCTCAAAAAGTGAATTTAAAACAAGGCAAAATAGAGTACCCATGAGCACAGTGAATCTATCAGTACTTAAAGAGCAAAGTCTCGAGAGCATTAACGCTCTTAATACGCCAACAGACCTTGAGGGCCTGCGCGTAAAGCTTCTTGGTAAAAACGGTGAAATTACAGGACTTCTTAAAACTCTTGGCAGCCTGCCTCCAGAAGAGCGGAAAAGTTTTGGCGGCGAAGTCAATGCCGTACGCAGCGCCGTAACTGAAGCCCTTGCCGCGCGTAAAGAAAAGCTAGACGCCATTGCCCTCGAGGAAAAATTAAAGAGCGAAACGCTTGATATTACCCTGCCAGCCTCTCCGCTTGCGACAGGTAAAATTCACCCCATTTCTTATGTAATGGAAGAACTTGAAACCATTATGGAGCGCATTGGCTTTACAACAGTGCAAGGCCCAGAAATGGAAACAGATTTTTTTAATTTCACAGCGCTAAACATTCCAGAAAACCATCCAGCCCGTCAAGATCATGATACGTTTTACCTCAAAAACAAAGATGAAAACGGCGAGCGCATGGTGTTGCGTACACAAACATCTAACGCACAAATTCACTCTATGATGGCACATGGCGCACCGCTGCGTGTGATGTCTGTTGGCCGTGTGTACCGCTGCGATAGCGACATGACGCACACACCGCAGTTCCACCAAATGGAAGGCCTGTGCGTGGATAAAAACATTACCTTTGCACATATGAAAGGCGTTTTGCACCGCTTCCTGACTGAGTTTTTTGAACGCGATATTAAAATGCGCCTTCGTCCTGCTTACTTCCCGTTTGTAGAGCCGGGCGCTGAAATTGATATTGAATGGACGTATACAGCTGCTGACGGCACACAAAAAACACGCTGGCTTGAGATTCTTGGCTGCGGCATGGTGCACCGTAACGTGCTCACCAATGCAGGCGTAGACCCAGAAGAGTACCAAGGCTTTGCCTTTGGTGTGGGTGTTGACCGCCTCACAATGCTGAAATATGGCGTAAACGACCTTCGTACTATGTTTGAAGGTAACATTCCATTTACACACCATTTTGGTATGGATGCAGCAAAAGTTCGCAAATAGAGCAGATATACAAGATTTAGAAGACAAGGATTAAACGATGAAATTCACTTACTCATGGCTTAAAGAACTCCTCGATACAGATGTATCTATAGAGAAGCTTTGCGAAGACCTCACCCAACTTGGACATGAAGTTGAGGGCGTAGAAGACCACGCAGAAAGCCTTAAAAAGGTTGTTATCGGCCACGTACTTGAACGCACGCAGCACCCTGATGCTGATAAACTTGGCGTTTGCAAAGTAGACGTTGGCGAAGAAACACCGCGCCAAATTGTGTGCGGTGCGCCAAACGTACGTGAAGGCCTTACAGTGGCTGTGGCACTAGACGGTGCTGTGCTTCCTGGAGATTTCAAAATTAAACCTACAAAGATCCGCGGTGTGGAATCTAACGGCATGATCTGCTCAGCCCGAGAGCTTGAACTTGGGGAGGATCATGACGGCATTATGGAACTTGACTGCAACGCAAAGCCTGGATCTGATTTTGCTGGCGCTATGGGCTATGATGATACAACCATTGAAGTGGCAATTACACCAAACCGCGGCGATGCGCTTAGCGTGCTAGGCCTCGCCCGCGACCTTGCAGCTCTCGGTACAGGCACGCTCAAAGGCATTCAACTTCCTGATAGATTACCGGAAACGGAAGAGCTAAAAATTTCTCTTGAAACAGAGTACTGTCCTGTTTTTTCAGCCTCTCATATTGAAGGCCTTAAAAACACGCCTAGCCCTGACTGGATGCAACAGCGCCTTAAGGCCGCAGGTCAGCGCCCTATTAATGCTGTTGTCGATGTAACAAACTACATCGCCTTTACTTATGGTCAGCCATTACATGCTTACGATATTTCAAAGCTCAAAGGCCTCAGCCTGACAGCTCGCATGGCGACTGAAGGGGATAGCTTTGAGGCGCTAGATGAAAAAACATACAAGCTAAATAACACTGATATCGGTATCTACAACGGAGACCGTCTTGTGGGTATTGGCGGCATTATGGGTGGAGAAAATACAGCTGTTGATGAAAACACCACCGACATTATTCTAGAAGCGGCAAACTTTGACAAAGACATGATTGCCAGCACAGGCCAGCGCCTGATGATTCTTAGTGAAGCTCGCCATCGCTTTGAGCGCGGTGTTGATGCTCATGGTGCAGGCTTCTACAACGCCCTTGCTGCCAAGTTAGTTACAGATATCTGCGGCGGAAACATCAAAGGGCAAGCTGTATCTGGCGCAGCCCCTGCTGAAGAGCGCAAAATTACATTTAATACTACACGCATGGAAAGCTTTGGCGGCCTTGCTGTAAACACAGAAGAATGTGAAAGCATTTTAACAAAGCTTGGTTTTGACGTTACACACATAGAAACAAATATTCTTGAAGTAACGCCGCCAACCTTCCGTACTATGATGGATACAGACGCTGACCTGATTGAGGAAATTTTGCGCGTTAAAGGTTATGATGAAATTCCAACAATACTGCCAGAGCTTCCAAAAGAGAAGACAAAGGCATCAGCGCCAATGCTCTCTTACGAGCGTCATATGCGCCGCAAGCTAGCGTCGCTAGGTTATACAGAAGCCTTGACTTATAGCTTCATTAGCCGCAGCCATGCAGAGGACTTTACAAGCACGCCAGATACTTTGGTCGAGCTTGAAAACCCAATTGATCAGGTCACAATGTCAACGATGCGCCCTTCTCTTGTGCCTGGCCTTCTTGCCGCACTTAAAGCAGGCATTAGCCGCGGAGAACAGCATGTAAAGCTTGCTGAGGTTGGTAAGACCTATGACATTAAAACAGGTGAAACATGGGTTGCGACTGGCCTTATGTATGGTGCAGGGCATGATGCCCACTGGCATAACACAAGTACACCAGCAGATATATATGACGTGAAAGCTGATGCTCTGGCTTGCCTGGATGCGATGCAAGTGCGCGGTGATCGCATGCAGATTTCCAGAGATGCGCACAAGTCTTATCATCCAGGACGTTCAGGCTCTATGCGCCTTGGTAAAAATGCTTACGCAACATTTGGTGAAGTTCATCCAACTATTCTTAAAAGCTTTGGTATCAAAGGGCGTGTTTTCGTATTTGAAATCAACCTTTCCGCATGTGCAAAAACACCTATGAAAGGCGGCGCCTATGCACCGTCTAACTTCCAAGCATCTAGCCGCGATTTTGCCTTTGTGCTTGATCAAGGTATTGATGCAGAACAGCTTCTGCGTGCCTTTAACGGCGCAGATAAAACACTTGTGAAATCCGTTAACATTTTTGATGTTTATGAAGGTGATAAACTACCTGAAGGCAAGAAATCTGTCGCGCTTCGCATTACACTTCAAGCACAAGACAAAACACTCACAGATGATGAAATCAATACGATTTGCGGTAAAGCTGTGAAAACTGTAGAAACAAAATTGGGCGGAGAGCTTCGTACGTAATGACTAATCCATCACTAAAACACATTCGTAACTTTAGTATTATTGCCCATATTGACCATGGGAAATCAACGCTTGCTGATCGTCTCATTCAGGAATGCAATGCCGTGGATGCCCGCGAGATGCAAGACCAGCTTCTTGATACCATGGACATTGAACGCGAACGTGGCATTACCATTAAAGCTAATGCTATTCGTCTTTATTACAAAGCTAAAGATGGTGAAACATACCAACTTAACCTAATTGATACCCCGGGGCACGTAGACTTCACATACGAAGTTTCCCGCTCCCTTGCTGCTTGTGAAGGCGCGCTTCTTGTTGTAGATGCCTCTCAAGGGGTAGAAGCGCAAACACTTGCAAACGTTTACCTTGCCCTAGATAACAACTTAGAAATTTTCCCTGTTCTTAATAAAATTGACCTACCAGCAGCAGAGCCTGAGCGTATTAAAACGCAAATCGAAGAAATTGTAGGCCTTGATACATCCGAGGCGGTTGAAGCTTCTGCAAAATCAGGCATTGGTATCACTGAAATTTTGGAACAAATTGTTGAAAAAGTTCCAGCACCAGAAGGAAAGCCTGACGCATCACTTAAAGCTCTGCTTGTTGATGCTTGGTATGATAACTACCTTGGCGTTGTTCTACTGGTCCGCCTTAAAGATGGATCGATCAAAAAAGGCCAAAAGATGCAGTTCATGTCTAATGGGCGTAACTATACAGTTGAGCGCGTAGGTGTACTTACGCCACAGCTTAGCGTTGTTGAGGAGCTTAAAGCTGGTGAGGTTGGCGTAATTACAGCAGCGATCAAATCGGTTGCTGATGTATCTATTGGTGACACAATTACTGACAGTTATAACCCTACAGAAGCACCACTTGACGGCTTTAAAGAGGTTCACCCTCTTGTCTTTTGCGGCTTGTACCCCACTGACGGCGCAGACTATGAAAAATTGAAAGAAGCATTCGGTAAGCTTCGTATTAATGACACTTCATTTACCTATCAAGGTGAATCTTCTCCTGCGCTTGGGCATGGTTTCCGTTGTGGTTTCCTTGGCCTTTTGCACATGGAAATTATTCAAGAGCGCCTTGAGCGCGAGTTTGACCTTGACCTGGTAACCACGGCACCAAACGTTGTGTACCGCGTCATTAAAAACAACGGCGAGGAGATTGATGTAGAAAACCCTGCAGATCTACCAGAGCCAAACCACATTCGCCATATTGAAGAGCCGATTATCAAGGCCACAATGCTTATGCCTGAAGAATTTGTTGGCGGCGTAATTAACCTTTGTATTGAAAAGCGCGGCGTACAAGAAGCAATGACGTATCACGGCTCTCGCGTTATGCTAGTTTATAAACTTCCTCTTAACGAAGTTGTTCTAGATTTTTATGATCGCCTGAAAAGCATTTCTCGCGGTTATGCCTCATTTGATTATGAAGTTGAAAGCTTCCAAGAAAGCCCACTTGTTAAAGTTGCCATTATGGTAAACGGCGAAAACGTAGATGCACTTTCTATGATTGTGCACCGCGACAACGCAGATTTTCGCGGACGTATGCTTCTTGTAAAACTCAAAGAGCTTATCCCTCAACAAATGTTTGAGGTTGCCCTTCAAGCTGCTATTGGCGGTAAAATTATTGCCCGTGAAAACGTGCGTGCCTTACGTAAAAACGTAACAGCCAAATGCTATGGTGGTGATATCTCTCGTAAGAAGAAGCTGCTTGAGAAACAGAAAAAAGGTAAAAAGCGCATGAAAGCCATTGGTAACGTAGAAATTCCACAAGAAGCTTTCCTTGCTGCACTTAAACTGAACGACTAACAAGCTAGCTTGACTTAATTTTTAAAGAGGCGTAAAAATAGATATCTTTTTATCTCTTAACCTTTTTTCAGTTAAAAATTCGCTCTGCATTAGCGAAAATGTTTTTATAGGAAGTAGCCAAGTTGATGTATATAGAAATATATATGAGACTAAGTACTGCACTATAAATGCATTTGCAGCCATGCAGAGTAGAATTTAAGAAGGAATGATCATGCAAATTATTTACGTCCCTGAAACCATCATTGGCGATACCCGGCGACCCATTCCGACAACACCCAACAGCATCTTTCTTGCAGGGCCAACGCCGCGCGACGAAAAAAATGTTGCATCTTGGCGTCCTGAAGCCTTAAAAATTCTTAGAGAGATGGGCTTTACCGGTACCGTCTTCATCCCTGAGGCACGCGGTGGTGGCTGGGCGAATAACTATGACCTCCAAGTCAAATGGGAATGGATGGCACTGGCTGCATCTGCCTGTGTTGTGGTTTGGGTCCCTCGTGAACTTGAGACTATGCCCGCCTTTACGACCAATGTAGAGCATGGTTTCATCTCAGCGCTCCGCCCAGATAGACTTGCCTTTGGTTACCCCGATGGCACCCCCAAAAACCGTTACCTTGAAAGCATGGTTACAGATATGGAAGACTTCCATTCCATTTTTGGCACATGGAATAAAGCAGCCTTGAACGGCAAGCGCTCTCGCACACTTAGGGACGTTTTAACTCATGCTATGAAAAAGGCATCTCGCTTCCATTCACCTGAATGCTGCTGATTTATCGATTAAAAAAAGGCCGCTATTGCGGCCTTTTTGATTATGTTTTCTTATAATGAAACGCCAAATAAATACCCAATGCCAGACGTGAGCGCCATAGCAAGTACGCCCCATACAACAACGCGGGTAATTGCTCTAGTAAACGGCGCGCCGCCTGCTTTAGCGCCAAAGGCACCAAGGATAACAAGAGCAAATACTGTTGATACACCAACACTATAAAGTGCATACTCATGAGCAAACAAAATGACTGCAACAAGCGGAAAAGCGGCGCCAAAGGCAAATGTAAAAGCAGATGTGACAGCGGCTTGCATAGGCTGCGCCTCTCCGTTCTCTGTAATACCAAGCTCGTCACGCAGGTGCGCATTTAACGGATTATTTTCGCTCAGCTCCTCAGCAGCTTTGAGAGCTGTTTCTTTACTCATGCCCCACCCTTCATAGATAAAGGCAAGCTCACGCATCTCAGCGTCTGGATTATGCTCAAGTTCATGAAGTTCACGGGCAATATCCGCATCTTCCAAATCAGCTTGAGAACTGACAGAAACATACTCCCCTGCTGCCATAGACATCGCCCCCGCCATAAGACCAGCAACGCCAGCCAAAAGAACCTCAGGTTTATCTGCGCCCGCAGCGGCAACACCCATAAGTAAACTTGCAACCGATACAATTCCATCATTTGCGCCCATTACAGCGGCGCGCAGCCATCCTGTTCGGTGAATAAGGTGATGCGGTTCAACATATGTCATGGTGTAGAAATCCTTTTATGTTTTGCGGTACTATAGCATGCTCCCACCAAAAGAAGAATCTTCAAAACAAAAAGAGAATTTGCATATTCCTGTAACTCTTGCTAAATTTGAATACACATTAAATCTTTCCCCCCGTTTTTCCTGAAGGAATAAATCCTATGAAACCCTGGATGTTTATTTTAAGCGCTGCAGCTATATTGCTGTTCATGGCTGGTATTCCCATTGGAACCATCATTTTGTTCCTTGGAGTCATTATTTTTACCTGGTTTGGCATAAACAAACTTGGTCAAGCCGAACAAAAAGCCAAGAATGATAGCTTTGATGGTCAAACCATCAAAGAGCATACCGATAACTGGGAAAACCGCATTCGGCATTACTTGCCTGAAGGTACCCAAGGCCATACACAAACAAATGTGAAAACATATGGTGGTTGCGGCACTGCTATTTACCCTATTTTTAAGCAAAAAAGCGGCGATGAAATTGTTGGTTACCAAGTTGATTTTTTACTGTTTGATCTTCAGCAAAAAACAACACATACCAACCGTTATGGCAGGCTCTCTTTTCTAAATGATGAAATTGAAGATGCCGTGGACGTGGCCTATCATTTTTGGGAAAAAATAGATGAAATGACTGAAAAACTCAGTGCCGAGCCCAGCAAAAATGAGGCCCGGAAAATTTTTGATAGCATTGGCGAAATATTTGTTGATATGGACAAACAGCTCAATCCTGAAAATTATGAAGAAGATGCACCTGAGGCAGACTGAATCGAACAAAAAAACCTCCCCAAACGGGGAGGTTTTTTATATGTCACTTTTAGTGGTGGGCTGCAGCTGATTCGCTTTCATGAATTGGCAGCTTTTGGCCTTCATACTCAATTTCAATACGATCACCAAACTGTTCAACAAATGGCTCATATTTTGTATGCCAGCTGCCGCCAAGAAAAGTAATCATAAAAAAGAAATACCCAACACCTAGCAGAACAATCGCGCCAACAGCTTTCATAGAAAGGCTATAAACCTCTGTGTAATCTGCATGGAGGGCATCTTTATCATAATGAAGCTCACCTTTTTTAGGCGCTTCTTTTTTTGTTTTTGCTTTTGTTGCCATAATTTTTCTCCGTTTAAACTTATTTAGCTAAGCCAAATGCCTGCTGTTGCAATAAGAGCCACCATAATGCCAAGCGCAATAGCTGTAATGACGCTCATGCGTTTACGCTGAGCAATAAAGTCATCAAGCTCTGGGCCTTTATCTTTTGAGATTTTTGTGTTTACTGATGACATATTAGTACGCCTCCTGATCTGCTGCAATCACTGGGATTGTTTCAAAGTTATGCTCTGGTGGTGGGCTTGAAACTTGCCACTCAAGTGTATGACCATTCCATGGATTGTCTTCTGCTTTTTTACCCTTTTTAGCAGTGTGCATAAGGTTCCAAACAATAAGAAGCTGCGCAAGACCAAAACCAATAGCACCCAATGTTGCAAGCATGTTGATGTCTGCGTAAGCAGGGTTATAGTCTGCAATACGGCGCGGCATACCCATCATACCCAAAAAGTGCATGGGGAAGAATGTTAGGTTCAACGTAATAAATGTTAGCCAAAAATGCCAGTTACCAATTTTCTCACTTAGGTATTTACCTGTCATTTTAGGGTACCAGTAGTACACACCTGCCATAATAGACATAAGAGAACCAGCGACAAACACGTAGTGAATATGTGCCACAACAAAGTAAGTATCATGCATCATGTAATCTACAGGGACACTTGATAGCATCACGCCTGAAAGGCCGCCAATTGTGAACAGGAAGATAAATGCGGTTGCAAACTTCATCGCCACGTTAAAGTGGATAGAACCGCCCCACATCGTTGCAATCCAAGAAAAGATTTTAACCCCTGTTGGTACTGCAATCAGCATCGTCATAAACATGAAGATTGATTTAGCAACAACGTCCATACCAACTGTGTACATGTGGTGCGCCCATACAAGCAGACCAAGTACCGCAATTGTTGCCGTTGCCGTTACCATGGCTTTGTAACCAAAGAGAGGTTTTTTAGACATTGTTGCAATCACCTCAGACACAATACCAAAACCTGGGAGGATCATAATGTAAACCGCAGGGTGAGAGTAGAACCAGAAGATATGCTGGAACAGAACAGGGTCACCGCCGCCTGCAGGGTTAAAGAAGGCCGTACCAAAGTTACGGTCAGTCAGAAGCATTGTAATTACGCCTGCAAGAACAGGTGTACCAAGCAGCATAAGCCACGCTGTAATCATCCACGTCCATACAAAAAGAGGCATTTTGAAAAGGCTCATACCCGGTGCGCGCATGTTAAGAATTGTTACAATAAAGTTAATCGCACCAAGGATAGAACTTGCACCCACAAGGTGAACGCCAATAATCCACATATCAATACCAGGGCCTGGAGAGTAAAGCGCGTTTGTAAGCGGAGGATAAATCGTCCAACCCGCCGCGTTAGCACCGCCTGGTGCAAAGAGGCTAAGCACCATAAGAAGCGCCGCAAATGGCACAATCCAAAACGTCCAGTTATTCAGACGCGGAAACGCCATATCTGGCGAACCAATCATAATCGGCACAAAATAGTTACCAAGGCCAACAAAGGCTGGAATAATCGCAAAGAAAATCATGAATGTGGCATGCATCGCCGTCATTTGGTTAAACACGTCGCCAGTTACAAACTGTACGCCGGGTTTCATGAGCTCAAGGCGAATCACTTCCGCCATAAAACCACCAACGAAGAAAAATGTGAGCGCACTCACAAGGTACATAATACCAATATCTTTATGGTTTACCGTGGTTAGGTAATACATAAGTCCTTTTTTCACAGGAGTCGTAGATGCCATTGTCATATTCTCTTTCTTATTTATGCTCGTTATTTATAGCACTAATTTTCAGGTTGTTCAAATAAGGTATAACCAAAAACAAGGGTATGCACTTCTTTCGGTAAATCTGCTGTGATGAAAAATTGTAGCGGTAAGTTTATATCTTCCCCGGCGGGGTAATATTGCTCCTCAAAGCAAAAACATTGCTGAAGATCAATATAAGCGCTCATATCTTCGCCGCCAGTTACGCCTTGCCCGCTTACTGTGTGCACAGCAACCCCAGCCATACCTTCATTTGAAATATTTTTAGCCTCATAAGCTGTGAGGAAATTTTGACCAATATTAAGGCGCGTTACGCGTTCAACGGGTGCAAATTCAACAGGAAGGCCAGCCTCTGTATTGGCCATAAAGCGCACAACAACCGTGCGCTCTAGTGGCGCCTTTGGCATAGGCTTAGGCACGCCTTCCTTACCAATTAAAACGCTAGGCTGAGGAATACCTACAAAGTCACAAAAGACTTTATAAAGAGGCACAAAAGCATAACCAAAACCAAGCATAGCAAGCGCCACACAAAACAGAATAATAAAGAGTCTTACATTTTTGCTCACAGAAAAGTATCCAATACCATCACACCAAAGAGCAGCGCCAAATAATAGAGTGAAAAGCGGAACACATCTGCCGCTTCATCAAATTGTCCTGGTGTTACCTTTTTAGTTGAACGCATGAGCACAATGGCTTTTTTTAGCCAAATAGCGCCCAGCACAAAAGCTGTAAGTAGATATAGCATTCCAATTGATTTTCCAATCGCCATAAGCAGCGTCACAGGAATAAGAATTAACATGTAATACACAATTTGAGATTTGGTTTCCGCTTCCCCTTTTACAACAGGCATCATTGGTACGCCGGCCTTCGTGTAATCGCCGCATTTTTTAAGAGCGAGCGCCCAAAAATGCGGTGGTGTCCAAAGAAAAATAATCGCAAACATCAGCCATGGCTCAAGCGCCGTCACATCTCCGCGCACAGCAGCCCAGCCCACAAGCGGAGGAAAAGCGCCAGCCGCGCCGCCAATTACAATATTCTGTACCGTACGACGCTTCAGCCAAAAGGTATAAATAAACACATAAAACAAGTAACCTGAAAGGGCCATAAGAGCCGTTATAGGATTAACAAGAAACCAAAGGAATACGGTAGAAAACACTCCCAGAAAAATACCAAGACCAAGTACTGTGGCAGGGCTCATACGGCCAGATGGAAGTGGGCGGTTTTTGGTGCGGTTCATCACCTTATCAATGTCGCGGTCATACCACATATTCACCATATTAGCGCCAGAAGCACTCATAGCCAGACCAAAGCAAGCATAGAAAGCCAAAGACCAGCTCATTAGGTCTGTGTTGCCGCGCGTTGCAACGCCCATAGCGCCTGCACAAGTGATCACCAAAAGTAGAATAATACGAGGCTTACATAGCATAATGAGGTCGCGATAAAGTCCCTTACGCATGGTCTGCCTCCTTGTAATGGCTGCCGCCAGCAGCGCCATAATAAATTTTACCAAGCGTACCAACTGTTGCCATAAAGAACAGCGTTCCCCATGCCAGATGCGCCACGCTCAAATGCATGTAATAATCTGCATAGTGAGAAAAACTATAAAGCGTCAGTACGCCCAAAATAATTTGCCCTAGCAGAAATACTTTAAAGGCTTTTGCGCTCTTTTTTAGTTCTGGGTGAATGTTTTTCACCATAGAGAAGTAAACACCAACAAGGAAAAATGTAAGGAGCGCAAGGTAACGATGCTTCATATGAATCAGCTGCTGAAAGTCTTCCGATGGCATCCAGTTACCCATACAGCTAAACAAACCGCCGCAGCTTCCGCCTGCATAAGCACTACTCACCATGGCGCCCATAATCATTGTTAGGAATACAGCAACAAAAACAACCCATGTCATGACCTTGGCGCGCACTGGCACATCAAACGTACCACGGTTCATATTTTCGCCCTGAGCCACAAGACGCTTAACAACAATAACACTCCCAAAGAAAAGCATAGCCGTACCAAGGTGAAGCGCAACGCTCCAATGAATATTGGAGAACCATACCGTAATAGCACCAAGCTTAATTTGCACGGCAAGCAAAGCAAAAGATGTTAGCGTCCAGCGCAAAACAGAAGGACGTACTTTGCGGACTTTAACTGCCATCACGCCAAGACCTATCATGAGGAAACCAACGATAGAAACAAGAAGGCGATGTACCCACTCTAAAAACACTTGAAAGTTTGTATAGCCCGCCCCCTCAGGCGCAGGAAAAGGAATCAGCTGACCGTAGCAAAGCGGCCAATCGGGGCAAGACATGCCACTACCCGTCACACGAACAGTCGCGCCCGTTACAATAATAATATACGTCAAAAACAAAGTAAGTTTAACCCATGGCAGCATAATTTTTGGCACGTGCAGCATCCTATTTTTTAAACTGAATCTCTGTTTTACCTGACCCTTGCGCTGAGGTCAAAAAAAACTGGACGATTTCCGTCCAGTTTTATTTAAAAATAGCTTTACCTACTTCGACATTGCCATCGTTGCTGAAGGCATATTGCTAAAGTCTACAGGCGTATCACCGTTTTCAGCACGCTGGGCATTCACCCAAGCTTTATAAGCAGGCTTACTTACAACTTTTACATTAAAGAACATTTCACCATGAGCAGCGCCGCAAAGCTCCGCACACTGGCCGATGTAATCACCTTCCTTCGTGGCTTTAAACCAAGCGTAGTTAATACGACCCGGTATCGCATCAATTTTAACGCCAAGGTCTGGTGCGTAGAAAGCATGAATCACATCACGCCCTGTAATGTGCATTACAATGTTTGTATCCACAGGCACAACAATATCTTTTACGTAACGATCAACGCCAGCAGATGAAAGTTGCACGTGCGCCTTTTCAGCTTCCGGAGAAGAAATGTTGTAATCAGGGTAATCAAACTCCCAACCAAACTGGTACGCAATGGCTTCAATGGTTTCACCATCTTCAGGCATGGTGCGAATCAGCTTCATCGCATCAAATGACACCCAAGCAATCACAGCGCAAATAAGCACAGGGACCGCAGTCCAGGCCACTTCAACAAGATTGTTGTGCGAAAATGTTGCTGGTACTGGGTTTTTGCTACGTCTAAATTTAAAAATCGCGTAAAGAATTAAAATTTGAACCACTGCGAAAACAGCAAGGCAAATCCAGAAAATAAGGTTGTATGTTAGCGTAATTTCTTCTGCAACAGGGCCAATAGCTGTTGGGAAGCCAAGAGGGTGTGCAGTATTAACTTCCGCAAAAGCAGTTGAAGTTAAAACCAAAGAACATAGAGCTGTGAGTAAAATGCGGTGCATGAGTTTCTTCTCTTATACAATTTTTATTACCCCCTCTTTTTAACGTATTTTTAGAAAAAAGAAAACCGACTTTATAACGCTTCTCTTTTTGAAAGCACAAAGCGTGCTTGACAGGGCACACATACTCTCGGTATACCTCTCTTTGATCTACATGATCTATCTTCTCTTTTCCCCAACCTTATGGAGGTCCCTTATGGACTTTATTACTGGTTTTTTCATCGGAGCCTTCGCTCCATTTTTTGCCCTCGGCTGGATGTGGATGGCTGCAATCATTGCCTTCATCTTCTTTGAAGCCATCTTCAGCCGTAACGAACAATGGTTCTTTGCCACACTCCTACTTATTGGCGGCGGCGTTGGTATTTTCATATTTGGCGGCCCACCTGACGGACAAACATGGCTCAGCTGGGCATCCGCCTTTCTCTCCATCCTATGGATTGCGGGCTATGCTGGCTCTGGTGTTTTTTGGTCGTTCCTTTACGGCGTTGGCATTAAAGGCGGCAAAGCCAACAAAGAATTTGACCGCCGTAAAGCAGAACTTTTGGAAAGGTTTCCTGAAGGTGAAGAACGTGAACAACATCTTGAACACCTGAAAGATTGGCTGCGCGCAAAAGCGCCAACCAAAAGCAAATTTATCGGCTATTTCTTTTTCTGGCCGTTTTCGGTTATTGGCTGGATTCTCGGAGATTTCCTTGCTGACTTCCTTGAAGCTGCATGGAAAGTTCTTAAAAAAATCGCGACTGCGATTTGGAAACCCTTGGCTGGCTTTTTTGCTGCCGCGTGGAAACGCCGCATTGGCAACCGCCTCGACGACTAATCTCAAATCGACGAATCTCACTTAAGATTCAACAGGAAAGCTCCCATCATGGGGGCTTTTTTGTGTCATGTATGCCACAACATGTGTCTATTTGGTCAGATGAAACAACTTCTTCCCTTGCCAAAGGCTCTTTGAATAGACGACAATACTCATATTAAGCCTCTGGGCTTGGCCTACTTGCCTCTATCACCAATGGACTCGCGAGTACGAAGGGGCCAAGGCCAGGGGTTTAAATCATTTGATCCCTCTCTCCCCTTTTGATACATTCCTATGTATAAATTTTATATAAAGGGACAGTCATGCAAACAGCGACATTTATGGGAAATTCTCCTATTGATATTCTTCAAGAAACGCCTCTCGAAAAAATTTCTGAATATGGTTTAAAGCTTGGAGATTTCCAAGGCACTGATGCAGATATGATCAACCGCATGCAAAATGAGTGCGGCGAAGAAACCCTTTGTCCAGGCGGCGCTCTTGCCAACACAACATGGTCACTCGGAAAACTTGGCCATAAAGCAAACTTTATTGGACGTGTGGGCGATGATAAACCTGGCAATATGTTCTTTAACAGCATGATAGACGCCGGGCTGGTTATGCCTAAACCTGAAAGCGGCAAAAAATCTATGGAAATTCGTGTCCTTGTAACACCCAATGGTGAGCGTACATTTGCAACAACAGGTATTCCAAGCCCTATGACACAAGACTTTATCCCTCATGACATGATCTCACACAGCGATTGGTTATTTGTAGAAGGTTACTTACTACTAGACCCTGCGCAAATTTCTGCTGTTAAAGAATCTATTACGGTTGCACGTAACAACGGCCTTAAAATTGCGATGACACTCGCTACTGTTGCGGTTATGGACGTTGCTTTTGACCACCTTGCAGAAGAAATTATTGGTCATGTTGACCTTATTATTGGCAATGAAGACGAATACCGTGCTCTTATTAATGCTGCTGAGCACTACAAGCATGAAGCCGCAGAACTCCTTGCGCAAAAGCTTCAATCTACACCTCGTCTTATAACGCACGGAGAAAAAGGCGCAAGCTTTCTCGATAGCGAGGGAAACAAAACATTTGAACCATGCCCTCCTGTGGCAGAGGTTATTGACACAACGGGTGCGGGCGATGCATTCCTTGCAGGTTTTCTTGATGGCTTTTTACAAAGCAAGCCTATTCCTGACTGCCTGAAACAAGGGCATGCCATTGCAAGCATGGTGGTACAACAAATGGGTGGACGCTACCCACACGTCGGCGCGCACCTTTATGAAAACGCCTCTTAATGGGGCACGCGCTACGCTTTTTTATTGAAGGTGACTACACGGCAGGGCAAAACATAACCCTGCCCGACCCTCTCAGGCATCGCCTAAAAAAAGTATTGCGCCTTTCGCGTGGCGATAGCATTCATCTTTGGAATGGTAAAGACGGCCTATGGCTTGCTGAATTGAACCATGACAACCTCAAAACAGTAGAGCTTAAAAACCAGCTTGAAGCGCAAAGTTTTGTGCCTAAAAAGCATCTATTTATGGGGCTGACCAAGCGTGATGCATGGGAAACAATCTTGCGCCAAGCAACAGAGCTTGGCATCACAGATATCCACCCGATTAAAACAGAATTTTCAGACAGAGATAAAACCAAGCCTGAACGCGCAAAGCTTATTTGTACAGAAGCATCCGAGCAGTGCGAGCGCCTTGATGTACCGGTACTTCACCCTATCAGCACACTTAAAGATGCCGTTTCAGGTTTTGGAAATACTATTTTCTGGGCAGCAGAGCGCGGAGAAAACGCTGAAAACATTCCAGCATATACTGAAGGACATGGATTTTTAGTTGGCCCTGAAGGCGGTTTTTCAGATACTGAGAATGATTTTCTTGTGGAGCAAAAGCATATCACTTCTATCTCGCTCGGCCCCATTATTCTCAAAGCAGACACAGCTGTTGTTGCATTACTTAGTAAAATTTCACTCTAGCCCTTGTATTTTCTGCTTTTAAGGCGTATATCCTGTGCACCTTTTCACTCTTTCTTACCGTTTACAGGAGAAAAACATGAAAGATATCATTGCACTCAGCGTAGCGCAGGACATCATCAACTTTATTAACAGCAAATGGCGAACAGAAATGTTCCGCGCAGAAGCCAAAACGCAGGGCACAGAGCTTTACAAACTTCTGCAAAAATTTGCAGAACTCCCCCGCGTCTTTTTCAGTTTCAGTGAACCTGATTTGGAAAAACTGCATTTCACCACATGGATGGGCGCTATGGCGCTCCGTGATGAAAGTTGGTATGACAATCCGTATATTGCGGATGTCTTCCTGCTTCATGAAATTTGCCACATGGCTTACGCCACTTACGACATCAACTTGTCGTTTGAGGACTGGCACAACAAAATGAACATGGAAGAAGTCCATGCCAGCGTTCTGAGCGAAGTTATGGTGTATTTTTGGATGCCAGAACTTCGCCAGCATACATTTGAGCAAACCATTTGGGCAGATCGGTTTCTTACACCCAAGAATCTGAACTGGTTTAAAGTTAACCCGCCCGCTGTTGAAGTTCTAGTGACTTCTGCACGCCTTGAATGCATGTCTGAAAGCTATAAAGACAGCGCAGACCCTGAAGTGCGCCGCATTGCTCAGTATGGGCTCAGCAACTACGAATGGTCAAACATTTGGGCAAATAACCACAGAGAGGTAGAGTTTCATCTCTATCTACTCACGTGGAATGCCTCCCGCAACCCAGGATATGCACTGAGCGAACACCTCAAATGGCTGGATAGCAAAATGGAAAATGGCATTCCTTACCGCGCTCAAGCCGAAGCTTACGCCACCCACCTGCAAGAGGTGTACGGCGCATAAATCGAACAGTAAAAAGGCCTCCGTTTGGAGGCCTTTTTATATGGTCATATTACACTTTAGAAAGAGTTGACGCGTATGGTGTCTACATCACTTAAAAGCTCTTCACCGTCCCGTTTAACTGTCACGCTACCTCTATACACACCTTCTGGCAGGCCGTAAGTTTCAGCTTTGCGACCCACATAAGAAAAGTAACGTTCTTGATCTTTAGGAAGAGTTTCCTCATGGCGAGAGACCATGCGCCCTTTGGGGTTATAGAGTGAAAGGGTAACTTTATCACCTTTTTTAAGACCAAAAGCATATCCCCAAAATAGGATTTGATCATCGTCCCCTCTAAAGTAACTGCTATCCAACATAGAACGCTTTACGCGCTCTATATCAGGCACCTCTTTAGAGAAACCAGTCGCAACAAGTCCAACATCCTTTGTAAAAGCTGTCTCTTCAAAATCATTTTTCCAGAGAGGCTTACGTTCCATGCTTTTATTAAACATACCTTTATAAAGGCCAACAAATGGATCTACAGGAATACTTTTATGGCGGACAACAAACTGCATAGAAGGATAATTTAGACCTGTATGTCTTTTAATTTTTCCGAGCGTTTGACCAACCTTAACGGTATCACCTTTTACAACAGGAATACTATCCTGCATCATACCGTTGTACTGCGTTTCCCAGCCGTTTCCATGGTCAACCACCACAGAGTTACCAACAGATTTACTAAGCCTTGAACCAAGTACAGAAACAGCATAAGGATCGCTTGGCATTTTATTTCTTACAGATGTGACCACGCCATCTGCCGCGGCCATAATAATAGCACCCTCATTGGCAAGCCTTGAGTTATAAACTTGAAAACGCGTGCCATAATGATCGTCCGTTGTGCGTTTGCCACCTGTATAATCCATCATATAAGGGCTACGTGATTCATCAAAGCCGCGACCATGGTCATAAAGATCTACAATAAAACATGTACCACCAAGTTCACAACCAAGGGGGATTTCAAGTGATGGCTGCGCCTGCACACTGGCGCTTATTAGCAAGGCACTTGTCCATATAAATTTATTCTTCATGTTTAAGACTTTCTTTACCTAACAAACGGTCCATTACAATAGTTGCTGTTAAATCTCCTGTCACGTTAATGGTCGTGCGGCACATATCTAAAATACGATCGACACCTAAAATAAGTGCAATACCTTCTGGTGGGATACCCACACTTATAAGAATCGTTGCAAGTACAATAATGCCAACGCCAGGCGTACCAGGCGTACCCACAGATGCTGCAATAGCAAGAGTAAGAACCATCATCATGTCCCATGCAGATAAGTCAATTTGAAAAACCTGTGCAAGGAAGATTGTTGCAATGGTTTGGTACAGGGCCGTTCCGTCCATATTAATGGTGGTACCAAGCGGAACAGTAAAACCAGATACAGCTGGGTTTACTTTTAGTTTTTCATCTGCCACGCGCATTGTTACAGGCATTGTGGCTGCTGAAGAGGACGTTGAAAATGCAATCAGCTGTGCTTCTCGAATATTTTTAAAATACTGCACAGGATTCATACCCAGTACCGTCACAATTAAGGCATAAAAGATAAGCATAACCAAAAGGCCGGTTAGCACCGTCACTACATAAAGACCCATAGCCACAATTGAACTTACACCAAGCTTCACCATAGCATCTACAATAAGACCAAATACCGCGTAAGGAGCAAGCCGAATCATCCAACTCACAAGCACCATACAAAGGTCCTGCACGCTATGAGCAAGATCTAAAACAGGCTTAGAACGAAGTGTGCTCATGGCCGTTAAAGCAAACCCAACAAAGATAGCAAAAATCACAATACTCAGCATGTCTCCGCTGGCAATAGATGCAAATGGGTTTTTAGGAATAAGCCCTACAATGCGTTTTGGAATATTACTACTGTCTGTCAAGGCTTCATTAACTGGCGGAGGTGTATAGCCCTGCATCATGCCACTTGCTTGCTCAACATTCATCATTTGTCCGGGCTCAAACATATGCCCAAATAAAAGACCAATACTAACCGCAACTGTTGTAGTAAACATAAAGTAAACAATCACACGCCAACTGAGCTTTTTAACAAGGCTTGCACTATCTCCGCCCGCAATACCAAGTATAAGAGACGCCATAACAAGTGGAATCACCACCATTTGAAGCACACGCAAGAACAAATAACCAGGAAAAGCAATCCATGCAGAAAGCTGCGCCGCTGATGCATTTTTCATAATGGCGACATCAGGGCTTAAAATATAACCAAACACAGCACCTAAAAATAAAGCCACTAAAATTTTAAGCCATAATTTTTCCTGAACATGTTCAGTAATTTGACGTCTAAATGCCTTTGGCGATGTTTGCTCTGACGATTTTTTAAACCACATATGAAATACCTGTTTTTAATATTTTTACATGAGCACTTTACCTGTAGGAGAAACATGAGACAAATTATTCTTTAAATTTAGGGGTTCCCCTACTATGATGGGTACATGAATTTACAAGACGCACAATCTCTCCACCAAAGCGGTGATTTAAAAGGCGCAATTGCGGCTTATGAGTCCCTTTTAGAAGCCAACAAAACCGATGCAACTGTGACGCATTTTCTTGGCATGGCTAAACTTCAATCAGGCGATACATCTGGTGATAAGCACCTTAAAAAGGCCATACAGCTTGCACCTGAAAACGAGCTTTTTCAAACCAATTACGCCAACCTTAAAGCGCAACTTGGCGACGTTGAAACAGCTTACGCCCTTTTTGAAGCCGCAACACAAAGCTCTCCGCATAACCTGCTTGCTCAGGAAGGCGCAGGCCAGTGTGCACTTAAACTTGGAAAACTCCCACAAGCGCTAGGGCACTTTAAAACAGCCATCGCACATGATAAAAACCGCCTTAAAAGCCTTGAGCTTGCTGGCGTTACCGCCTTTAAGCTTGGCAGGTATGCTGAAACCAAAGTGTTCTTTGGTAAAGTGATTCAGCACGCCCCTAAAAATATTGGTGCGCACCTTCATCTTGGTCTTATTGGCCTGGCAGAAGAAAACTTTCCTATGGCATTGCACCACTTGCAAACCGCAGAAAGCATTCAGCCTAACAACCCATCTGTACATATGGAACTTGGCCGCGCTTACCTTGCAGCCACAGCCTTTGCCAAAGCCGCCCAGCACTTTAACAAGGTTTTAGAGCTGCGCCCTGAAACAGAAGAAGCTTATGCTTATCTTGCAAAAACATACTTTGGGCTAAACGATATGACTCGCGCAACAGAATATGCGGATAAAGTGCTTGCCAAGCATAAAGGGCACGCGGATATGCTATCCCTTAAAGCCAATATGGCTTCTGCATCTGGCGACACAGAAACAGCCTTTAGT
>JAPKEQ010000072.1 GCA_028821995.1 Alphaproteobacteria bacterium
GATATCATGCTACGCAGCACGATCCACTTTGGGTACGATCTCGGCGGAAAGAGAGTAAAGTTTGCTGTTCCTGCCCTTAACAGGCCTGAAATTAGCAAGCACCTTCGCCCCATTTCTACAGAGGAAATCAAAAATACATCTAAGATTCTTCTTGTTGATGACCAAGAGATAAACATCATACAAATGAAAGAGTTTTTGGTCCGAGATGGATATAAGAACATCTTTACAGCAAATGATGGAATAGAAGCTGTTAAAGTTGCTGTAAACCAACAACCTGACATCATTCTTATGGATATTATTATGCCTGAAATGGATGGGTTTGAAGCTTGCAAGCGCCTTAAAATGGCGGAAGCCACGTCTGATATTCCTGTACTTTTCCTCTCTGGCCTTACAGATAGTGGAAACCGTGCCCAAGGTTATACTCTTGGCGCTGTAGATTATATTAATAAACCTATTGACCGTGATGAATTTTTAGCACGAACATTTGTACACCTTCAAAACGGTTTACAGCGGCGTACCATGCGTTCTTACTCAGAATACATTCGTAATGAACTTCAAAAAGCGCGTCTATTCCAAAAATCATTATTGCCTGATGACCATCAAATTAAAGACATGATTGATACTCATAAAACCCATATTGATATGGCAATGATTTCTTGCGATGAGCTTGCTGGTGATTATATTTCAGCTTACGAAATTGATGATGAGCACCTTGCCATTATTATGGCAGATTTCACCGGGCATGGCCTAGGTGCTGCACTGCACACTATTTGGCTTGATGCCATACTAAAAGAGCTGAGGTCTTCAGCATACGACCCCATGAAGCTCATGAGTGATTTAAATGATAACCTGTATAACGTGCTTGCTGTAGAACAGTTTGCGACATGCTTTTACGGTGTTTTAAACACAAAATCTGGCGAACTGAGATACATCAGCGCTGGCGCACCAGAAGTTCTTCATTTTGATTCTAAAGGCATACTCCAAAAGCCTCTGCAAGCTGCAGGGCTTCCTCTTGGTATCATACTAAGTAAAGATCTCGGTCTTAAAACGGACAAGGTCACGCTCTATGCTAATGACACACTTATGCTTTACAGTGATGCTTTAATTGAAACACCTCACCGCGGTAAAAACATGTGGGATAAAGCGTACATTACAAGTCTTTCTGAACGCATCCTTTCTGAAGAAAAACCGCTCCTTCATGGCATCAGAAAAGCGTTCTATAGAAGTGCTGACCTCCCCCTAAAAGATGATCTCAGCCTTATGACTCTTGAATGGAAACCTAAATAAAAAAATCCTAATTTCTGATACATTACTTCGTGCGGCGCACTAAGTTTTGTATGTCATTTGTTACAAGAATCAAGCATGGCACAAGGAATAAAATTACGACGGTTGCAAATAAAATACCCATAGCAAGAGACGTCACCATCGGAATAAGAAACTGCGCCTGCATGCTTTTTTCAAGCAACACTGGCAAAAGCCCAAGGCAAGTACTAAGCGTGGTCAATAAAATAGGTCTAAAACGCCTCTGTACAGCTCTTATAGAACTTTCAAGAGGGTCTACACCGCTCCTTGCATGTGTATTGAGATAATCCACGAGAACCACGCTGTCGTTCACCACCACTCCTGTAAGAGCCACAATACCAAACAGTGAGATAAAACTTAAATCCTGTCCCAGTACATAATGACCAAGAATCGCCCCAACCACACCAAAAGGAATGGCCATCATAATAACAAACGGCTGCGCGTAGCTTCTCAGCTGCGCACCAAGTAATACAAAAATCATAAGCAGCGCAACAACCATATTCCTACCAAGGCTGGCCATATCTTCGCTTTGTTCACGGCTTTCCCCTTCAAAAGAAAACTGTAAACCTTGGTATGTACCCATCAGCATAGGCAGCACATCAGTTTGCAGGCTTGTCATAATGTTTGTTGGGGTTGTTTTATTAATGTCAGCATCTGCAGTTACGCTAACAATACGTTTCGTATTATAAGTTTCAATTTGTGAGTAGCCTGTTTGCTTTTGAATGACAGCCACATCACTTAACGGAACTTTGCGCCCATCGGGGAGCGTTATCTTCATATCCATAAGAGAGCGGTGATCTGTGCGAGCAGTCTCAGGGTAGCGCACATAAACAACAACCTCGCTTCGGCCTCTTTGAATGCGCTGCGCCTCAAGGCCAAAGTAAGCTGCGCGCAGTTCAGAACCTAGCTGAGATGGGGTAAGCCCCACAGCGCGCCCAGCATCGCTAAGTTTAAAGACATACTCAGTTTTACCAACATGAAAGCTGTCTTGTACATTCAACGTACCGTCAATGGTTTCCATATGTGCCTTAAGGCGTTCGGCAGCCTCACTTAATATATCTTCATCTCTATGAGAGAGCCAAACTTCAATATCAGGTTCCCCTCCAATAAGCGAGCTCTGGAAATCTAGTGATTCTAAACCTGTTAAATGTCCAAGCTCATCTCTGATTTTCCCTTCAATTTGCGAAGCAGAAAGTGCTCTAAAATCCGACGGTACGAGCTGGACAATCACTTGTCCAACATTGTTGGAGGTACTTGCCCCCTGCCCGGCACCTGGGCCAGATGTTTTAGCGCTAGTTGCGCCAATTGTTACAGAAACATTTTTGTAAACACTCTCATTTTCAGGGCGTTTTTCATCCAAAACATCTCTAACAAACAAGGCTGCTTTTTCAACTTCAAGCGTGGCATATTCTGTCAACTTAAACGGTGTACCCTGCGGCATTGTAACAGTAATGGTAATACTATCCCCCTCAACAGGCGGGAAAAACACAAAACGAATAACACCCCCCTGTACCATGGCCATAGTTATAATAGCAATAGCTACAAACCCAGAAAGCGTAGCGTATCTATACACCAAAACTTTATGGGCAACAGGCGTTAAAATATGATCAACGAACCAGCTTAATACACGGTTAAATCCGTTCCTAATATTTGCAACAATGCCAAGGCTCCAAGTGCCTCCGCCAGAAAGGTGGGCAGGTAGAATAAAGTAAGCTTCAAGCAAAGATACAAACAGAATAGGAATCACAACGGCAGGAATCACGGCAATAATTTGCCCGAGTGTTCCTGTGCTAAGCATAAGCGGCGCAAAGGCTGCAATGGTTGTTGAAACACCCACAGTAACTGGTGCTAAAACGCGACGTACACCAATGATTGTTGACTCTGGATCATCAGGACGTTTTTCCTGAGAATCAAAAATACTTTCGCCCATAATAATACCATCATCAACCACAACCCCAAGCACAACAATAAGCGCGAAGAGTGTAATCATATTCACGCTAAAGCCCATAAAGTGGATAATCATAAGCCCGCCAAAGAATGAAATTGGAATAGCTGCACTTGTCCAAAAGGCAAGTTTAAGATCTAGAAACAGTAACAAAATAAGGAAAACGAGCATAAAGCCAAGAATACCATTACGGGCCATAAGGCTGATACGATCTTTCAGCGCAATCGTTTCATCGCTTTGTAAAGAAAGATGCATGCCTTCAGGCAGTTTTACGGTCTCAAGGTACCCCTTAATGAGAGCAGCGACAGTCAGAGTATCATCGCTATCTCCACGCTTCACATCAATAAAGCCAGCAGGCTCTCCGTTAAAACGGCTAATCAAATTTGTATCTGTAAAGCCATCAACAATACGCGCCACATTACCGAGAGTTAAAACCGTACCATCAGGGAGTGTTTTGAGAGCAATACTTTTAAAGTCTTGCTCTACGTAGCGCTTTTCTTGTATGCGCAGCAAAATATCTTCAGATGCTGTTTCCATTTGCCCTGCAGGAACATCCACAGAATACTCTCTGACAGCTGCACGCACATCCTCAAGGGAAAGATCATAATATTCAAGGCTCGCCTCAGGCACTTCAATAGAAATTTCATAGTTCCGCACGCCGCGAACCGTTGTCAGCGCGACACCAGGAATTTGACGAATGTTCTCTTCAATATCCTCGACCCAATACTTGAGCGTTTTTTCATTCACATGGCCATGCACCGCAAGAGACATCACGTTAGGCGTTGCTCGCGCTTTCGTAATGACAGGCCTTTCCGCATCTTCCGGCGGAAAATCAGATAAGCTATTTACGGCTGTTTCAACGTCACTATAAACATCATCCGGGTTCACAAAATCTGTAAGCTGTATGCTTACAGTACCGTGCCCTTCAGAGGCTGTGGCAGTAATACGCTTGACGCCATTAATACCAGAAAGAGATTCTTCAACTCGGCTTGTCACGCCCTCTGCTACTTCATAAGGCGTTGCACCAGGATAAGGCACACTTACAGTAATCAGTTTAGGGTCAATACTGGGGAATGTTTCTGTACGCATATTCGTTAAACTGAGCATCCCGCCCAAAATAAACAAAAGCATTAAAATATTGGCGGCAACATGGTTATGTAAAAACCAGTCAATCAAACCTGTTTTATGAC
Organism: Alphaproteobacteria bacterium; assembly: GCA_028821995.1. Classification (GTDB taxonomy): domain Bacteria; phylum Pseudomonadota; class Alphaproteobacteria; order UBA2136; family JAPKEQ01; genus JAPKEQ01. The sequence continues at coordinate 4,438 of JAPKEQ010000072.1, forward strand.
GGTCAGGTGTTGGTGCAGAGTGAAACATTTACTGCACACCCTCCCCTTCCAGCACGTCGACAAACATACCATCAATCGCACCAGACATGCGGCTTTTCACAATGGTCATGCCAGACGTTATACCAGAAACAGCAACATGCGTACGATCTCTATAAAGCACATGAGGCGTAAATGAGGAAACCGTATCTCCTTCATTGTGTACCCATATTTTTCCATCAGACTGAAGCGCACTTATAGGGAGCCTTAATACATCTTTATGGACGGGACCTTTCAGGTGAACCGTTGCCAATTGCCCTGGGTATAAAAATTCTTCTCGTGTTTTAAAATCAAAATATACAGGCGTAAATCGTGTTGTACTTTCAGCAAATACATCGCCCTCTCTTAAAGAAACTGATACATGATGCTTTTTACCAAGGTACTCAACCTCTACATCTGCTTTTGGATTTTCACTCGAAAGCATCCAGGCGAGCTTCTCACTGTCTAGCGTTGCACGCGTTTGCAGGTGCTCCTTGTTATAAGCTGAGCCATAAGATTGGCCTGCTTGTACATACTGCCCATCCACAATAGTGCTGCTAATAACAACACCATCAAATGGGAATAAGAATGATGTACGCACTAAATCTTGCTTTGCATTTTCAAGAGCAGCTTTTGCAGAAGTTACATTTGCTTTTGCCTGCGCGAGCTGCGGCTTGCGTGAAACAAGATCTGGAATCTCTTTTGAACCATGCAAAACTTTCCACTCTTTAATGGCAGATGCCGATTCCGCTTCTTCAAGTGCATACACTGTTTTCGCCTGAGCAAGTTCACTTTGACGCTGGGTGACGATGAGCTCATAGTTGCGGCTTTCAATTTGGAAAAGCGGCTGCCCTGCTTTAAAGTTTGCCCCACTACGCGCAGAAGGATTAACGCGCACCACACGGCCACTCACTTCTGGCGTTAATTGAAGTTCACTTGGCGCCTCAATAAGGGCTGTCACAGAAAATTCCACTTGATATTCTTCTGGCTCAACTTTCAAAGTTTCCACAAGCAATCTTTTAGATTCTTGCGCCTTAATAGTTGGCAGAGTTTTATTTGTTTTAAGTGCATTTGAGGCCATAAAAGAACCAACAATAAAAGCGACAACTAAAATAAGCTGAAGAAGCCCTTTGGCTTTTTCTCCAGACGTATGCTGTACGTTGTTATCCTCGCTCATGGCGTTCCTTTCTTTCTACATGCACAAAAAACATATCCTGTGCGGGGTCTAAATCTTTATCGTCCTTGGGTGCTTTTTCAGGCACCGCAAACCAGTCGCCACCAAGTGCAAGGTAAAGCCTAATCCTCTGTTGCCATTGCTCGCTCACAAGCGTCACATATCGCTGCTCTACGCCAAGGCGACTTTGCTGAATATCAAGGTAAGTTTTAAGAGAAATCATACCGCGCGTATAACGCGTATAGTAAATCTCTTCGCTCGTACGCATAGATTCAAGAGAAGCCTCTAAGGCCAGGCGTTCTGCCTGCAATGTCTTTTCAGCCATAAGCGCTGTTTCAACTTCTTTTAAAGCTGTCAGCACTGTTTCTGTATAGGCGTAAATAAGCTCATCCGTTTGGGCTTTGCGTAAACGAATCTGTGCACGCAATTTACCGCCTTCAAAAAGCTTTTGCGAAAGACCTGCTGCAATGGACCCTGCAATTTGCTCCGAACGAAATAGTTTAGAAAATTCTGTCGCTGTAAATCCAAGGCTTCCGCCTACGCTAAGACTTGGGTAAAGATCAGCAATAGCCACGCCAATGTTTGCATTGGCGGCTTTTAAGCGCAGCTCAGAAGATCTCAGATCTGGTCTACGGTCTAACAGAGAAACAGGCGCACCTGCTGCAAAAGCTTCAGGCACTTCATCCAAAGAAAAGTCAATGTTCTCTGCAAGAGAGCTGCCTATTGGATTACCTAGCAATACATCATAAGAAAATAGAAGTGTTTTTAATGTGCGCTCTGCACTTTCCACATTTGCTTTAGCTGTGCTCACGGCTTCACTTGCAAGCAAGACATCCGCGGAAGTAACACCGCTCACGCCAGAGGCGTAGCGCTGTTTAAGCAGCATATGTGTACGTTCACGATTTTTAAACGTGTCGTCCGCCAAGTAAGCCTGACGCTTTCCTGCTGCAATTTGAATACGTAAAGAAATAAGCTCTGCAATAAGGCTATGCGTCACAGCTTGTGCATCATACTCAGAAGCTTTAAATGAGGCACGCGCTGATTCGGCGCTACGGCGCACTTTACCAAAAACATCAAGCTGCCAAGAGAGGCTTCCTGTCATGCTTAAGTTGTTTGCGTATACGCGGTTTCCTGTACTAGAAGGTGTACCAGAACGGCTGGCATCGCCTGCAAGGCTATACGTTGGAAGAAACCCTGAAATACTTGAACGTAATGTTTCTTTGGCTTGAAGAACACGGCTGCCAGCTTGCTTCATATCTAGGTTTTGCTTAAGAAGTGTTTCAACTGATATGTTCAGAGCTTCGTCTTCAAACCCTTGCCACCATACGCCCATATGTACATTTTCGGCTTGCGCATTTTGCTTATTAAGGAAAGCTGATGTTGTAAGATGATCTGTACTTGGGCGTACAAAATCAGGCCCAACAGAGCAGGCCGATACGCACAAACATCCAGTCATCAAAACAGCTTTTATTTTCAGCACTTATTTTTCAGTCATTTTTATGTTTTTGACTGACCATAGATTAGCACAGAGCGTGCCACTTAGGGGAGTTTATTAAAAGATTTTCAAAGAAGAAATACTTTGCGATTGGCATGGCCATTAGACCAATAAATGTTATCACAATAAGCTGATCTATCGCTCGCATAATTCGTAATATTAGCGCAGTGATTTTCCTGTGAAAGATCAATGTTATCAGCAAATAGCTTTTCAGCTTCTAAAGCCTCCTCACATACTTATGCAAGAGTGATAATAGGGTAAACGCCAATGGCCAAACGTTTCTCTTTACCCAAAAAGCGATACTTCATACGCCAGTATTTTATTCCCAGCTTTACTGACCCACAAGTAAAGGCCACCAGAGTCAGAGAGCTTATAAGCTTTATCTTTAGGCTTCGCCTTTTTTACACTGAAGATCTGTTAAAGCCATTACCTAGTCCCTCTAGTTTGAGACAGACTGGTTACCAACCTTAAAAATTGGATTGCTTGTTCAAAAATTACACGCTTTAAAATACCGTCTTCACGCTGACATAAATCTAAAAAATCCTCCTCTATATAACCAGAATCCTCAATATACGAAAAATTTTTTAAAATGTTCTTTTTATTATCATGTTGCAAAACGTAATCTAATATAGTGCTATCAATATACTCAACACTATGAGCAAATGTATTCCTCATATCCTTCAAATAGCCAATAAACTTAATAAAGTCTTCATGGATTCCAATTTCCACTAATAGTGTATGAGCAGAGGTCTTACCATTAAAGTTTAAGTTCGAGAGAAACCGTTCCAAATTTTTCTGCTTTCCATCTACTTCAAGTCTCAGGAAAGTAGTAATAAGCTCTTCAATGGCAATATCGATTAGTGCATTTAATTGTATTATAAAACTCCAATCTGTACTTTTTAGATATATATCTAATACTGCATTTTCATTCAAACCTTTACTGATCGCAAAGCTTTTAGCTGTATCAACAAGCGCTTGCTCCCTGTCATATACCTTACTATCTGTGGAATTTTCCATGTTTGGGGGTATCCTAATTCTCATATTTTCTATTTATTGGGGGTACAGGCGTTTGATACCCCCATCGGTACCCCCAAAAGTTCTGGATATTAAT
>JAPKEQ010000073.1 GCA_028821995.1 Alphaproteobacteria bacterium
AAGAAGTCCGCTAGCAGGAACGCCATCACCAATGAATCCTTTAAGGCCGCCAATATCGCTAAAGTAAGCGCTAAGGTGATCCATAAATTCTCTGTCATTGCGAAGGGTAGGGGCAACATCAGTAAAGCGAAGAGCTGCAACACGAAAAGGCTCATTATCCATCATGCGGTTGAGGAGTGACTGTGTCCAACCTCCAATAGAAAAGCCTTTTTTATCAGCTGAGGCATTTTGTAATAGGTTAGAACCAAGATCATAAATTTTATCTTCAGACGGCATACGCATGTTGAATTCCTTCTTATTCTATTTTTGGGGCTTAGAACCCAATGGCGACATTCCACATTTTTTTTGCTCTGTTGTCAATGAAAGTCAGGTTGGGCGGTGATTAAAATATGATGCAAATTGGTCGCACCTTGTGGCTTTAAAGTCTTTTGGTGGCTTGCCCTTTAGCTGACAAATCCGCTAGACTTTGGGATATATAGTTTGAGTGGTGTAAATAATTACATCCAAAGATAAGATTTGAGAAGGGCAGCTGGACACACATGAAGAACCTTAAAGGTCATATTTTCATCTTGGCACTGGGATGCCTAATTTCGTCTGCATTTGCACCTTCTAGTGCGCAGGCTCGCGTGCTGACGGATGAAGAGGTGATGAAGAATTTTCAAAGTTCTAGAGAGCGTTTGAAGTCTATGAATTCTGGTGAAACGCCAGTAGCAGAGAAGGCGGTAAAAACGGAACCTAAAATTGCTAAACTTTCTCCTAAAGTACCAAAAGTTGGTAAATCTGTTGATGAGATGGATGTGATGCTTGTGCCAGAGACAGCGCAAGCTTTCCATGAAAACGAAGTTATGTCTTACAAGGATTTGAGCGACATTCGGGTGGCTGTAAATATTGAAAATGCAACGCTTCAGCAAGTGATGGAAGATATTGTATCTCAGGCAGAAGAAAAAACTGGCCCATGGGATATTGCATGGCGCCTTAAAAATGAAAACCGCTATCTGCTTGAAGATAAAGTGAATTTAACAGCGGAAAGTAACTTTGATGAGTTCGTTGGTTACATGGTTGATCGTGTAAATAACATGTCGGGCGTGCAATTGTTTGTAAAAGTGTTTAATATGTCTCGTGTAATTGTAATTTCGGATACATACTATTGATATGAAAAAATATAATAAAACGCTACAAATCGGTCTTTTAGCATGCGCGACGCTTATTGTGTCGGCATGTTCTTCTAATTATTATAAAGAGCAAATTATCCCGCCAACGGATCAGGAAGTCTCTGATGCGCGTATGATGAAACCTTCTGGTGCGATTCGCAGTGGTGTTTTCCACATGCAGCGCGTAGATGATGGTCCTACAGTACGCGTGGCTGATCGTATTCATCTGAAACGACCTAACTTGCCTCCTTTTGATGTTGTTTATACTAACCGTAACGTAGAATCTGTTGTTCTTGAACTGGCTAACGTGGCCGGGGAATCTGTGGTTCTGCCTGAAGGTCTTAGAAACCGTAACGTCACTGTCATTCACTCTGGGGCAGACTTCCAGGAAATGATGGATATTGTGCTCAGTAAAGTGGGTTACCACTACAACTACGTAAATGGTGTTTGGTACATTACACGTTACCCTATTCGTAATTACATCCTTGAGGTGTCTCAAAGTAACCGTAAGGGGGCATTGATTGCACCAACTGAGCAAATTGCAGCAGAATCTGAAGATGCAGAAGCAAACAAAGATGCGAATGATATTACGACAGATTATGAAGATGACATTTGGGCACAAGTAGAAGAAACGCTTGAGGACCTTGTTGTTGTTGGAAAACTTGCAACAGCAAATGGCCGTGGTTCTTCTGGTGCATCTGTAAGCCAGAGTGAATTTACGCAAGCTGAAAACACATCAGATGCAGCAGCAGCCCTTTCAGAACTACTTCCGCCGCCAAGCCTTGCTGGTACAAGCAGTGCGCAGGCCGATATTTTTGCAAGTCTGACGCAATCTGGTGAAATTCGCCCAGATAGCCTTCCTACTGTAGATGGTAGCGATCACTTACAGCCAGAAGAAGATGCTGAGCCTTGGTTCCGCCTTACAAAGAGTGCAGGTATTATTACTGTACGTGCGGCGCCAGAAGCGCACCGACTTATTGAAGAGTACCTTGGCCAAATTCAAGAGACATCTAATCGTCAAATTTATGTTGAAGCCCGTATTGTTGCGATTGTAAAAGACCGTACAACAGATACAGGGAGTAACCTGAGCGGTGACCGCTTGCTTGGTGATGACTTCTTTGGAACATTCGGCTTCTCATCTAAGACGCCTCTTACAACAAGTAATGCAGTAGGTGGAACGCTTCGTATTCTTCAGCAGAAAACTGGTAGTGATGCGGATATGGATGCGATCCTTCAGGCACTTAATACGGTTTCAGATGTTTATACAATTTCTAATCCTTCTGTTCTGGCACGTAACAACCAGCTCTCTCGCGTGAGTATTACACGCCAGCTTGGTTACGCTGAAACAGAGGTTGACCAAAGTACAACGTCTACTGGTGACGTGGTGATTGGTTCGCGTACAGATATAGCTAAGTTTAAAAACGCTGGTACGGTGATGACGGTTTTCCCGTTTATTGGTAAAAACAAAGTACAACTTCGTTTCCGTCTTTCTGTCGCATCACAAAGTGGTGTAACGGAAATTCAAACCGTAGTTGGTGTTGGTGCAGCCGCTGAAACAGTGACAAACGAAGTGCCAAACATTGCCAACAACATTATTGACCAAGATATGGTCATTGATTACGGACGCGTTTACGCCATTGGTGGACTCATGGAAGATAGTACTTCTGTTGGTAAAGAATACATGCCGCTTGTGAACCTTGTACCGGGGCTGAGCGAAATTCTACAGCGCGCAACCAACAACAAGCAGGAAACAGAGTTTGTGGTTCTGCTGAGAGTTGGGCGTAGCTAACTTAGAAAAACCTTAAATAAAAAGCCCCGCAATAGTGGGGCTTTTTATTAACTTAACTTCATATGCAGTTCTTCAAGCTCGTGCACGCGGTCTCTAATTTCAGCCGCTTTTTCAAACTCAAGGTCATCTGCGGCTTTAATCATTTCCTTCTTCAGCGTCTCAATATCCTTTTGGATATCTTTCATGCCCAGCTTGTCGGCGCGCTGCTGTAAAATTTTAACCTGTTTTTCTTCTTTAGATTTACCAAGGGCATCTTGCAGGCCAGAACGCACTTCTTTAAGAATAGTCTGCGGCGTAATGCCGTGCTCTGTATTGTAGGCAATTTGTTTGCTGCGGCGGCGGTCTGTTTCATCAATAGCGGCTTTCATGCTATCCGTCATGCGGTCTGCGTAAAGTACAGCTTTTCCTTCTGCGTTACGGGCTGCGCGGCCAATGGTTTGAATGAGTGAGGTGGTAGAGCGGAGGAAGCCTTCTTTGTCTGCATCTAAAATCGCCACAACACCCACCTCAGGTAAATCTAGCCCTTCACGTAGGAGGTTGATGCCAATGAGTACGTCAAAGGCTCCAAGACGAAGATCACGAAGTATTTCTGCGCGCTCAAGCGTATCAATGTCACTATGAAGGTATCTGACTTTTACGCCATTTTCATGGAGGTACTCTGTGAGCTGCTCTGCCATCTTCTTGGTAAGGGTTGTCACAAGAGTTCTAAAGCCGCGTTTTGTGGTTTTGACAATCTCGGCCATCAGGTCATCAACTTGCCCTTCTACGGGACGAATCTCAACCACTGGATCAATAAGGCCTGTTGGACGAACGACAAGTTCTGTAATGTTATCGCCAGCGCGGTCAGTTTCATGCTTTTGCGGTGTGGCACTTACGTAAACTGTTTGCGGGCGGCGCGCGTCCCACTCCTCAAAGGTGAGGGGGCGGTTGTCTCTGGCAGAAGGGAGGCGGAAGCCATATTCAACAAGGTTCTGTTTGCGGGCAGCATCGCCTTTACTCATGGCGCCTACCTGAGAGACAGATACGTGAGATTCATCCACAAAGAGTAGGCTATCATCTGGCATATAATCAAATAGAGTTGGTGGCGGCGCGCCTTGTGGGCGACCTGTGAGGTGGCGTGAGTAGTTTTCAATGCCATTGCAGTAACCAGAAGCTTGCATCATTTCTAGGTCAAAGGTCACGCGTTCTTCAATGCGCTGTTTTTCAACCAGCTTGCCTTGACTGTCTAAAAACTCAGTGTGTTCGATCATCTCTTTTTTGATGGTGTCCATCGCTTTAAGAATTGTCGGACGCGGTACAACGTAGTGGCTGTTCGGGTAAACGGTTACACTCTCTAAGTTATCTAGCTTTTCGCCTGTGAGAGGATCAAAGAGTTTGATGTCTTCTAGCTCATCATCAAAAAAGCTCAGGCGCCATGCAGCATCCTCCATGTGAGCTGGATAAATGTCGAGAGTATCACCTTTCACGCGGAAGGTTCCTCTAAAGAAAGCGCTATCATTACGAGAATACTGCAGTTCAATAAGCTTTCGCAAAAGCGCGTCACGTTCAATGGTATCACCTTTATGAAGCGGTATTTTCATATCCGCATAGCTTTCAGGGTCCCCAATACCATAAATGCAAGAGACTGACGCGATGATAATCACATCAGGTCGTTCAAATAGGGCGCGCGTTGCCGCGTGCCGCAGGCGGTCAATTTGTTCGTTTATAGAAGCTGTTTTTTCAATATAAAGGTCGCGGCGGGCCACGTAGGCTTCTGGCTGATAGTAATCATAGTAAGAGACAAAATACTCAACAGCATTATCCGGAAAGAAAGCTTTAAATTCTTCATAAAGCTGCGCGGCCAGCGTTTTGTTGTGCGCCATAATGAGGGCAGGTTTACCCGTTTCGGCAATAATATTAGCCATGGTAAAGGTTTTACCAGAGCCCGTTACCCCAAGAATAACGCTCTCTTTCTCACCGTTTTTAATCCATTCGCACACGTCTTTAATCGCGCCGGGCTGATCACCGTTGGGTTTATAATCTGACTTTAGCTTAAATAAATTCTTCATAGCTCTAATGTAGTGTCTTTCTGCCCCTTGTACAATGGGGCTTGTGCCCCCATATATAAAAAAAGAGGGAGAGGTATATGTTAGATCAGCAAAATTCACAGATGGATACAGGCTATGCGCACCTTGAGGATATAAGCCCAAAGCTTAGCGGCGCTGTGGAATCTTTAAGCAAATGTGGTCATCCGCTTGGGGAATCGCTCGCACGGCACATTGTTGCACATCAAAGTAAGATAGATGCTTACGCGCAGGCAAAACGTAATTTTCTTGCAGAGCAGGAGAGCCGGCCTCATGCTTCCTATAAGGATATGGGGACTCTGCCAGAGCTAGAACAAAGCAAATCAACGCTTACAAAAAGCGTAGGGACAATACATAATAGCTTATGCCAAACGGCAGATGTATCTGTAACCACTCTTTCGCAGGCGCCAACCGCTCAGGTAGGGAAACATATAGAAAAGGGCGGCGGCCAGATTGGCTTGGTAAGTTTCCAGCAGCAGCATCAAGCAGAGCTAGAAGCCGTTGCAGCCTATTGGCCTGAGCTGAATGAATCCTTGCCGCATAATATGAAAGAGAAACTTCAGCCTGCACTTGAAAGCGACTGGATTTATGGTGAAGTTGAACATGATTTTACAAAAGACCCTGAAGAAGAGCTTTCTAACGATACGTTTGAGCGCTAAAAAGCATTAAAAACATACAAAAAACCTTGACTCCTCCTTGTATTATCAAGTAAAAGCACTAGATAAGTGGTGCAGTCCCGGCTTATGGGGGCTTTAAAATATGCTGAAAAGCCAATATTTTTAAGGGCCTTGCGATAAGTGGGCATGTGAAATTGATTGCACTGAAATTATAATGAATAGATGAAAGGACTGGTATTATGCCAAGTACTCGTCAGACACCTAAGCACAAGATCTCTCGTCGCCTAGGGGAAAACCTATGGGGCACAGATAAATGCCCAACTAACACAAATCAAGCTGGCCCAGGTCAACACGGCGCACGTCGTAAAAAGTTGACTGACTACGGTATTCAGCTTCGTGAAAAACAAAAGCTTAAAGGTTACTACGGTAACATCGGTGAGAAGCAGTTCCGCAACATTTTTGCTGAAGCAACACGCCGCCGCGGTGATACATCAGAAAACCTTATCGGCCTACTAGAAAGCCGTCTGGACGCTGTTATCTACCGTCTGAACTTTGTACCAACAGTATTTGGTGCACGCCAATTCATTAACCACAAGCACGTTATGGTTAACGGTAAAGTGGTAAACATTCCTTCTTACCGTTGTAAAGTTGGTGACGTTATTGAAGTCCGTGAAAAAAGCCGCAACATTCCAGTTGTTATGGAATCTGTTGAGCGCATGATTCGCGAAGTTCCAGATTACATGAACATGGATCCTAAGAACATGAAGGGCACTTACGTACGCGTACCTAGCCTTGAAGAAGTTCCTTACCCAGTTCAAATGAACCCGAACTTGGTTGTAGAATTCTACTCTCGTTAATTTGAGAGACCTGAATTTAAAAAGCCGTCCCAGTGGGGCGGCTTTTTTGTGGGCAGAGCTTGTAAATGAGCAGGGTATGGCTTATATCAGAACTGAACATAACCGTTCGTTCCTTTTTTTTCTCTATGGAGGCATCTATGCCGAAAGAATTTTCAATTCCAAGACTGGACTATGATGAACTGCGACGGCGTGCGGATGCGATCAAGCCGCTTGTTCGCAGTGACGTGGGGGTGCTCAATTATATTGAAGAACCCAACCTGTCCCAAGTGTCTTTCATTTGGGACCCTGTTGTTACAGATGCAGCAGAAGGCCTTGAAGAGGTCACGCGAATTGTGACGTTGCATACCTTTGGCTATGCAGGACTTTTTAAGCCAAGCATTGCTGAGGTGCTATCGCAAATTCCAGAAGATATGCTAGAGCAGGTGAAAGCTTTTGAAATTTTTGGGCCTGCCACCGCAGATGACTTGAATGCCAATTTGGAAGAGCTTCAAGAAAGCTTCCATGTGGCAATAACGATTTTGTACCGCTAGCAGGTGCAAGAAAAAGGCTGCCTTCCGGTAGCCTTTTTTGTTTTTTGAAAAAAGGGAAGAGGGGGGGGGTATAATATCCCTTGAGTATATACTTGTCTAAAAGCTTGCAATTTAAAATTTCCGCGCCATAATCCCTGTTGGATTTTTAAAGAAGGGATAAATAAACCGTGAGCGTTTATAAAAAGTATGTCATGCCTATTATTATGTCTGTGACATTGATTGGTGGCTATAGCTGGATGGTAAAGCCAGAGGTGATGAATGATCAGCTTATTATGATATCAGATGCAGACCTTAACAGCATAGAACCTGCGATGGGGCCTGTAGAAGATATAGCTGAAGCTGTATCCACAACACTTAATGTTGAAGAAGATTCAATAACGGACCTCCACTAAATAAGTTTCATGCATAAAAAAGCTCCCCGTATGGGGAGTTTTTTTATGTTATTTAATTTTTATTTCTCGTTTGCGGCTTCGAGCTTAGCCACTTCAACGCTTACGCGCATATCAATTTCGTCTAGAATTTCAATAAGTTTTGGTGAGAGTTCGGCGCGGTCAATGGCTTCTGTATCTAGTGCGTGACGGAGTTTTTCGATCGCATCTGTAGGGCTGCCAGATAGAATATCTTTTTCTAGGTCTTCAAGGCGGTCTAGCATATATTTGCCGCGGCCTCTGGCATCTTGAGGGACATTATACGGATTAATAGCTCCAGAAGCGTCACTTGAGGCGCTTTCTACGGCATCAACACCTTCAGCAGCGCTAACAGCATCAGTTTCTTTGATGGCGTCCACCATTTGGCCAAAGCTCACGCCACCAGCTTTACCAGTCTGACTTGTTTTTTTCTTCTTAGAAGCGGAGCTAACCGTTTTACCAGTGTTAATTTTAATGTTCATAAGTCTTTATAGCTTTTTTTATGTTAAGCGCCAAACAAAATGGCGTTTTTCTCTAGTTCTTGTCCTATTAAGGTTACCACGCCTGCAAGGGATATGCCAAGGATGATGAGGCCAACTCCAATAGAAACAGGGAGGGAGATAAAAAAGACATGAAGCTGAGGAATCATACGGTTAAATATACCAAAAACAACGTAACCAAGAAAACCAATAACCATAACAGGTGCCGCAAGCTTAACGCCAATTTGCATCATGTGGCTCATAGCCTTTGTAACGGCGGTGAGGCTATCTGAGAG
>JAPKEQ010000074.1 GCA_028821995.1 Alphaproteobacteria bacterium
GTTTTACCAACGCTTCCAGTCACAGCAATGCGTTGTAAATATGCCCAATCTCTACGCGCTTCAGCAAGGTCACTTAGAGCTTTATCTGTAGAGCTAACCATAAGAATTTGAGGATCATCGTAACCGTAAGATTTTTCAGATATCACATAAGAAGCACCCGCATCTAAAGCAGCCTCAATATAATCATGTCCATCTTTTTCACGCTTGAGCGCAAGATAAATATCGCCCTCTTTCAAGGTACGGCTATCAATAGAAATACGCCCAAGGTTTGCATCTTTGCCAACAGCATCATGGCCAAGCGCACGTTTAAGCTCCCTTAATGTCCACATGACGAAGCCTCCCCTAAAATATCTGTACAAATTTTAATATCATTCATTGGTAAAACTTGATCTCCAATAATCTGACCAGTCTCATGACCTTTCCCAGCCACAAGAACCACATCTCCAAAATTTGCAGATTTAATTGCAGCACAAATGGCCTCTTCGCGTCCTGCAATGTTATGCGCCTGAGCATGGTGCTTATGCACTTCGGAGCGGATAAATTCAGGATTTTCATCACGCGGGTTATCGTCTGTAATATAAGCAACATCAGCATATTTTTTGGCAGCAAGCGCCATACCTTCACGCTTAGATGTGTCGCGGTTTCCTCCGCAGCCAAACACAACATAAAGCTTTCCTTTTACATGAGGCCTTAATGCTTGAAGTGCTTTTTCAAGGGCATCAGTACTGTGCGCATAATCTACCACAACTGTTGCTGCATTTTTACTTTGCGCAGGAATAACCTGCATGCGCCCTGGCACAGCCTGAATAGATGGCAGCATTTTAATAAGTCTTTTAATATCCGCTCCAAGAGCTATGACAACACCAAGCGCTGCTGCAATATTTTCAGCTTGGAAAGAACCAATAAGCGGAAGCTCTATCTCTTCCTGCACATCAGCATATTTAATCAAAACAACCTGACCTGCTTCCGTAAGAGAAACCTGCCTTACCACAAGCTCTGCTGAATCTGGGCCGTACGTTAAAACTTTTCTGCCGCTGGCTTTAAGACCTGCAAGAAGCGGGAAAACTTCAGGCTTATTGACAGGAAGAACGGCCACACCATCCTCTGTCAGCATTTCAACAAACAAACGGAACTTTTCCACAGCGTAATGTTCCATATCACCATGGAAATCTAAATGCTCGGGCGTTAAATTTGTAAACGCAGCTACCTTAAACTGAATACCAGAAAGGCGGCGCAATGCAAGCGCATGGGAGGAAGCCTCCAAACAAACACTTGAAACTTTTTCATCTCTTAAATCAGAAAGGATTTTCATGAGCTGGTTCGGCATGGGGCTTGTATAGCCCGTTTCCACACCCTTTTCACCATTCGTAAACAAACCCATCGTACCAAGGCAAGCATTCTTTTTAGAAAGGATACCCATCATTTGCATCACAAACCAAGACACAGATGTTTTACCGTTTGTACCCGTAACAGCCGTAAGTGTTTCTACAATTTTAGGGAATTTTTTAGCGTAAAATTTTGCCATAAGCTCAAGTGGAAATGGATCTTGCACATCGCCAACGCCAGCTATATTAGTAACAACAAGGCCAGCACCTTTTGCTCTCGCATCAGATACAAATTTTTCAGCATCCCCACCAATACCTTTATCAAATACAAATAAATCGCCAGTTTTAACAAGGCGAGAATCACTCACAACATCTGAAACCAAAACATCTTTACCGTTATAATCCGGCAACAGCTCTTTCAGCGTGACCTGCATATTCATTCTTTCCATTCCTATCTAAAAGACGCCATTCATTTTCTAACTTAGGGCGCATTCCTAAAATAGGAACACTTCCTTTTACAAAATCTGCAAAAGCTGGCGCTGCAATACGTCCACCACCACCAATTTTCTGACTTTCATCCACCATAATAAGCACAATGAGTTCAGGATCTTCAATAGGAATCGCACCAATATATGAAGAAACTCGATGATCTTCATTATATCCGCCAGCCACACTTATCTCTGCTGTTCCTGTTTTACCACCAACATTAAAGCCTGCAACCTTAGAAAGCCTTGCTGTTCCCGTAATGGTCACCTCATTTAAAAGCCGTTTCATTTTTTCAGTTGTTTCGCCAGAAACAACCTGATAGGCAAACTCTTCTTCTGGCGCCCCCTTAAAAAATTTAGGCTGCCTCACTTCACCGTCTGTTACTACCGCTGAAAAACCAGCAAGAAGTTGAAGTGGTGCAATGGCAATACCATGCCCAAAACTCATTGTCATTTTATGGATACGCCCCCACTTACGCTGTGGATAGAGCGGTGAGCTTGTCGCACCAAAGCCATAATCCATCGGGCTCAAGAAAGAAAGTTGTCCGTAAAAATCCTTAAATGCGTCAACTTCAATAAGATCACTAATTCGAGACGCACCAATATTAGAAGAATATTTTAGCACCTCTCCTGGCGTCATAATCATCTTTTTTGCATGTGAATCTTTAATCGTAAAGCGTGAAATTTTAATGGGCTTACGCGCATCAATTTTACTCTCATCATTAATAACACCAAGCTCATAACCTTGTGCAAGCGTAAATACTTTAAACGTAGAGCCCATCTCATATACGCCTTGTGCAAATCTATTTCTAAGTACATTTTCAGTAGCATCGTTCAAGGCATTAGGATCATAATCTGGCATACTGACCGCCGCCAGAACTTCACGCGTTTTAGCATCTAGCGCCACACCCCAAGCTGCAAAAGTTCCTTCTTGCTGCATCACGCCTTCAAGCGTTTTATGCAAACGGCTTTGAAGACGAGAATCAATGGTAAGGGTTAAATCTTCACCTTTAGATAGTTTTTGGTTTTGGTAATATTCCAAACCAAACGCACCATTACCCGCATTGTTCACACCACCAAGCATGTGCGCATAAAGATTTTCATGCGGGTAAAAACGCACTTTCTCTTTTTTAAAACCAAGCCCTGGAATACCTAAATGATAAACAGATTTCACCTCTTTAGGGGTCAGCTTACGCTTTAGCCATACAAACCGGCGCTTAGGAGATTTAATACGCGATTCAATTTTTTCCCATTTTAAATCTGGAAACAAGAGCTTCAAAGAAGTAATCGCATCATCATGGCTGATCATCATTTTAGGATCAGCGTACAAGGAAAGCACATCAAGACTTAAGGCAAGCTCAACGCCATTGCGATCATAAATTATGCCGCGCTCAACAAACGTATTCTGCGCGTAACCAGAGGCAGCCTTAGGCTCTCTGGATTGGTCCAAACCAAGCTCTAAAATTTTAAAAGACAGGCTACAAAAACAAAAAACAAGTACAGCTTTAAAAACGAAAAACCTCACCTGTGCATCGGTGAGTTTTCCTTGTTTTTTAGCACGCTTTTTTGCCATTTTTAGAACTGTTCACTTCCCTCAAATGAAATACGCTTCACCTGCCCCATGTCCATTGGCACCATACCAATTTGACGCGCAACCTTTTCTAAACGCTCAGGGCGAGAAACGTGATAGTACTCAGCTTTCAGCACACGAAGCTCATCCTTAAGTGCACGCTCATTTGCAACAAGCCTTTCGCGCTTATCTTTCATAACTTGCACATCAGTTTTAATATGCACCATTGCTACAAATGACAGCCCAGTAAATAGAATAATACAAACATCCATCACTCTAATGTTCATGAGACCCTTTCCAAAACACGCATCTGCGCACTTCTTGCCCTACGGTTATTTTTAACTTCTTCTTCTGAAACTTTAATGCTCTTACGCGCCGGCAAAACAAAAACTTTATCCTGTAAAGAGGCATGAGCTTCTGGCCACACCTCCGATACAGCAGCAGGCTTTGTTTTAAAACGGTGCATAAACTGTTTTACAATACGGTCTTCCAGTGAATGAAACGTCACAACAATAAGCTTGCCGTTCTCATTTAAATGGTGCATAGATTTTTCGAGCAAAACCTCCAGGTCTTCAAGCTCCTGGTTCACAAACAAACGAAGCGCCATAAATGTGCGCATTGCTGGATGTTTTGATTTTTTACCCTTAGGGCGACCTACTGCAGATTCAATAACCCTTACGAGGTCAGCCGTTGTTTTGATAGGCGACTCTGCACGCGCCTTTACAATAACCTTTGCAATACGCCGAGACAAACGCTCTTCCCCGTACATATAAATAATATTAGCAAGACGCTCTTCTTCAAAATCAGCAATCACATCCGCAGCAGAAAGGCCGTCACCAGACATGCGCATATCAAGGGGCCCATCCTTCATAAAAGAAAAACCGCGCTCCGCCTGATCAACCTGAAAAGAAGAAATACCAAGGTCTGCCACAATCACATCTGCGCCCCAGGCACCTAGCGCTTCATCAAGCTCTACAAAGCTTCCATGATGAATATGGAATTTATCACCATATTCAGATTCAAAAGATTTAGAACGCTCAATGGCTGCAGGGTCTTTATCAATAGCAACAACAGACGCCCCCTCATCCAAAAAGACTTTTGTATAACCACCCCCACCAAAGGTACAATCCACAACGCACTTCCCTGCAAGCTCTCCAGCCGAATTCAAAACATTCGTTAGCATTACAGGGTCATGCATTAAATGGCCCACCCTTCTGATAGGGTTTCAAGATCGTCATCGTAATGCTCTTCATCATTCGTTTGGCACTGTTCATACAGCTCAGGGTTCCAAAGCGTAAAGTACTCACCTTGCCCCGCAAATAAAATTTTATCCTCAACCTTTGCAACCGTCAGAAGATCGGATGGCAAAATCATGCGCCCATCTCCATCAAGAGTAATACTTTTAGAAGCTGCCAAAATTGTACGGCTTAAACGCTGACGCTCTTTAGACATTGGAGGAAGACTATTAATACGCTTTGCAAAAGCAAGGAAATCATCATACCCCCACACAAAAAGGAAACCCTCTTTGCGAGATGGGAAGATCACGACAGACTGGCGAGACTGCGCCATCATTTCAGCACGGAAAGGAGCAGGTACACTTACCCGCCCCTTCTTATCAATATTATTGACATATGTAGACAGAAAAACCGTCATGTCTATCCTTGCTTCTCTTTTTTGCATCAAGCCCTATAAAAATAGGCTCTTCCAATTTTTGTCCCGCACATTTGGTTCGCTCATGGTGATATTTGGGACACAATGGAATCTTATGGGATAATATGGGATAACGCAACACCATTTTGTACTTTTCTTAATATTTCTGCCGTGTCCGCCTGTGGATAACTCTGTGAATAACCACTCAAAACCCACCAAAATCGTCAAAATTCCCAGAGAATCCCATGGCATAAATTTATTTAATGATCTGCAAAATATTTTATAACTGAGAAATAAAGGCGCTACATGCCAAGGCGTACACAAGCCGATCATCACAAGACATGAAATATTTATAGCAATAAGTAAGTAGAATTTTCTTGAGTTTTCCCCAAACTCATTTATGGTCGCCAATGCCTGCCCAGAATGTTGCGGCTTATTTTTTAAGTCGAGGAAAGTCCGGGCACCGCAGAGCAGTGTGATGGATAACGTCCATCCGGTGTAAGCCGAGGGAAAGTGCAGCAGAGAAAAGACCGCCTAAATTTATTTAGGTAAGGGTGAAACGGTGCGGTAAGAGCGCACCACTGGACTGGCAACAGTCTCAGGTATGGTAAACCCCACACGGTGCAAACGTAAATAGGTCCCTATATACAAGTGGCTCGCTTGAAGGGACGGGTAACGTGCTAAACTGCATTTGTAAAAGTGCAGATAGATGAATAACATTCCAAGACAAAACCCGGCTTACGGGCAGGCAATTTTTATAACATGAAATATATAAAAAAATTCTTTACGATATTTAAAGCAAAGCTTAAAAAGCTTCATAAACGCCTACCCAAAAATAAATTCTTACGAGTACTTATATATATGATTGCTCTATTATTTGTTCTCGCTTTCAGCCTTTATCTCTGGGCTTTCATGCTCACAAGCACACTTGCCCTCACGCTTTGGGGATTCTTATCCGCCCTTTTTATGCCTCTCATCGCATGGATTATGAGCATCCTTAGCGCCCTTGGCATCACCAGCCTTATCACTGCTATTTATGGATTTTTTGCAGCCATTGTTCTATTTATCATGAATCTCATTACAGGGCTCATCGCATGGATAGGAAGCACATACCTTGGCGCCTTCATATTGCAAATTCACGCCTGGCTTATGCCACTCATCTCTAAAGTTATGCCTTTTGTTTCAGCTGGAAAATTTTCAAAGAAAGCTATGAAATTTATCAAAAAAGCGCACAAAACGGAGTAACTAACGCCAACGAAGTTTAGCAGCTTCAAGAATTATTTCATCCTCACCCACATACCCAAATGCACGCAAACTTTTAGGGTTTAAAGGGTCTATGCTTCCATTATTTTTAAAGGCGAGATTCTTTTTCTCCAAACGCCCCCAATCAAAACCACGACCAGGGTCATCTTTACGCCTTGGTGCAATATCACTATGGGCAAGCACAGCATCAAGAGAAAGAGAATATCTATTTAGAAGATCTTTCAAAAGAAGCTCAAGGGTTTCATATTGGCATTCTAAAAACTTTTCATGCGGCAAAACAGAGATTTCAATACCAATGGAATTTTTATTCAGGCTTACATCATTTCGCCATGCACTCACACCCGCATGCCACGCCACCTGGTCCTCTTCTACAAGCTGAATCAACTTACCCTGCTTATCAATGTAATAATGACAGCTGACCTTTGCCTTGGGGCAAGAGAGGCGTTCTAACGCCTCTTTATCACTTTCCATCCATGTGCCATGCACAATGATATATTTTATGCCCTCACTTCGAGGTTCATGATTGGGTGATGGGTAAAAACGCTTTTTCATAACTTTAAGACCTCATACAGAAGCAATTAAGAGAACTGGATTTTTCACTTTCTGAAAAGCGCAATGTGGTTCATCTACCTAAGCTTAAAGAAAGTGAAAAAACCTTTATCTTAATTACTTCTGAGGCTCTACCATTGTTTCGGGGCGCACAACACTATCAAACGTCGCCTCATCCACAAGCCCCATAGAAATAGCTGCCTCCTTCAAGGTTGTGTTTTCAGCATGGGCTTTTTTCGCAACTTTTGCAGCGTTATCGTAACCAATAACCGGGTTAAGCGCTGTTGCGAGCATCAATGAGTTTGTTAGGTTGTGATCAATTTTTTCACGGTTTGGCTGAATGCCAACAATACAGTTATCTGTAAAGCTTTCCATGGCACCACTTAGAATGTCAACTGACTCCAAAAAGTTATGAATCATAACAGGCTTAAAGGCGTTTAGCTCAAAATGACCATTTGAACCTGCAACTGTTACAGCCACATGATTTCCCATCACTTGCGCACAAACCATTGTTAATGCCTCTGACTGCGTCGGGTTAATTTTACCCGGCATAATAGAACTTCCCGGCTCATTTGATGGCAGGCTAAGCTCTCCAATACCACAGCGCGGACCTGATGCAAGCAAGCGAATATCATTCGCAACCTTCATGCAAGATGCCGCTAATGTATTAAGCACAGCACTTCCATTTACAATCGCATCATGCGAAGCAATGGCTTCAAATTTATTTTTTGCAACAGTAAATTCATGACCAGTCAAACGTGTCACTTCCTTAACCACGCGCGAATCAAATTCAGGGTGTGTATTAATCCCCGTACCAACAGCCGTTCCGCCAATCGCAAGCTCTTTAAGGTCTGGCAAAATCGCCTCTACGCGCTCCACCCCCTTAGAAAGCTGAGCCGCGTAACCACTAAACTCTTGGCCAAGCGTAAGAGGCGTTGCATCCTGAAGGTGCGTGCGGCCAATTTTGATAATATGGCGGAAAGATTCAGATTTCTCATGAAGCGCTGTTTGCATTTTTTTAAGGGCAGGCAAAAGCTGCTCTTCAACAGCAAGAACGGCACTAATGTGCATCGCTGTTGGAAATGTATCATTTGTAGATTGTCCCATATTCACATGATCATTCGGATGAATAGGATCCTTAGAGCCAATAACCCCGCCCTCATTCTCAATAGCGCGGTTGGCAATCACTTCATTTACGTTCATGTTGGTTTGCGTACCAGAGCCTGTTTGCCAAACAACAAGAGGAAACTGCCCATTCATTTTTCCCTCAACAACTTCTTTTGAGGCACGGCAAATGGCGTCTGCCTTATCACGGTCCAATTTACCCAAATCTGCATTAACTG
>JAPKEQ010000075.1 GCA_028821995.1 Alphaproteobacteria bacterium
ATCAATTCTGTTAATTCTTGATTAACAAATATTCGAATGGCTTGAAATGTTTTTTTATGAATCTTGTGATCCCCGTGGCTAAAATTAAGGCGGAATCCATCTGCTCCAGCTTCAATAAGCTTCTTAAGCATTTCTTTTGAGGAGCTTGCCGGGCCAATTGTTGCGAGGATACGTGCTTGTCTTTGTCTCATAGGGTTTTCAGGTCTTTTCTTATCAAATCATCTTTTTTGCTACAGGTGTACACTTAAAGGTCATACAAGGACACTTCAAAGATTTACCAACACTTATGCATCAGATATAGTAGAAAATACCAAAAAGTGCAAAGAAAGAGTGAAGGAATTTTCATGATCAAGCTTTTAAAACTTCTATGCTTTTTAAGCGAAAAGAAGGCAACCCTCTTCTGGCCAACATTTTTTGGCGCCCTCTTCTTTGCTGGACTCACAGCATCAAAAGATCAAGTTAACACATTTAAAACAACACTTTACCTTAACAAAAGTGCTGTAACATCTCCTGTTTTGCAAAACGCTTCAGAACCGACGCACACTAAAATTTTGAATGATATTCTGACAAAACAAAGTGTTATTGACACAGCCCTTATGGAGTCTGGCTTGCAAAATGGCCTGAATGATTCTGAAAAGAAAGGCCTACTTAGCACTTTTACAAGAGCTACATACCTGCAAACGCCTCACGATACAATGGTCCAAATTTACTATAAAGGGTCAGAAACAAAACAGGTTACAGATTACCTTGAAGCCCTTTCATACGCCTTTATTAAGGAAACACTCTCGCCAGAGCGTTTACGCATAGAACAAAAACTTGCAACTCTTGCAGAGCAAATACAGTATTACTCAAGCAAAGAACGCAACTCACGTATTCGTCTTGAGCGCGCCAAGCAAGCTGGCGATAACTCTCAAAATATTATTGCGGGGCGCTTTGAAATTGAACGCGCAGAAACTCAACGTGAGCTCGCTCAAGAAGACTACGACGCTCTTCTTGAAGAAGCAAAACCCCTTATGTCTATGACAATCACTGGCGCTAACGACCTTTTATGGCCTGTAGAAGCACCTGTTATGCTCGCTGGCCCAAGCAAAGAAGAACGTATTATTAGCAACACACTTGCTGGCGCCATTATCGGCCTTCTCATCAGCCTTATGCTTTTGACTTGGAAAACTTTCAAGCATACAACAATTACGCGCGATGAAGATGTTTTAACCAAGCTTGGTGTACGCGTTCTTGGGCATATTCCCAACCTCGGGCATATCCATGTTGACGGCGGCAAGATGTCAATTGACCTAAAACCCAAAAATTCTAAAAACAGCTAAAGGGTAACCCCAATGGTAAAAGAGACAAAAAAGCCAACATCTAAAAAGAAGACAGCTTCTAAAACGGCCTCTAAAAAAGCCCCTGCAAAGAAACCTGCTAAAAAGCCGGCGGTTACTGCACGTAAAAAAGTAACGCCAAAGACGCCGAGCGTAGAAGCCATGCTTGATAACTCAAACTTACGCCCAACATCTTTTACAGAGATTAGCCGTGTACATAAATCTGCTATGACAGCAGGCCGCAGTAGCATGGTTGTTACAGGCTCTCGCCACGGTGAAGGTACAACAATTCTTGCTCATATGCTTGCGCTTCGCTCTGCTGAATCAGGCAAAAAGACCCTTCTGATTGACTTAAACATGCGCAACAGCTTCCTGACCTCGCTTATGGGTAAAGAATCAACAGGATGGGCTCTTGCGGGTCGCACACAAGAAGACACACTGGAAGACCTTATCCATGTAAGCGAAGAAAACCCCAACCTATACTTTATGCCTGCCCCATCAGATGATATGAGCGTAAGGTTTCTGCGCGACACCCAGCGCGCAAGGTACTTCCTTGATGTATTAGAGCGTCAATTTGACCACGTTGTAGTTGATACAACCCCTGTCACGGCTCTTAACCGTTTTAACGTGGATAGCGCCATGCTTGGCGGCGCAGCCACGCGCACAACTTTAGTGATTCTTTCTGGCAAAACACCGCTTGATGCCATTAAAAAGAGCGTTAAAATTTTGCAAGATGCTGGTGCAAACTTAGATGGCGTTGTGATGAACGACTGGCAAAGCCCATCATGGAAAGAGCGCCTATTTAAGCTTATCCGCCCCCTTCAAGATAGAATGCCTGGGCTTTATAACTGGCTTCAACATAAGATTGTTCATAGTAAAGAGCTTGAATATTAAACGTTTAAGGGTTGACTCGGCCTCCCAAGTTCCCATATCATAGTATACATATAACTGTATATGTATGACGAGTGAACATGGAGACCATGACAATGACACCCGAAACTTATGTACAAGAATCTCTCAAAGCGTTTAAATTTGCCTATAGGGCCACATCAGAGGAACTGATTGATGACCTCTGCCAGTCCTACAGAACAAAAGAATTTCAAGCGCGCCTAGATGCTGGCGCATCCCCGCCAAAAGAAGAATACAGCCAAGAGGAACAATGCCTTCGCGAAGTATGGAGCTACCTTGAAGCTGCCCACTACGAGCAAGAACGCAAAGGTCCTATCAAGCTTCAGTACCTGCCTCATATTTATATGGTGGCCAAACAACGCCAATTGGATGGCGCCGAGTTTGAAACGATTGTGACTGCTGTCAGCCACGATGGCAAAGAAGATGGCTTCATCAGTGATAAAGGTTATAAGACTTATATTTCTGAATCATCACATGGTCGTCGCCAATATGAGCATAATATGCGTGAAAAAGTGCGTGCCGATATCAAAGATATGGTTTGTAACCATGGCTTTGATGGTGAACGTGTTGTGGACGATATGGACGGCCTTACCAATCCTGAAGAATATCCAAACGGCATGACCAAACTGGAGTGGCAACTTGCGCACTTCAAAACCCTGCCGGAACGTGTACAACGCACAAAAATTGCGGATAAAACAGGCAATTCTTTCGACAGTGTGCATAACTCACCACCAAGCTTTGGTGCTGACAAACTGGAATCTATCATTCCAAGCACAAGAGACATGCTTGAAGCTGCAGGAAACCCTGAGGCTCAAGTTGCCCTTTATGACGTCATTCAAGAAGACTTAGAGCTTGTTGTGACCATGCGCCGCGCTGAAGAAATCGAAAAAGGAAAAGGACGCTAACGCGTCCTTTTTAACTTTTGGGGCTGTGTCTTCAATTCATTATGCTAGAGCAAAAATAGATTCATTCGTCGCCAGTTCCCGGCGCTGTACTTAAATGCTCTTCTTTACCATCCTTATCAGACCAGTCATCTGCGTCCTTAAGGGGCTCTTTAGCTTTGGTAATATTTGGCCAAAGGGCTGCAAATTTAGCGTTCATATCAAGCCACTTATCCTCGCCAGACTCAAGCTCTTCATCAGATTTAATTGCCTCAATAGGGCACTCTGGCTCACATACACCACAATCAATGCACTCGTCAGGGTCAATAACCAGCATATTTTCACCCTCATAGAAACAATCTACCGGGCAAACTTCTACACAGTCTGTGTATTTACATTTGATGCATTTATCAATCACAACAAACGTCATAGCGCTTTCACTCCTATCCATATCAAAACTACATATTCTTTATACTCCGATTAGGCGCCGATTGGCAACACCCCTCCCCCAGATAAACACCTGTTAGGTTTTTAACGCGAAGAATTTGAACTATACTGGATAAATATAGAGAGGAAAGTTATAGCGTTTTGACGTATGGAAAGAGACAAAGACCCACTTTGGTACGCAGTGCCTGTCTTGTGCTTTCAATTATCACTTTTCAAAACAACGCCTTAGGTGCCACGCCCGATGCACAGGGCTATGTTATGATTGGCGCGCAGCGCGTCCTCACTAAAGCTCAGCAAATTGCAGAATCAGAAAAATTTGCAAAGGATGCTCTTCCTAAAAGTTTAAGAAATGACATGTTTTTACGTTCTCTTAGAAATAGAGATCGTGTATCTCCTCCTTATTCTGCTCCAGCCACAGGTAGCAACGAAGCACCGATTACTGTTTATGAGTTTGCAGATTTAAGCTGTTCACTTTGCAGCATGAAAATGAAAACGATTGATAAAATTCTCGATAAAGAAGAATTTGAGGGTAAAATTAAACGTGTTTACGTGCATGCGCCTGCCGATAAATTTACCCCAACGAACCCAAGTGCTTTTTATAGTAAAATTGCGCAAAACAGTGGCGATTTTTGGAGCTTTAGAAAAGACATGGTGACAGCATCTGGGCGCAGCGATGCTGACATGGTTAAGTTTCTTATGGACCAGGGCGTTTCTATTTCTATTATCCTAAAAAATTTTCGTGAAAACAAACGGGAATTTTATAAACAACTTGATGATGAAGCCTCTGCTTCTCGTGTATTCGTAAGAGGCGAGCTTCCTTTTTACATGGTAAACGGCATTACAGTTGGCTCAACCCTCACCCTTGAAAACCTCGAAGATTTTATCCGTTATGAGATTGAGCAAGTAGAAACGAACCCACACCCATGAGTCAGTTTCAAACCCTCCTCCAAAACATTCAGGACGATATCTCAGCCGTAAAGACGGAAATGGCTGTTTACAATCAACAAGAAAACATTCAACTCCCCCCATTTCCTGAACACAATATGCCTAGCCACTATTTGGACCTCAAAAAGCATCTACGCGATATTATCGCCAATGATATTACAAGGCTAAGTGAAACGCCCAAAAAAGTAGAAACGTACAATCCTGATCATGCATTTATTAAAATGTGGTTTAGAAAATATAGTGATAACATTCAACCTGCTTCTTACATTGCGCCTAAAAACGATGAAGATCAGGTGAAGAAGAATGAAATGCTATCTTCACACGCAAACCAGCATGAAGTTTTTAAAACGATTCAGGCGGAAGTTGATTTTTTAGCCAATAACGCAAAAAAGCTCGGCCTTAAAACCCAATCAATCCCTCTTATCACACGCACACTGGAAATGACGAAAGAGCTCAGACTTGGAGAGGCAACAGCCTCTATGAGAAAAGTGAGCAAAGACCAAATGAGTAATAGAGTTACATCATTTATCGCTTCGCAATTCCACTACTGGCGCGCCATTTCTGGTCATACAAGTAGCTTGCCTGACGCAAGGAATACTGCAAAACAAGCCGCAATATACAATGATAAATTTGATCATAATATCTCTTATAAATACCGGTACTTAAATATTGTAACTGAAGCTAATTTCAGCCCTGAGAAAACCCTAGAAAACATTCGAGAATATCACATTTTAGATACTGAGCCCCTTCAAGGGAAAGATGGATTTAAAGCTGATAAATCAGTCGCTCTAAAAAGTTTTATTGTTCTTTCTGAAATTCCAACAAAGTACTGGCAAACATATGAGCTTAGCAAGCTCCTTGAGCTTGTTAAGCATGTTCCATCTGGCGTTATCCTTTATCTTTTATTTTTCAGAGAAGACATATTAAAAGAACTCGAGAATAAAAACCCGACATTTGAGATGTTCCTAGAAATTGAAAAAAACATCACGAAAGCCCAGAACAATTACAACAAATTAAAAGGCTACATTGATACTTGCGCAAAGTACAAAGATAAGCCAAATATTTGGACACTCACCAACAAATATATTCGCGATCTTTTTAAAATTGCCCCTATCCCAACCTTCTATGACATCATGCTATTTTGCAGCCTAGATGGGAGAAAGTTTACCCAACACTCCAGCATAGAAGAGGTGCTTATTCAAAATAAAATGCCTCAGTTTAGCTATTGGAGAAACTGGTCTAATTGCATTTGTGCAGATGAGCGTATGTATCGGATCGATACCTACCCCTTTAGGCTTGTAGCACTTTCTTTGCCTATTTATGAAAAGTTCAACACCCTTTTAGAAGAAGCCAAAAAAGAAGAGCAGCGCGCAACACCTAAAAACATTGCAGCAATTAGAGACTTTATTGCACCATTTTCTTACAACAGGCTTCTTGAAATTACAAAAGGGAAAAATGCTAAAGCTCTTTTCCCTGTTGATACAACGGAGGCTTCTCATTATGCCTCAACAATTGGTATGCACCCAGAGCCTAACATTGCTCCCTCAAACCTTATTGGGCAACGAGCAAAAAAAGGCGGTTTCCATAACATAGATGAAATTGTAACAGCCTTTATTGGACACTCTAAAGTTCTCACTAATGATGAAATTGGGCTTCCAAAACGGATTGAACTTGCTGAACGCAAGCTCAAAAAAAGCAATTTCATGAAATTAAAAAAGGGCGATAAGGGGGTTTCTGGCAAACTTCAATACCATGTGCGTACGCTTTGGTGGCTTTACTTTGGACTATTCCCACTCACCGCCATCACTTTTACTGCCGTAGCCTCTAGCAACTCTCGCCTTGAAGCCTTGCAGTCATTCTTTGCACTTCTTGGTGGATTTGTGGGCTTAATTATCATTATAAACTTCCTCTCCTCCTCAAAAAAGTAACATTTATTTCTTTTTTTTCTTGCAGTTATTTTCAGAATGGGCTAATAACAGGTGTTTTTAAATGTTTTTAAAGGGAGAAGCCCCGTGGGTAGAAATTCAAACGCGATTTACATCAAGCTGGAATCAACGGCTATCAATCCGAAGACTGGCCGTAAAACTGGCTACTACTACGTGACGACTAAAAACCCACGTAGCCTTAACACAACCGAGAAGCTTGTGTTCCGTAAGTACGACCCTGTTGTACGCCAGCACGTTGAGTTTAAAGAAACGAAGCTAAAGAGCTAGTTCTTAACTTGCAGATTTAAAAAAGCAGCCTTTCGGCTGCTTTTTTATTGAACTTGATTTAACCTACATTCAAATCAATATATACAGGCACATGGTCCGATGGTCTCTCAACCCCCCTTGGCCCTTTATCAACAGCAACATCTTCGGTTTTAGTAAATAGAGAACTTGTCACGTAGATATGGTCAATGCGCCAACCTTTATTACGCGCAAAGCTATTTGCGCGGTAATCCCACCAACTAAACCCACCATCTTCTGGATACATTTCGCGAAAAGTGTCTACCATGCCCCAGTTTTTAATGCTATCAAGCCACCCATGCTCCTCAGGTGTAAACATGCAACGAACCCCCACTTTCTCAACGTCGTACACATCAATCGCAGCAGGTGCAATATTCATATCACCACAAAGAAGCACATCCTGAGATGCATCATATTCAGACTGAAGCATTTCCATGACTTTTCCATAAAAAGCTTCCTTAAATATAAATTTTTCAGAATCAACAGATTCTCCTTGAGGCACATACAGGTTAATAATAGAAACACCATCACACTCACCACGAATAACACGCGCCTGGCCGTTCAAGTCTCCATCAGGGAAGCCTTGCTGAATATTCTCCATTGGTCTTTTAGAAATAAAAGCAACACCGTTATAGCTTTTCTGACCATGTATATGGCAGTGATATCCCAACGCCTCAAAAAAAGAGAGAGGAAAGTCTTCATTCACAACCTTTGTCTCTTGCAGACAAATAACATCTGGGTTTTTCGCATTAATCCAAGCTTTTGCATGCTCTAAACGCGTTCGAATAGAATTCACATTCCATGTTGCTACCCGTAAACTCACCCTAAAATCTCCTTATTTACTTTTTCTATTCAGGAAGTGCTATGTTACCATTCTATTTACGCTGAATCCCATAAAAATGAGACACAAACGCGCGAGAAAGACATATGCGGCATAAAATACTAATCATTGATGATGATACATCCCTTGCTGAAATGCTTGCTCTTCATTACGAAGATCAAGATTATTATGCTGATATCTGTAACTCTCTCTCTCAGACAGCTGAAAAAAATTTAAGTAACTATGACGTTATCCTTTTAGACCATCACCTAACAGATGGGTTAGGACTCACCTTTCTAAAAAGCTTAAAAGGCAAAAATATCAACACTCCTGTTATTATGATGACAGGTAAACACGATATGGACCTTGCTATTGAAGCACTACGCTTTGGAGCGCTTGATTATGTGCACAAACCCCTTGATATGGATAGCCTTGACACCCTTATTGCAAGCCATATCAAAAGCCAAAACATCAATCAACAAGAAGATATCATCCACCTCACTCCTATCAACCCACACAATCTCACCCCTAAAATTGCTGGTTCTCACCCCAGTATTCTAGAGCCTATTAAAAAAATCGCCCTTGCTTCA
>JAPKEQ010000139.1 GCA_028821995.1 Alphaproteobacteria bacterium
CCCTTGGCAAGGTTGGGCACATTCGGATTCTGGCTTATTAAAGAATAAAAAAGATGGAGATACAATAATCAAAGAAAGCCTATGCCCCTCCTCTTTTATTGTCAAACTCAAATGAAAAATGCACCCTAGATTGGGTGCACTTTATTTCGATTAGTATCGCATGAGCATCATGTAAAAAATGTCAAAACGAACAAGACTCTTGTGAACCCTACTCACATCTAACGATGCTTGCTCTTCAGATTTTTTGTGCGCTTCCCGGCGTCCCATATAACGCTCAAAACTTAAAGCTCTCCCAAGCTCTTGCTGCACGATTCGCAGCTTTTTTTCACAAGATGCGGCTTCTTCATATGCACCTTCAATAAGCCTCAGTGCAATTTTAGCATGATATAGCGCTGTAGCCTCGTTTTCACTCTCCAAAAAAATGACCGCGCTACGGTAGCTTGCAACGGATCCATGCGCCAAACGGCGCAAACACTCCTCTATAGAACGCATGATTACCTCTTTTCAAGAAACAAAAGGTGACAGATTTATTTGATATATTAACCATGTATGCCTTTAGAGGAGCAATGTCAATGCCTATACAGAAAAATGCACCCTGGCTTGGGTGCATTCTCAATAAATTATAAATAGGTTTTAGGCTTTTTTCTGCCAGCCTGTACCCGTGTGCTCAAAATAAGAAAGCTCAAAGCCTGCATCTTTATAAAGCTTCCAGCGTTCACGCGCTTTTGTAACTTGGTTCTCGTGTCCCTCAAAAATATCGATGGCTTTTTCATAATCAGCAATCGCACCGCCTTGCGCGCCGCTCACCATAACCAAAACATCTGCACTGTTGGCATTTTCTGGCTTAGTGGTAACAAGAATAGGATGCTTTTCAACATGCGTGCCGTCAGATTCTAACCCATGAGGCAAAAAACTTTCCTCTTTATAGGTCCAAAGCATTTCATCTATACGTTCTGCACGCTGAGTATTAGGACAGACCACAAGAACCCGATGACCGCCGCTACATACTTTTTCAAGTAGGTGCGCAAGCGTTTTATCCGTTGTGGACGGCATAGGGTCGCGTACCTGATAAAAGCCAATATGTGTCATGCCTAATAATGTACAGGATTGCGAGCCTTTTGCAAGATCAGCTCTCAGAAAAAGAAAAGCCCCCGTTTAGGGAGCTTTTTATAGTCGTTTTTCAAGCGGTTCTACCTGTCATGTTATCAATCATTGACAGCAATTCTGAATCAACGTCAGTAAACCGGAATTTTTTCCTCACGGTACATTCACCACTTATCTCACCATCAACACCAAACATATAAAACTCAGCCGTCAGCGTAAGGGCAACGCCCCAGCTATATACCAACAAAAGAGATGAAATTTCCATGCCATCCGGCACGCCAAAGGTTAGGCCTTCTTCGTCTAAAACATCCGGACGATAAACATCCAAAGTAAACCTATCAAAATCCTTCTTATAGGAGCTCATACTCTCTTGAGGTTTAAAGGTAAGGGTTCTTGTAAGTTCCATCACGTTTATATGCACAAGCAGATTACCATCCACAAACTCATATGTGGCGTTGCTTTGGAAATCGCAAAAATCTCCAACAGGTGGGTTTTCTAGACCCATTTGTTTGTATGCACCCAAAACAAGTCTTG
>JAPKEQ010000076.1 GCA_028821995.1 Alphaproteobacteria bacterium
CGCTTAAGGTTTTTCTTCTTGCTGTCGCAATTATTGATGACCTTGGTGCCATTATTATTATTGCTCTCTTCTACACAAGTGAGCTTAAGGTTGAAATGCTTCTATGGGCGCTTCCTTTCTTGTTTGGTTTGTTTGCGCTTAATAGGATGAATGTAAACCGCTCGTCACTTTATATTTTCCTTGGTATCTGTCTTTGGGTGTGTGTGCTTAAGTCTGGTATTCATGCGACTCTTGCAGGCGTGGTTGCAGCTTTTGCTGTGCCGCTTTACGTGCCTCAGGAAAAACGTTCTCTTCTTAAGGGGCTTGAGCACGGGCTTCACCCGTTTGTGGCTTTTGTAGTGCTACCAGTATTTGCATTTTCAAATGCAGGAGTCTCTCTTGCAGGTGCATCATTTGATGTGCTTATGCAGCCTGTAACGCTTGGTGTAATTCTTGGCCTTGTTGTTGGTAAGCCTATTGGTATCCTTGCCTTTACATTTGCTGCTGAAAAGCTTCGTCTTGCTAAGCTTCCGGAGGGTATTACATATAAGCATGTTCTTGGTGTGGGTTGCCTTGCAGGCATTGGATTTACAATGAGCATCTTTATCGGAACTCTTGGCTTTGTAAATGACCCTGAGTACCTGACATCAGCTAAGCTTGGTATTATGGTTGGCTCTGTTATGTCTGCCATTCTGGGTGCTACGCTTCTTGTAATTGCCTGCCCAGCAGCCGTTGATCAAGATTACAGTGAGCCTGGTTATGGTGATGAGCCAAAATGGGCACCTGTAAAAGCTCCTGTTGCTAAGGCGGTTCCTAAAAAGGCGACTTCTAAAAAAGCAGCTCCTAAGAAAGCTGCAACTAAAAAGGCGCCTGCAAAGAAGGCGGCTCCTAAAAAGTCTGCCGCTAAGAAAGCGACAAAAAAATAAGCAGTTTTTAACTGTTAGGAAAGAGGGGCGCCGGCGGCGCTCCTTTTTTTAAGGGAAATCAGGTGAAAAATGGCTTGGGGTTTGTCTGCTATTCAGCTAAAGTGAGCCTATGCAACGTGCTAAAAACATAGGCCCTTTTTTAAGGACGATTCGCTACATTCCACCAAGTAAGTTGGTGCGCCGTGTCGTGCGTCGTGTAAAGTCTTCTTATTATGAAACGCCGCTGTTTTCTTTGTTTGAGC
Source organism: Alphaproteobacteria bacterium (assembly GCA_028821995.1). Classification (GTDB taxonomy): domain Bacteria; phylum Pseudomonadota; class Alphaproteobacteria; order UBA2136; family JAPKEQ01; genus JAPKEQ01. The sequence continues at coordinate 1,148 of JAPKEQ010000076.1, forward strand.
GTATTCAAACCCCTGCGAATGGGCTTGTTATTAGTCCTCCTGTTCTTTGGAAGGGGGATGCAAAAAAAGGGGCTCTTGTTGCGGGGAATCAGTTTAGTTATATTGGCCGTGATGTGAATTTTGGTGCAAATATTGACTGGTTTCCGAAGCAGGTTTCAGCGCTTTGGGTGTTTCATTTGCACTACCATGATGATCTTGGTGATTTTCGTGCTATGAAAAGTAAAGGTGTTGAGCCTTGTGTAAATTATTTGCGTAGCTGGATTGAGGAGTGTGGCGGTTACCAGAAAGTTGCGTGGCATCCTTACCCTATGTCGCTTCGTCTCGTAAATTGGTTTACGCATTATGATTTCTTTGAAAAAGGCATGAGCGATGAGCTAAAGGCTGATTTTTGGGAATGTGTTTCTTGGCAGGTTGAGCTTCTCAAACGTAGCATTGAAACAGATATTGGTGGAAACCACCTGATTAAAAATATTAAGGCCCTTATTTTTGCAGGGCTTTGCCTGAAGGGGCACCAGTCTGATTATTTAGATGCTATGGCGCTTCTTTTGGAAGAGGTGAAGGTTCAGATTTTACCAGATGGCGGGCATTACGAACGTAGCCCTCACTACCATGTAATTGTGCTGAAAGATTTGCTTGATATACACGCCCTTATTTTAAAGGCTGGGCAGACGCCGCCACATGAGCTTGACTCGGCAATTGATAGTATGGCTGAGGCGCTTGCTTTTATGGTGTACCCAGATGGCCATCTTGGTTTGTTTAATGATGGCATACTTGGAAATGCAAAAGACATTTCTGCAGTTATGAAGCGCACAGGTGTTAAGAGCACAAAACTGGCTCAGTTGCCAGAAACAGGATATATACGCCTGAATCGTAAAAAAACATTTTTATTTATGGATGCAGGACTATGTTGCCCTGATAGCCTGCCAGGGCATGCCCATGCAGACATGCTTGCCATGGAGCTTCTTGTAAACGGGGAACGTGTTGTTGTGAATCAGGGGACCTATGGTTATCAGCACAAAAACCGTAACCAAATGCGTGGCACTCAAGCGCATTCAACATTATGCTTTGATAAAACAGATAGTGCGGAAGTTTGGCATGTGTTCAGGCTTGGGCGCCGGCCCCGTAATGTGGAAGCTTTTTTGAAAGAGGAAACAGGGACAGGTATTGGCGTGGATGCATCTCATGATGGATATCGCCATCTAGGTCTTACGCATCATCGCCGTGTTTTTATATCAGAGAATGGATTAGATATTCGAGGCGAGGATACGCTTGTCTCTAAGAGGAGTATGAAAGGGGATAAGAACGCGACCATTCATTTCCATCTTGCGCCTCATGTTCATGTGAGCCAGCGTAGTGAAAAAGAAATTGAAATTCAAACCAAGGAAAATGGAAAACTTTCCTTTAAGGTTCAAGGCGCACGCTTGTATGATGCTCAAAGTGTTTATGCACCTCAGTTTGGTGAGAAAGAGCGTTCGCGCCAGATTATTTTAAGTGTTCCTGTAAAAGGGAAAGAGACAACGGTCCGGTGGGCTTTTAAAATTTTGAAAGATGGAAGGTAGATACCTCGTGAAATATCCTGAAAAGAAATCCACAATTATTATTATCGGAATGCTGATTGTTTGGGGCGTTTTTGTGTGGCTTGGCCTTGCGCTTCGTCCTGAAAAAGCAAACCCTGTTGCTGGTATTCTTGCTCAGTTTGAGGCGGCTCAAAAAGCGCTTCAAAACGAGGACTTGATTACATTGAAGAAACTTTCAAGCCTTGATGGTATTGCTGGGAGTGTGGCGACAGATATTGTGGACATTCCTGATGCGAACACTGCAATGGGAGAGGCGATTACAAACAATGTGGCGGCGGCGCTCCTTGCAGAGTTTGAAACTCTTTTAAAGGATCAGGGAGGCATGGCGCCAAACCCAACGTCGGTTCTTGGGCAGGTATATGTAAGCCTTGTTGGGGTTGATGCCTCAAAAATGCATTTAAAAAGCGTGTCTGTTACTGAGGTTGTTGGCGATACTGCCCTGCTTACGATGTTTTGGCATAGAGAGGATGTGGATGTTACATTTCCCCTTATGATGAATATGGCTGTTCAGAATGACCTTTGGACATTCATGGATGTAGATGGCCTTGAGGAAGCTTTTGTGAAAATTAGTGCACGCCAAAGCGTTTTAAAAGCTGAAAGAGCAGCAAAGGTTAAGGAAATTTTAAACTCTTCTTTGTTGCTGGATCGCGCTAAAATATCAACGGCTATTGCAACTGATGAAACATCAGCACCAAAGGTTATGTTATTCATGGCCGTGAAAAATGCTTCTCAGAAAGATATTAAAACATATCATGCAAAGGTTTCCGTTGTAGATGAAGATGGTACGGTTCTTAAGATTTTTGATTTAAGTGATACGGATGGACAAGCAAGTGGTTCTTTAAGCGAAAAGTCTTGGCCTATCTTTGTAGATGTTGATGATGTTCTTGAAAAGCAGGTTTTAATTAAACCTGCTGAAGAGCTTTCTGTTAACTTAAATGTAAGTGAAATTGTATATGTTGACGGTGAAGTGCTTGCACTTACAGCTCAGCCGCAAGGAGAATAGAGTATGAAGATTTGGTTGATTTGTCAGTTTTTTGCGCCTGAACCTGGGGCACCTTCTGCCCGCCTTGGTGGGTTTGCAAGTTTTTGGAACCGAGCAGATAAAGATGTGACTGTATTAACCAGTATGCCAAACCATCCATATGGCAAGGTTTATGATGAATACCAGAGCAAAGGTTTTTTTACAGAAGAGAACCTTGATGGTGTTGTTGTAAAGCGTCACAGTTATTTTATGACCTCTAACGAAGGCATTGTGCTTAAAGCGCTATCTCAGCTTATGTTTGCGTTTGTTGTATTGCTTAAAAACCTCTTTGCATCACCAATGGATAGACCTGATGTTATTGTTGTAAGTTCACCCTCTTTCTTTGTAGCGATTAGTGCTTGGCTTCTTTCAAAGCGTTATAAAGTACCTTTTGTATTTGAAGTGAGGGATATTTGGCCAGGTATTTTTTTGGAACTTGGCGTTTTGAAGCGCGGTTTTTTGTATAATACGCTTGAGAAAATAGAACTGTTTTTATACCGCCGGGCTGCTGCCATTGTAACAGTTACGCGAGGCTTTGGTCAGGATATGATTAATCGTGGAATTGATGGTAGTAAGATTTTTATTATTACCAATGGGGTAAGCGAGCATGATATTGCACGGGCAGAAGATACAGAGCTTGATGATAAAGTGGCAAGGCTTAGAACAGATTTACAAATTAGCCCGCTCAGTAAAGTGATTCTTTATATTGGGAACCATGGCGTATCCCAGGCGCTTGGTCAGGTGGTGGATGCAGCTCGTATTTTAATGGCACGTACAGATTTTGTTTTTGTATTTGTAGGTGAGGGCGGAGACAAAGAGCGCTTAAAACGTATTGCCACAGGGATGCCAAACGTTCAGTTTTACCCCTCCCAGCCAAAGGATAAAGTTTGGGAGTTTTATCATTTATCTTACGCTTGTCTTGTGCCTTTAAAGGATATTAAGGGGTTTGATACATTTATTCCCTCAAAAATGTTTGAAATTATGGCAAGTGGGACACCTGTCCTTGGCTGTGTGCGCGGGGAAGCTGCTCAAATTATGGAAGATAGTGGCGCAGCTGTTGTGCTGCCACCAGAGGAGCCAGAAAAGCTTGCACAAGCGATTATGAACCTCGTTGATGATGCCTCTTACGCAGAGCGTCTCTCAGAGGCGGGCCCTGCTTACGTAAAGAAAAAATATAGCCACGCATTGCTTGCTGGCCAGTATATGAACATTTTACATCAGGTAACGGGACTTCCACGAGAAGAGGAAAAAATGAAAGAGCACCAAGTTGGATAGGCGTGTACTTCTCACTGGTGCAACAGGCTTTACAGGGCAGCGTGTTTATCATTTGCTCAATAAAAAAGCAGATGTAACCTGTTTTGTAAGAAAGACATCTGATACATCTGTTCTTGGTGATGGTGTAAAGCTTGCTTATGGGGACCTTTCAGATATAGATAGCCTTAAAGCTGCTATGGAAGGTGTAGATGAGCTTGTTTATGTGGCTTCTATGGAGAATGGCCATGGCGAGCAAGCTGTAAAGGCTGCTGAAGAATCTGGAATTGTGCGCAGTGTTTTTGTTTCAACAACAGGTATTTTAACGACTCTTGATCCAGATCTAAAAGAAGAGCGAAGCCTTGCAGAAGAGGCAGTTAAAAAATCAGGCCTATCTTGGACACTTATTCGACCAACAATGATTTATGGGCATATCGGTGATAGAAATATGGAGCGACTTATTAGCTGGCTTAAAAAGTATCCTGTGTTTTTAATGCCTGGTGGTGGAAAAGCTTTACAGCAACCAGTACATGTGGACGATTTGGCTGAAGGTATTGTGCGCGCATGGTCAAAGAAAATTTCTCGTAAGAAAATATATACAATGAGCGGAAAAGAGCCTGAACAACTTTTGAGCGTTGTGCAAACAATTGGTAAAAAACTACATCGAAAAATCTGGATGATTCCACTTCCTATTAGCCCTTTTGTTTTTATGTTGCGCCTGTATGAGCGTCTCGCCTACACTCCTAGAATAAGAGCCGACCAAATTCAAAGGTTTAGTGAAAACAAAGCGTTTGGACATGACTTGGCAAGGGAAGACCTTGGCTTTAAACCACGATCTTTTGCCGAGGGAATAGATACATTAATTGAAGAGCTTGCGTAATGATTGATTTTTTACTCGTATTTGGTAGTTTTCTAATTTCAACCCTCCTGATGGGACGGATAATTGCTTGGAGCAAGTCTTTTGGGCTTGTCGATAATATAAATGAGCGCAGCTCTCACAACGAGCCGACACCACGCGGCGGCGGTATCATTATAGTGATTATGACACTTATTGCAGGTCTGTTCCATATGGGCTACATGATGCAGGTTGGAGATGGTGTTGTGCCTTGGTTTTACGTAGCTCTTCTTGGTGGGGGAGCGCTAGTAGCTTGGGTTGGCCTTCTTGATGACCGTTACGAGCTTTCTGCAAAGGTTCGCCTGTTGAGTCAGTGCATTGCCGTTGCACCTGCGGTATATTTTTTACCGCACATAATAACTTTCATGCCTGTTTGGGCAGACAAAACAATTTTTTTCCTGCTTTGGATTTGGTTTATTAACCTTTATAACTTTATGGATGGTATTGACGGTCTTGCTGGAGCAGAGGCTGTATTTCTTGGCGCCGTTCTGAGCCTTTTGAGCCCATTTTTCAAACCTCTCGCGCTTGTTCTTGCAGGCAGCACGCTTGGCTTTTTGCGTGTAAATATTTCTGTAAAGCGTCCCTCTAAAATTTTTATGGGGGATGTAGGAAGTACATTTCTTGGTTTTATGTTTGCGGGCATTATTTTTTATACAGCCACATGGGAAACGTTGCTGATCTTTCTCTCTTTGACACTTGCCTTTAGTGGTGATGCAACGTTCACGCTTATTAAACGTCTTATGCAAGGTAAAAAGCCTTGGCATGCGCATAAGGAACATTTTTACCAACGCGCAGTGCATAATGTAGGCATGAGCCATACAGATGTTGTTATAAAATTTACCTTTGTAAATATTGTACTTATGCTTGTGGTGCTTGGCGGCCTTGCTGCAGGGCTTGGTCCTTGGACATTTTTGCTAGCTCTTGTGGTGATTGCTTATCCTGCGCGCCGCATCTCTAAACTGGAAGGAAAATAATGCGCGGGCTTATTACTCTTTTATATGATGCAGTTATTGGCGCTGTTGCGTTATACCTCGCACTTCTTTTACGCTTTGGCGGTACGATTCCTGATACATCTAGTCTGGCGCCTCTTTATGCAGCGCCTTATGCACTGGTTTGTTTTATTACCTTTGGCCTTTTAGGTATGCAGCGCCGTATGTGGCGTTACACGTCAACGTCAGATGTTGTAGCCTTATCAAACGCTGTTGCGCTTTCTATTATGGTGACCGCAAGTCTTATGTTTTTGGTCATGCGCCTTGAGCATTTTCCGCGTACAGCTTTCCCTATCCTTCTTATGTTACATGTAGCCTTTTCTACAGTCCCTCGCTTTATTTATAAGCGTATGGCTGAAAAAAGAACAGGTACCAAACGGATGGGACAAAAGCCTAAAAATGCTTTAGTTATTGGTACTGGCGGTGCGGCGGACCTTTTCCTTAAGGATGTGAAAAGGCAGACCTCTTCCTCATATAAAATACTTGGTATTTTAGATGACGATAAAGGTAAGCATAACAGGTTGATGCATGGGATTCGTATTTTGGGCTCAATACCTCAGCTAGAGGCTGCACTCACAAAAGTTCAGAAATCTCGCCGTAAAGTGGACATGCTTATTTTGTCGGAACCAGGATTAACTTTGAATAAAACAATTTTAGAAGTCGCGCAGGATAAAATGCTTCAGGTGAAACGCCTTCCGAGCCTGCAAGATATGCAGGATGGAGAAAAGCTTTCTAATCTTAAACCTGTGATGATTGAGGATTTGTTGCGTCGTAAACCGATTCAGCTTGATGACGCTGCACTGGAATCTTTTGTTGCTGGTAAACGTGTTCTTATTACGGGAGCTGGCGGATCTATTGGTTCTGAAATTTGCAGACAAATAGCCCAAAGACAGCCAGAACATATGGCCGTCCTTGATCACTCAGAGTATGCGCTTTATGGTATTGATATGGAGCTTTCTCGTAAGTTTCCTAAAGTGAAGCGATCAGCTGTTCTGGCAGATGTAAGAGAGCATGAGCTTTTATCATCTATATTTGCAGAAGGCAAATTTGA
>JAPKEQ010000009.1 GCA_028821995.1 Alphaproteobacteria bacterium
TATATTAACGACTCTTAACGCCTACATGATGACAAGTAATTAAGGACAAGCATAAGAGCTGGTTTAAGCGCCTCAAAGATGGCCTCAAAAAAACAACAGCTTCCCTAGGAAGCGCGATTGGCGACGTTTTTAGCGGCGGTAAGCTTGATGCTGAAACACTAGAAAACCTAGAAGATATTCTCATTCAATCCGACCTGGGCCTTGAAGCCTCAGGTAAAGTGATTGAAACGCTCAAAGAAAAAGCCAAAAGCTTAACTGAAAAGGACGATCCAGAAGCGCTTAAGCAGCTGCTTGCTGAAACCCTTTCAGAGATTTTAACACCGCGTGCTAAAGCACTAGAAATTACTGATAAAAAACCATTTGTACTGGTTATGAATGGCGTAAACGGTAGCGGAAAAACGACCACTATTGGTAAACTTTCTAGCCAGTACAAGCGCAACGGCAAAAAGGTTCTTCTTGCCGCAGCAGACACCTACAGAGCCGGTGCAGTTGAACAGCTAAAGGTATGGGCAGAACGTGCAAATGTTCCGATTGTAGCGCCAGAAAAAGAAGGCACTGACCCTGCCACTATTACTTATAAAGCGCATGAAAAAGCTATTGCCGAAGGCTATGACATTCTGATTATTGATACAGCAGGACGCCTGCAAAATCGCCATGATCTAATGGAGCAGCTCGCCAAACTTTTCCGCACCATTAAAAAGCAAGATGCCTCTGCTCCGCATGCCAGCATGCTGGTACTTGATGCTACCGTTGGCCAAAACGCCTTCTCTCAAGTCGATGCATTTAAGGAAACAGCAGAGATTACGGGTCTTGTTATGACCAAGCTTGATAGTAGCGCCAAAGGTGGTGTGCTGATTGGCCTTGCCGATAAATACGCGCTGCCAATTCATTATATTGGTGTTGGTGAAGGCATAGAGGATTTACAGCCGTTTAATGCGACTGAATTTTGTAATCTACTGGTGGGAATAGAACAGAGTTAATTTTGTTCTTTTCTCACAAGAAGCGAAGCGGTTGGGGAAATATTTTTAATTTCTTTTGGACCGTGGAAGCAGCGTGTATAGGGAAATACATGAGAACCGCGAAAGTCGAAAGAAATTAAAAAAATGCCTCAATCTAAAGAAAAAATGCAAAATTTAGAGTATGTAGACCCTACAAACGTAAAAGACAGAAACCTCTGGGTAAAAGCCGAGCACCTTGGCCGTTACCTATGGGCAAAAGATATTTTGATTGAGCACGAGGCCGTTACACACCATTTAGACCTTGGTTGCGCCACAGGTTATGGACTCAACATTTTAAAAGACGTTGTAGACGGGCACCTTGGCCTTGATTACGACGCAGAAGCGATTGCTTCAGCTACCGAAAAAGGCGCACACGCACAAGTTTTTGATTTAGATAAAAATCGTCTTAAAGATCTTAACAAAAGCTTTTCAAGTGTTACTGCTTTTGAAGTAATGGAGCACTTTGATGACGCAGAAACAGTGGTAAGCGATGTCTTTTCCTCCCTCACAGAGGACGGGCTGTTCCTAAGCTCTGTTCCTAGTGAAAAATTTGAAAAGACTGACGAACAAGGCAAACCTGCCAATATTCACCATGATCGTATTTTTAAGGATGGCGAATATGAAAGCATTCTTAAAGGCGCTGGCTTTAAAGTACTCGGCGTATTTGGCCAGCCGCAAACGGCTACGCTGCCTACATTTGAAAAATCCCTCACTAAATCTGGTAAAATTAAAAGCAGGCTTTCTCGTAACCCTGCTCTGCAAGAAATGGACGCTCTCACTGTCCTCACTTACCTGATGGCTTACCCAGAAGAAGGCAACGAGGCACTCGATAAAAGCTATACACACATTTACCTCGCACAGAAGTAATAGGATTTCCGCTTTGACAAAGGTCTGCTGAAATTGTATTTTCCGTATACATTTATATCTTTGATTGCTTTTTCTCAAACCTATCAATAATTCGCTATGACGCAGCGAGAAGGGCTGTTTTTATAGACCCGTAACGCAGTGTGCTTTTGCGCACATGAGTAATGGAAACTATAAAAACCGTACTTTTCAGCATGTCATAGTAGAGTTATGGATATGGTTTTACATATGGAGGCTCAATGCTTTATGACTCCACGTTCAAACCAAATCGGTTACTTGTCTATGTCGTCGCATCAGACACAGGGCTTGCTCCAAACGTAACGGGCGGCAGCTGCACGCTTGCCGTTTGCAAACCTCAAATCCGTAAACATGCAAAACCCGAAAGCGACTGGATTATTGGCATGTCTACCAGCAAGCATGGGGCAAACCGCCTCATCTATGCAAGCTCTGTAGATGAACGCATTGGCTATGCGGATTACTGGCATATTCCCCGCTTTCACAGCAAAAGGCCAAATGCTGAAAATCTTTACGGGGATAACTTTAATATGATGGCGCCCGTGCGCGGTGCTTATTGCACCTACAAGCAAGGTATCCACTATGGAAACGCCGAAAAAATTCAGCGTAACCATAGTGTGCCTCAGGTTCTTGTTGGTCATCGGTTTTGGTACTTTGGCGCAAACGCGCCGCAGCTGCCAGATTCGTTTTTAGATACCCGCATTGTGCAGGGTGCCAGACGCGGCCATAAAGTGATTGATGACACACCTATCATTGATGCATTTTACAGCTGGATTACTGAAACTTACCAGACAGGTATCCACGGAAACCCAAGAGACTTATAAACGATGAAAAGGCGCCCTGTTAGGGGCGCCTTTTGCGTTTTCGATTAGCGTGTTGAGCGCTTCACCTTCACCGGTCTGTTCTTGACTGGCTGAGGGCGAGAAGAGTTATGCAGATTAACAACAACATCTTTCAACAGAACAATTTGCTTGCCCTGTTGCTGGAGTTGTTGCTTCATCAGCTCAACCTGTTCATTTTGCTTTCTGCGACCTGTCACAAAGTTTTTGAGCATCTCTTTCAAGCTGCTCAAAATTCCCATTTGCTGCATATCGTCCAGTGCATTGATTCTGATGCCATACTTAACAGACATCTCAGTTTCAATATCACCAAGCTGCCCCCACAATTCAGAAATTGCAGGGATCGTCAGGTTCTTTTCATGAGCAGCGTAGTCTGGGTAAAGCGTTTGAAAGATGCCAGGCACCTTGAAAGCGCCTTGCTTACGTGAAAGGATCTTGCTGTAAACGGTTTTACCGTCATATTTAGCATTCACCTCAGCAAGTTCTTTCTCAAGTTTTTTCAAAGCTTTTTTAAATGGCCACCGCTTAAGGAAGCCACCTTCTTCAACACTCAAAGCATCCGTAGCTGCTTTAATTTTCTGCTTCAGCTCACGGGTTTCTTGATTGTACCCCTGCAAACACTGATTGATCTCATGAACCAGCTCAAAGCGAGCAAGCAGAGCTTCTTTCAAGTTTTTGACAGGCACATCCAAGAAACGGTGCGCATCTGCATGAGCCTGCTTTTTCAACTCCCCATCAGGAAGCTCATCAAGCTGAGCAAAGAAAGCATCAACGGCATGAAGCAGGCGGTCACCAAGTTTACCGCGCTGCACACCAGCACGACGAAACTCTTTGAAGACTGCAATCTTAGGCGTTACAGCAATATCTTGATCAGGGATATGATCAAATTTACGCTGCATTTTCACCAGAGCCATTTGAACCATTTTACTGATAAAGCCAGCTCCAAGCGCCTTAGAGATAAGCGGAAGACCCACACGAAGAATACCACCAGCAGAAAGCAAAAGCCCCATAAAGGGTGCAATGGTTGCTGCAAAGATACTTGCGCCAGTCAGCCGATCTGCAAGAGCCACGTGCAGTTTAACCTGCTCAATAGCCCAAGGCAAAACTTCCTGCTGCCACCAGTTGACGTCAATCAGCGCCTGCGTGATAAGATTTGTCCATGCAGATTCATTCCACAGAACATCCTGTCGCCACTGAGCACTGAGCCATGTCGCATCCCAGAACTCACGCTGAAGTAGCGTTTCAGCTGCGCTGAGATTGGCATGCGCCAGATCAGTTGTTGCAATCACCGCTGCAAAAAAGAGCGCAAAAAAGATGGCAACAACAAGCACCACAACAATGACGAAGTTGACAAGTTTGATAACGCCGGTGATCCAGCGCTGTGGTTTAAAAAAGCGGAAGTACCACCAAATCCCCGTCATACTGACAATGAAGAAGGTGAACGCCCACAGCTGAAACTGCAGAAGATTGGTTGCAGTATTCATAATCATATGGTAACTGGCAAGTGTGAGGATGATGGTTGTAAAAATGGTTGAAAACCAATAAATACTTCCCACAAAAAAGCGCCAAGCCATACCGAACAGCTTAGTGATGGAACCCATTTTGGGTCTCCTTTCATAGAAGAAAAAAGTTACGAGAGAGTAGAGCACACCACCGAAGTGACACGCGTTACATGTGCGTTAATATGGGCATGTTTGTAGAAATTTCAAGCCCTAAAACACAAAAAAGCGCGGATTTTTCCGCGCTTTTCAGTTTACTAGATTTATGCTGCTTCTGAAGCCTGCACTTTCTCAAGTGTTTGCTCTAGGTCATGCAGAATATCGTCAATATGTTCAATACCAATACATAGGCGTACATAGCCGTCTGTAATACCCGCTTTTACGCGCTCTTCCGTTGGAATTTGGCTGTGCGTTGTGCTGGCTGGGTGAATGGCCATAGAGCGTGTATCCCCAATGTTTGCTACATGGTAGAACATCTCAAGACCGCTCACAAAATCTTGCCCAGCTTTTGTGCCACCTTTCACATCAACACCAACCATAGGGCCGTACATACCACCCATAAGCTCAGTTGCCCACTTTTCAGTATCACCGCCATTTACTGTTGGGTAGTTCACAAAGTTTACTTTCGGGTGCTTTGATAAGTATTCAGCAACAGCTTTAGCGTTTGCACAATGCTTTTCCATACGCAATGAAAGCGTTTCTAGGCCTTGTGTAAGCAGGAAAGCATTCATAGGTGCAAGACAACCACCAAAGTCACGGATCATTGTTGCACGAAGCTTAAGAATGTAAGCCATTTCACCAAACTTTTCGATCCACTTCATACCATGAAGAGATGGATCAGGACGACTAATCATAGGGAAACGATCTGCGTGTTTTGCCCAGTCAAACTTACCGCTATCCACAATGATACCGCCAATTGTTGTACCATGTCCGCAAATGTATTTTGTAGCACTGTAAACTGCAATATGCGCGCCGTGTTCAAATGGGCGGCAAAGCGCTGGGGTAGCACACGTGTTATCAATGGCTAAAGGCACACCAATCTCGTTTGCAATTTTAGCAACTTCATGGATTGGGAAAACATTCAATTTAGGGTTTGGTAGCGTTTCCCCCCAATATAAACGTGTATTTTCATCCGTTGCACGGCGGAAATTTTCAGGGTCACTATGGTCAACAAAGCGCGCTTCAATACCGTAATCTTTAAGAATATTTTTAAAGAGATTGCTTACACCACCGTACAGGTTTGGCGATGTTACAAAGTTATCACCAGCTTTACAGATGTTCATCACTGTGTAAGCAGCAGCTGTCATACCAGATGCAACAGCAACAGCGCCAACACCACCGTCAAGCTCTGTCATGCGTGCTTCAAACTGGTCTACTGTTGGGTTACCTACACGTGAGTAAATTTGACCGAACTCATTCAGCATAAAGCGATCTGCAGCGCTTTCAGTAGAAGGGAATTGGAAGCCTGATGTTTGGTGAATAGGGGTCACAACACTCCCGTGAGTTGGGTCGCACTTTACGCCGCTATGAATGGCTTTTGTTTCAAATTTCATATTCTTTTTTCCTTTTCCCTATTCAACTTTGCACACTTTGTGTGATTTGTGCTTTTTAGTGTACTGATTTTTAAAGCGAGGTAAACCATAAAACGCTTGCACAAAAGGCTGTGTTTCTTTAAGTTCCAAAAGATTTCTTAATCTTTTCTTAACCTTTTTTTGGAGTTTACCCTTATGTGGAAAGCTTTAACCTTTGCTACGGCCATTATGTTTGCCGTTCCAGCAGCTTCTCAAGAGCAGATATTTGCTGAAAACATTCAGCCGACATCTACTTCTGATATGGCCCTCATTCAAGAGGCACTTGCCAAAACAGCTGCGATCACAACCATCAGCCCTGTTGATGAAGCTGGTAGAGTCCTACGCCCCACGGGCAGCGGTTCCGCTTTCTTTATGAGATTTGATGGTACAAACTACATGTGGACCAACAACCATGTTGTTGGCGAAGCAACCTATGTACGCTACCAAATGTGCGATGATACTGAATTTGAATTTCAGGTTCCGCAAAGTGACTTTTGGCTTGATGCCAGCCGTGACTTTGCAAGCCTGACACTGCCAGGAAGCATGTCTCGTACTCCTTCTTTTAAGCCGGCTGATATGAGCCGCCTTACAGAAGGGCAAGAGATTTACCTTATCGGTGGGCCACTTGGTTTCAAATGCAGCGTGTCCAAGGGTGTACTCAGCTATAATGGCCGTCACCTTCCTAAAAGTTCGCTCTCTAGCACACACGGGGATATCCAAACGGATGCAGCGCTTAACCCTGGTAACTCTGGCGGCGTTGCTGTTGTGATGCAAGATGGTGAGCTCAAGGCCATTGGCATGAACACCTATATCATTTCTCCTACGGGCGCTAATGTTGGCCTAGGCTTTATTCAACCATTGGATATGCTGATGACTGCCCATACTTACATGCGCTCCCATGGAGGCCGTACGTTTGTAAGCTCAATTGATGCCGCTTACGCTGACCTGAGCTTTGCCTTTTGGCAACGTATTACGAGTATTAACAGTAACTTGCTTCCTTTCATTGAAGAAGGCAGCAGAGGGGCTGGCATTAGAGGCCTTGCAGATGGCGGCGCTGCTGCCATGGCAGGCCTACGTGTTGGAGACATTGTGACCCATATCAATGATCACGCTGTTCAAGACCAGCTTATGCTAAGTTTCACGATTGCAAATACTCCGCCTGGCGAAACCATTACACTGACAATTCTGCGCAATGGCCGTCCTATGACGTTCACCATTGAGCCGAGCTACGAGGAAGCCGCCTTACAAACAAGCGCAAGCTCAACTGTGCCGACTTTCTATTTCAATAACAGTGGTATTGAAAGCGTTATGGAAAACGGTGATGTTTTGGAAAGCTACCTTGGCGAAAGCTATGGAAACTTAAGCAAAGAAGAGCGCGCCGCGCTTTTTGAAAGCTGGGAACTTGGCAGTGGCTTGGTCATCAACAGCGTTGCACATATGAGCCCTGCCCATGAAGCTGGCATTGCCACACACACCATTGTGGATGCTGTTCAGATTGATGAAAACTGGTACGTTGTCACATCTCTTGAAGAGTTTGAGGCCTTACTAGAAAACGCCATGGAAGAAGCTGTTCCTGTACTGGTGCGCTACTTGCCAAAACCGTCGACGCCTCATGTTGAACCGCAAGCAGAAGTGATTATGATGACACCGCGCTACGCTGACAAATAAAAGTCGCTATAAAAATCGAACTCAAAACCCCCGCATATTGCGGGGGTTTTTGCTTATCATCAGGCCCTTAGTAATGAACCGACATGGTATCTTTTGGATTCACGCGCGAAGCAGGCGCAAACTTTGTAAGATTTACACCTTCTACAGCTGCGTCATATTCTTCAAGAGTTGGCGTACGCCCAAGAATAGCTGAAAGCACCACAACTGGCGTTGAAGCAAGCAGTGACTCACCCTTTTTCTCAGTTGTGTCTTCTACCACACGGCCTTGGAAAAGGCGTGTAGATGTAGCCAGAACCGTATCGCCTTTTTCCGCTTTCTCTTGGTTACCCATGCAAAGATTACAGCCCGGACGCTCGAGGTACAGAATATTTTCATACTCAGTACGCGCAGCTTGCTTTGGTGCATTATCATCAAACTCAAAACCTGCGTACTTTTGTAGAATATCCCAATCGCCTTCTTCTTTCAGCTCATCAATAATATTATACGTTGGCGCCGTTACAACAAGCGGAGCTTTAAACTCCACCTTGCCTTCACGGCTTTCAATGTTTCTGAGCATCTGTGCGACAATTTTCAGATCACCTTTATGCACCATGCAAGACCCAACAAATCCAAGGTCTACCTTCTTTTCACCCTTGTAGTAAGAGATTGGGCGAATTGTATCGTGCGTATAACGCTTAGATACATCATCGTTATTTACATCAGGGTCAGCGATCATAGGCTCACTTACCTCATCAAGATCAATCACAACTTCGGCAAAATACTTAGCGTTATCATCAGGTGTGAGTGCCGGCTTTTCACCAGAGCGGATATCTGCAATACGCTTGTCAGCTTTTGCAATAAGGCCTGCAAGAACACCTTTTTCGTTATCCATGCCTTTATCAATCATAATTTGCATGCGGTGTTTTGCAATTTCAAGTGAACCGATCAGTGTCTCATCTTCTGAAATACAGATAGATGCTTTCGCTTTCATCTCTGCTGTCCAGTCTGTAAATGTAAATGCTTGGTCAGCAAGTAATGTTCCGATATGCACCTCAATAATACGGCCTTGGAAGACGTTATCACCAAACTGTTTGAGCATTTGAAGCTGCGTGCCATGCACCACGTCTCTAAAGTCCATATGGGGTTTCATTTCACCTTTAAAGGTTACTTTTACAGACTCAGGGATTGGCATTGTTGCCTCACCTGTGGCAAGGGCTAGAGCCACAGTTCCAGAGTCTGCACCAAAAGCTACACCCTTAGACATACGTGTGTGCGAATCACCACCAATAATCACATCCCAATCATCCACTGTAATATCGTTTAGAACCTTGTGAATCACATCTGTCATCGCTGGGTAAACATCTTTAGGGTCACGGCCAGTGATGAGCCCAAACTTATGCATAAACTTCATCAGCTTTGGCGTATTTTCCTGTGCCTTAAAGTCCCATACAGATGCTGTATGGCAACCCGACTGGTAAGCCCCATCTACTGTTGGAGAAATCACCGTTGCTGCCATCGCTTCAAGTTCCTGAGCCGTCATAAGGCCTGTTGTATCTTGAGAGCCAACAATATTTACTTTTACGCGAATATCAGAACCTGCATAAAGCGTTTTTCCGCCTGCAACACCCACAGCATTTTTGTTAAATATTTTTTCAACGGCAGTCAGACCTTGGCCTTCATGAGAAATTTCTTTTGAAGGTGCAAACACAGGCAGAACAGCAATACCAAGTGTTTCAGCCGCAATGTTTTGTAGCTTTTTACCAAAGACAATCGCATAAGAGCCTTCAGCCTTAATAAATTCCACCTTTTGAGGCGTGAGTGCTGAAGAAATATCAACAAGCTCTTTATTGCCATTATAAAGCTTTTTGCTCTTTGTATTAATTGTAAGAACAGTTCCCGTATCTACTGAATACGCTTCTTCTAGCTCAGGGCTGCCATCAGCGCCCATCACGGTTTTGCCATTCGCATCTTTTTTCTTCACCCAGTTTTTCAGATCAATGCCAATTCCACCAGTTACGCCCACAGTCGTGAGGAAAATTGGAGAGATGCCGTTTGTCCCTGCCACAATGGGAGCAATATTCACAAATGGCACATAAGGGCTTGCACTTTTACCTGTCCAAAGCGCAACATTATTCACACCAGACATGCGAGATGAACCTACACCCATTGTGCCTTTTTCGGCCACAAGCATGACACGCTTATCAGGGTGCTGTATTTGCAGATCTTTAATTTCTTTTTGCGCTGTTTCAGAAATAAAGCACTGGCCATGCAGCTCTCTATCAGCGCGCGAGTGCGCCTGGTTACCAGGAGAAAGCAGATCTGTTGAAATATCACCCACGCCAGCAACGTATGTGACAACTTGAATCTCTTCATCGACCTCTGGAAGTTTTGTAAAGAACTCTGCCTTAGCATAGCTTTCAAGAATATCTTGAGCCACTGAACTTCCTGCTTTATACGCTTCTGCGAGACGATCTGTATCTGCTTCATATAAGAAAACTTGCGTTTTTAAAACTTTTGCCGCAGATGCTGCAATGGCTGCATCTGAGCCAAGCGCGAGATCAATAAGAACCTCAACAGAAGGGCCGCCCTTCATGTGAGAGAGAAGCTCAAAAGCAAATTCAGGTGTAATTTCAGCAACCGTTTCAGTGCCAAGGATAATCTCTTTGAGGAATTTTGCTTTTTCGCCAGCGGCACTGGTTGTACCTGGCAGTGTATTATAAATGAAAAATTTGAGTGAACCTTCTCTATGAGCATGTTCAGTATCTTTAATTTGTGAGATCAACTCACCCACGAGCGCACTCTCTTCAATAGGCTTTGGGTTTAGGCCTTGCTCTTTTCTTTTTTCAATTTCGGCTAGGTAATCACTGTATAGGCTCATGGCATCTCTCGCTTCTTATTATAAAATTACGCCTCATTATATCCTGCTTTTTTAAAATCCCCAAGCAGGAAGCCTCTTGATGTTTTTCAGCAAAAGGCGCACACTTATGGCGCATTACAAAAATACAAAAACGGAAGAAGAAAAATGCCTAATTTTGCAGACCTCATGAACAGTTTTGAGCCGAGTGGAATCGTTGAAATCAACAACACCGCAACAGCTATGAAAGCAGACTGCATTGACGTAGTGAACCTCTCTATTGGAGTTCCTAATTTTTCTCCACCATCTCATGCTTACGACGCTGGTAAAGCTGCAGTTGATAGCGATATTGGTCTCAAATACCTCAACAGCAAAGGCCAGCCAGAGCTTCTTGACGCTTTTAAAAATCGCCTTGAAAAAGATGGCTTTTCTTATGATTTAAACGAGCTGTGCATCACCATGGGCGGCAAAGGCGCACTTTACCTTCTGTTTCGCGCTTTGCTAGATGAAGGCGACGAAGTTGTTTACGGTGCACCGTACTGGTCATCTTACCGCGGTATGATTAAATTCTGCGGCGGCGTACCAACTGATCTGCCATGCTCAAGTGCACAACACTATAAACTTACGCCAGAACAATTAGATGCGGCAATAAACGAGAAAACAAAAATTTTCCTGTTTAATAACCCATCAAACCCAACGGGTATGGTTTATACAGAAAACGAAGTTGCAGCTCTTGCTGATGTTATGAAAAAATATCCAAATGTTTGGATTTTATCTGATGATATTTACGACAAGCTTATTTATGATGGTGAAAAGTTCCACCACCTTCTCCATAGCGCACCAGAGCTAAAAGACCGCCTGTTCATTATGCAATCTGTGTCTAAAAACTATGGCCTACCTGGGCTTCGTATTGGTGGCATTGCAGGACCAGAAAAAGTACTCAAGCTTCTGCCAAAAATTGTTGGCCAAACTTACATGAATATTCCTAATATTAGCCAGCAAATCGCGGCAAGTGTTTTCTCTGGTGATCATAGCTTCCTCACAGAAGTAAAAGATAACTTTGTAAGCCGCCGTAACATCGCTATGCATGCCATGGAAGCTTGCGGCCTCACATGCCCTATGCCTTCTGGTGCTTTTTATGTGTTCCCAGATGCTGGCGTATATATGGGCACATCTTACAAAGGCACGCCTATAAACAATGGCTATGACCTGTGTAAGCTTTTACTTGAAGAAGCGCACGTAGCAACAGTGCCCGGCGAAGAGTTTGGCGCTGCTGGATGTTTCCGCATTTCTTACGCTTGCCCTGAAGCAGAGCTGCAAAAAGGCATGGATCGACTTGTTGGTTTCTTTAAAGAGCTCAAGCAGAGTCAGGTGGCATAACTAACGCAGCTTGCTTTATTTAGTAAGCATTGAAGCAAATAATACGCGCAACTTTAACCGATACAAAAAAGTATTTAAAAGAGTAAAAAATGAAGATATTTGCATGTCAGCTGAACCCGACTGTCGGTGACCTAAAAGGCAACGCTGCCAAAATTGCTGCGGCTTACGCGCGCGGCGTCAACTTTGGCGCCGACGTGGTTATATTTCCAGAAATGATGCTCACAGGGTATTTGCCGGGCGACCTTCTCTTTAGCGAGGATTTTTTAGTTGCTCTTGATATTGAAGTCAACAAACTTGTAAGAGATACCACAGAGGATACAGCGCTAATTCTATCTGTGCCGCACCGCGTAGGACGCCATACAACTCACGCAACAACAGGGCTTGTTGATAAGCCACCAACCTTTAACAGCGCCCTATTTTGTGCAGGCGGAAAAGTCCTCTCTATCCATGGTAAGGAACATCTCTTCAACTATAGCGTAGCTGATGAAAAGCGCGTTTTTGCACCTTATAGGGGGCATGCTCCTCAGCTTTGGAAAGGTGTATCTATCGGCATTCCTATCTGCCGAGATGTTTGGTACAGCGATGTATCCGATAAGCTCAAAGCAGCCGGCGCTGAAATTTTACTTTCACCCAATGGGTCGCCGTATTTTTCTGGCAAACATGAAAGCCGTGTTCAAATTATGCAAAACCGTGTAGCTGAAACAGGCTGCCCTGCTTTATACCTCAACCTTGTAGGCGGGCAGGATGATTATATTTTTGATGGATGCTCCTTTGCTCTCTCTACAGATGAAACAAAGCCAACAGCGCAGTTTGCTGCATGGGAAGAAGAAGAGCAGTTGCTTGTATTGGAACATGGACACCTCAAAGGCGCGCATACCCCTCTTCCCAAAAATAAGTGGGAAGATATCTCTCATGCTATGGTGATGGGGTTGAAAGACTACTGCCATAAAAATGGATTTACAAAAGCTACTCTTGGCCTCAGCGGCGGGGTAGATAGCGCTCTTGTTGCTGCGCTTGCGGCAGAAGCTTTGGGTGCAGAAAATGTAACAGGTCTTCTTATGCCAAGCGATTACTCATCAAGCCATAGCGTTGACGATGCAAACGCTTTAGCGAAAAACCTTGGCATTCATACCCATACGCTTCCAATTCAAGCATTAAAAGGTGCATTTGATACCACATGGGAAGGCACATTTTCAGAAAAACCTTCAGGGCTTACAGAACAAAACCTACAAGCAAGGCTGCGGGGTAGCCTTGTTATGGCCTTTACCAACGCAAATGCCAGCACGCTTGCACTTACCACCGGTAACAAAAGCGAAGTGGCCGTAGGGTACTGCACCCTATACGGCGATATGAACGGCGGATATAACCCGATTAAAGACCTTTATAAAACTGAAGTCTTTGAGCTGTGCGCTTGGATTAACCGAGATAAAGAAATCATTCCTCACAATATTCTCAGCAAAGCGCCAAGCGCAGAACTCGCACCAGATCAAAAAGATAGCGACAGTTTACCTGATTATAATGTGCTAGACGCTGTTCTCAAACTTGCCATTGAGCAGAATATTTGGAGCGCTGAAACCATTGCAAAGCAAACAGGCGCAAATACTCAAGTGGTAAAAGATATTTTAAGGCTCATTCGTATCAACGAATACAAACGCTACCAAGCGGCGCCTGGTCCAAAGCTTAGCAAAATCGCTTTTGGTGTGGATAGGCGCTATCCGCTGACCAATAAATTCTCTCTCTAACATAAAAAAGCCTCCTAAATTGGAGGCTTTTTTATTTATAGGCTAGCGCTGCGCTTAAGCTCTTCAACAATTTCTGGCCAAGTGGTTTGGGCTGTACCTGCCTTAGAAACAACAACCCCGCCAGCTGCATTTGCAAGTTCGGCAGCATCCGCAAGATCAAGCCCTGCAGCAACCCCCGCAGACATGGTTGCAATAACCGTGTCGCCAGCACCTGAAACATCACGTACTTCACGCACGAATGATTTAAGGTGTTTTACTTTAGCCCCATCAATAAGTGTCATGCCGTCTCCAGCGCGCGTAAGAAGTACAGAGGGAAGCTTACATTGCGCAAGGAGCATCTTCGCCATAATTTCTGCCTCAGCGTCTGTTTCAGGCGCTTTTCTGCCTGTTAGCTCAGTTGATTCTTTCAGGTTAGGCGTAATGAGAGAAAGCCCTTCATATGAAATATCTGTGCGTGGTTTGGGATCAGCCAGAACTTGCCCCTCAGACCAAAGCTCTTTCACGTAATCAAGCATCTCTTGATCAATGACACCTTTACCGTAGTCAGATACAATAATGACATCTGCCTGAGGACGAATCTCTGCAAGTTTTTCTTTAAGAGCTGTGCGCTCCTGTGGAGACAGACCTTCTTTTACTTCATCATCCACACGCACCACATGCTGGCCTTCTGCCACCACGCGCATTTTAAATGTTGTTGGACGGTTGGTATAAAGCATTGAGTCTAGTGAAATACCATGTTGAGCACACATTGTTTTTACAGTTTCAGCTGCGCTATCCATACCAAGAATACCTACTGGCAAAGAATTCACACCAAGAGATTTAAGGTTAAATACCACATTTCCTGCGCCGCCAAGTGTTTGCTGACGGTCTTTAACAGTCACCACAGGCACTGGTGCCTCAGGAGAAATACGTTCAACAGCGCCAAAGACAAATTCATCCAACATAAAGTCACCAAGCACAGCAACAGTTGCCCCTTCGAACGGGTTTTGATCTACAGAAAACACGTCTGCTTCCTTCTCTTATAAACTTTGTTAATCTGGAGGTATTCTATAGGGGGATTTTAACCCTGTCAATACTATTGTATACAGAGAATCAATGACAGCAAATTCGCTTAATCATCAACGAAAATACCTTATTGGTGAGGAGCGTTGGCGCTGTGTACTTAAATGTACATAAGCCGAGCACCGCAACCAATAAGGTATTTGCAGTAATGAGTAAGTAGAATTTAGATCAGAGGCTTTTCAGCAACGAGAAGCTTCGCTTCTAAAATCGCCTGCTTCTTCTCTGCGTTTTGAATATCAAGCATGTCTGCTTTGTTGGCGTAAAGCCCTGCAATCTCTTTACGAGATTCCTTCAGCTCTGCATCCACAGCTTTATAATCGATATCAGCTTTTGCATGCGCGCCTTCAGCAAGCACAGTTACGTGATCGCCAGCAACATCTGCAAAACCATATGCGACTGCAAAGTCATGTGTTTCGCCTGATTTTGTGCGGACATGAATTTTACCTGGCTTTAAAGTTGAGATAAGTGGTGCATGGTTTTCAAGCACTCCAAACTCGCCTTCAGCCCCTGGCACAACAACAAGCTCAGCATCAAAAGATGCAAGCTGTTTTACCGGTGTAACAAGGTCAAATTTCATGGAGCTTGTCCTTTATTTTAAGAGTTAAGCGGCAAAGCCGCTTGCCGTTAGGCAAGCGTTTTTGCTTTTTCAATCGCTTCTTCAATTGTACCAACCATGTAGAATGCATTCTCAGGCATATCGTCATGTTTACCTTCCATGATTTCTTTGAAAGCACGGATTGTGTCAGGAAGCTTCACGTACTTACCAGGCATACCTGTAAACTGCTCAGCAACGTGGAACGGCTGAGAAAGGAAACGCTGGATACGACGTGCGCGCGCAACTGTCATTTTATCTTCTTCAGAAAGCTCATCCATACCAAGAATTGCAATAATATCTTGCAGTGCTTTGTACTTCTGTAATGTTTCTTGAACTTGAGTTGCAATACTGTAATGCTCCTCACCGATCACTTGCGGGTCAAGCACGCGAGATGTTGAGTCAAGTGGATCTACCGCAGGGTAAATACCAAGCTCAGCAATCGAACGGTTAAGTACTGTTGTTGCATCAAGGTGAGAGAAGGTTGTTGCTGGCGCTGGGTCAGTCAAGTCATCCGCAGGTACGTAAACGGCCTGTACAGATGTAATAGAACCTTTCTTGGTTGATGTAATACGCTCCTGCATAACACCCATATCTGTAGAAAGTGTAGGCTGGTAACCTACCGCAGATGGGATACGTCCAAGAAGGGCTGATACTTCAGAACCTGCTTGTGTGAAACGGAAAATGTTATCAACGAAGAATAGTACGTCCTGACCTTCCTCATCACGGAAGTATTCCGCTTGAGTTAGCGCAGAAAGTGCAACACGCGCACGTGCTCCTGGAGGCTCGTTCATTTGACCGTAAACAAGTACAACTTTAGAATCTTCTGGCTTCTCAAGGTTGATTACGTTTGATTCAATCATCTCATGGTAAAGATCATTACCTTCACGAGTACGCTCACCAACACCGGCAAACACAGAATAACCACCATGCCCTTTAACGATGTTGTTAATGAGTTCCATGATAAGTACTGTTTTACCAACACCAGCACCACCGAATAGACCAATTTTACCACCCTTAGAGTATGGTGCAAGAAGGTCAACAACCTTAATACCCGTCTCAAGAACTTCAACTTCTGTAGACTGGTCTGCAAAAGTTGGGGCTTCCTTGTGAATAACTGATTTTTTCGTTGCTGTAAGTGGGCCGCGCTCATCAATAGGCTGACCAACAACGTCAAGAATACGGCCTAGGTTTTCAGGGCCTACAAAAACTTGAATTGCATCGCCAGTATCGACAACTTCTTGACCACGTACAAGGCCTTCAGTTGCTTGCATAGAAATGGTACGTACGCTGTTTTCACCGAGGTGCTGCGCCACTTCAAGAGTAATTGTTTCGCCATCATCACCTTTCAAGTGAAGGGCGTTCATCATTGCTGGCACGTCGCTTTCAAAAGCTACGTCGACCACAGGGCCAATAACGCGGGTAATTTTACCAGTGTTTGCTTTTGCCATTGGATAGTATCTCCTTGTTCTAAATGTCTTATTTAACCGCTTCAGCGCCACTTACGATCTCGATCATCTCGGTCGTAATCATAGCCTGTCGGGTACGGTTGTAGTTCAGTGTTAAACGGTTAATCATGTCGCCTGCATTACGCGTTGCGCTGTCCATAGCAGTCATACGAGAAGCATGCTCACTTGCAGTGGTTTCCAGCATACCGCGGAACACCTGCATCGCGACGTTACGAGGAACAAGATCGCTGAGGATTTTATCTTCGCTTGGCTCGTATTCCACAGATGCGCTTGTAGCTGTTTCACCCATGTCTTCTGCCTTAAACGGTAGCAGTTGCATTGGTGTTGGCACTTGGCTCATCATGCTCACAAACGTGTTGTACATAATCACAACTTCTTCGCATTCACCTTTTTCAAAGGCATCTACAAGAGTTGACGCAAAAGCTTCTGCTTCATGGTACTCAGGCTGTTTGCTAATCAGGTCATTATGACTTGCAAAAATGTTATCTGGGTAAACCGCACGAATTTGATCGCGCACTTTACGTCCAACAGTCACATACTGAACCGTGATACCTTGCTTTTTAAGGCTAGCACCCAGTTCAACAGCCTGTTTTGCAAGACCAGCATTAAAGCCACCACAAAGTCCGCGCTGTGAACCAAACACAACAATACGCACAGTGCGTACTGTATCGTGGCCACGCAGCAGAAGTGGTGCACTTGAGTTTCCAGCAAGATTCGTCGCTAGGCCATTCAGCACAGATGCCATTTTCTCAGCATATGGACGTGCCTCTTCACAAGCCTGACGCGCTCTCACCACCTTGGCAGCCGAGACCATTTTCATGGTCTTGGTAATCTGCCTTGTGTTTTTAACAGACGATATACGTCCGCGGAGGTCTTTAAGCGACGGCATCGAGGTCAGCAACCTTTACTTTTGTTACAGTTTCATCTTCATCTGAATCAGAGAAAGAGTTTTTCGCGCTTTCAATCACTTCCTTAATGCGCTCTTCAAGGGCATCATCAAGTTTACCTTTTGATGTAATATCATCAAGAAGGCTCTTGTAGCTTGAGCGTGTTAGCTCAATCAGGTGTGTTTCAAACGCTGTAATATCAGAAACAGCGATATCATCTAGGAAGCCTTTTGTACCTGCATAAACGCTGACAACTTGCTCAGATGCACTCATTGGGCTGTACTGCTTTTGCTTAAGAAGTTCAGTCAGGCGCTCACCACGAGAAAGAAGCTGCTGCGTAGACGCATCAAGGTCTGATGCAAACTGCGAGAAGGCTGCCATTTCACGGTACTGCGCAAGGTCAAGGCGAAGTGTACCAGCAACCTGCTTCATAGCTTTCACCTGAGCAGAACCACCAACACGTGACACTGATAGACCTACGTTAATCGCCGGACGTACACCAGAGAAGAACAAGTCACTCTCTAGGAAAATCTGACCATCCGTAATCGAAATTACGTTTGTTGGAATGTAGGCAGATACGTCACCTGCTTGCGTTTCAATAATAGGAAGGGCTGTAAGTGAACCACCACCCATTTCATCAGATAGCTTACAAGCACGCTCAAGTAGGCGGGAGTGTAAGTAAAATACATCACCAGGGTATGCTTCACGTCCTGGAGGACGACGCAGCAATAGTGACATCTGACGGTAAGATACCGCTTGCTTAGAAAGATCATCGTAAACAATCAGGCAGTGCATACCGTTATCACGGTAGTACTCACCAATCGCGCAACCTGTGTATGGTGCCATAAACTGCATTGGCGCTGGGTCAGAAGCCGTTGCCGCAACAACAGTTGTGTACTCCATAGCACCTTTTTCTTGTAGTGTTTTAACCACCTGCGCAACCGTTGAGCGTTTTTGGCCAACAGCAACGTAAACACAGTGAACAGGCTTATCTGTTTTGTGTGTTTCTTTTTGGTTAATAATGGCATCAATCGCTACAGCTGTTTTACCAGTCTGGCGGTCACCAATAATAAGTTCACGCTGTCCACGACCTACAGGTACAAGGGCGTCAATCGCTTTAAGACCTGTTTGCATTGGCTCATGTACTGATTTACGAGCAATAATACCAGGTGCAATCACTTCAACGCGGGCTGTTTTCTTAGCGCCGAGAGGACCTTTGTCATCAATTGGGTTACCAAGAGCGTCAACAACACGTCCGCAAAGCTCTTTACCAACTGGTACGTCAACAATACGGTCTGTACGTTTAACTGTGTCGCCTTCTTTAATCGTGCTGTCATCACCAAAGATAACCACACCAACGTGGTCTTCGTCTAGGTTAAGAGCCATACCCGCAACACCAGATGCGAATTCTACAAGCTCACCAGCTTTTACGTTATCTAGGCCATATACGCGTGCTACACCGTCACCTACGGCAAGAACTTGACCTACTTCAGCAGTCTTAGCTTTTTTACCGAAGCTTTCGACCTGCTCCTTAATCACTTTACTGATTTCATCTGCTTTGATGTCGACCATATGTTTTGTCGTCCTCTCTTTGCTCTATTAAACTATTTATTGCTCATGCTCTGAGCAAAACTACTCAAAGCGCCCTTGAGCGAATTATCATACTGCTTAGACCCAACTGTCAGGGTTACACCTGCAATCACTGAAGGGTCTACAACTTCTTCAATAAGGATATCCGTTGCACCTTCATGACCATCCTTAACAAAGGCAGTCAGGGCTTCTTTTTGCCCTTTTGTAAGTGCTTCTGCTGTACGTACCTCTGCAACCACTTGCCCATCCTTTGCACCTAGCATAGAAATCGCAAGTTTAAGTGTTGTCTCTACATAAGCAGAACGTCCTTTATCTCCCATAACCATCAGGAAATTAGAAACCATCTCTGTTGCTTTCACGCCAGAAGCCAGCGCCTGTAGCGCCATTGTTTTATCTTCTGTTGATTGTGAACTATCCGAAAGAAACGCCTGAATTTCAGCCATTTCGCTAAGTGCTGCAAGAACAGCCTTTACGGACTCAACATCTTTTTTAGAAGACCCTGTAAGAAGTTCGACAAGCGCCTTCGCATATCTCTTTTCTGGGCCATGTGTAAGAATTTGCATATTTTTTATACCATCAATCTTGTTTACGCGCGTTATAAAGATTCGAGGCATTAGTAGCATGGAGAGACGCTGTTTTGCAAGTCTTTTTGACAAAAAAATCGCTACAAAATCACATGAATCTAAGCTGAGCTTAAAACAGCTCTTGATAGCGCGCCAACCCTATGCCATATTCACTCTTATGAAATATAAAACAGAGCCGGCATATTCCCATGAAAAACCCAGTAAAACTGGTGTTCTTCTTGTTAACCTTGGTACCCCTACAGCATTAAACTACCGCCCTATGCGAAGATACCTCAGTCAATTCCTTATGGATCCACGTATTGTAGAAATGAATCGTGCAAAGTGGTGGCTTATTCTCAATGGTATTCTTTTAAACTTTATTCCACAAAGGTCTGCGCGTGGTTACGCTAAAATCTGGAACAGAGATAAAAACGATAGCCCGTTGCGCCTGTTTTCATACGCACAAAAAGAAGCCCTACAAAAAGAATTTGACCCCGAGCTGGTTCATGTTGAACTTGGCATGCGCTACGGCACACCTTCTATAGAAAGTGCCATCACACGTTTAAAAGAGGCCAAATGCAGCAAAATTCTTGTTGTTCCTCTCTATCCGCAATACTGCGCTGCCACCACAGCTTCTGCCTGCGATGAAGTTTTTAGAGTTCTTAGAAAAATACGCTGGATGCCAAGCGTGCGCACAGCGCCGCCTTACCATAAACACCCTGAGTATATAAAAGCCCTTGCCAGCAGCGTAAAAGAGCATACAAAAGATAAGCCTTTCGATGTACTCTTGGCTAGCTATCACGGCATTCCAGAAAAATATTTTAAAAATGGTGACCCTTACCCATGCCACTGCCACAAAACAACAAGCCTTCTTAAAGAAGAACTTGGCCTGCCTGATGATAAAATCAAACTGGCTTACCAATCTAAATTTGGCAGAGATAAATGGCTAGAACCAAGCACGAGCGATACACTTGAGTCACTCCCTCAAAAGGGCATTAAAAATATTGCCGTCATCACCCCAGGGTTTTCAGTGGATTGCATAGAAACACTGGAAGAAATTGCCATGGAAGGTAAGGATGAGTTTATAGAAAACGGTGGTGAACACTTTACTTTTATCCCATGCCTGAATGACAGTGAAGACGGCATGAAGGTTATCAAAGCCATATGTGATAACGAGCTACTTGGATGGCATACTCATAACAAATAAGTTTAAAGCCGTCAGGCTGATTGAGGATGAGCTTTTACTTTTGTGAACCCGTGAAAGCGTATTAAACATACATGCGAACCGCGAAAGTTGAATAAAAGTAAAAAATCGCCTCAATGAACCATCTGCCTAATATTTGGGCATTTTCACAACACCCTATCAGGCCATATGGATTTATATTTTTTATTCTCTTGAAGAAGGGTGGCATACCCCTCATACTTTTATTGTGAAAGATATTAATTCGCTAAAGCGCAGTATGTTTTAGTAGAGTTAAAAAAGGAGATGGAAGCTATTCGCACCATTGGCATCTTAGGAGGTTCTTTTAACCCGCCACATACAGGGCACCTCACCATGGCGGAACAGGCGTATAAACGCCTTGGACTGAGCGAAGTTTGGTTTCTTGTCTCTCCGCAAAACCCCCTTAAAGAAAAAACAGACACAGCGCCGTTTGATGTACGCTTTGAGCTCTGTAAAGACCTTGCAGAAGAGCGCCCATGGCTTAAAGTGAGCGATTTTGAGCAAAATACGGCGACAAATTACACTTTAGATACCCTACGCGCCCTGAAGCGCACATATCCAGACTGCAATTTTGTCTGGCTTATGGGGTCAGACAACCTCTCCAGCATCCACACATGGCAGGGCTGGAACGAAATTTTCCTTGAGTTTCCTATAGTTGTACTATATAGAGAGCAATTCTCTTCGCTTGCAGGCCTAGAAAGCCCAGCAGCAGAAAAGTATAGTAAGTTTCGCGTAGAGGAGCATGCTCCCCTCGAGAAAGCGCCCCAGTGGCGCGTATTGTTTGTACCGCCTCACGTGGGACAGGCAACGCACATTAGGCAGGAGCTGTCTTCTGGCGAGGAACCGTCTCATATGACCCCCCGTCAGAAAAACACCCTGAAAAAACACCCTGATTTATGGGAAGATTAATGCTTTTCCCCATAAATAGGTAGAAAAGGAGTAAGGATCATAGACCTTAAAACACAAACAGAGATGAAAATTCATCTTGGAAACACTGGCCAAAACGCGGCACTTGTTGCCCTGGAGGCCCTTGAAAATACAAAAGCTGAGGATATCACCCTCATTCCCCTTCCAGAATCTGCAATTGCTGAGGCATTTATCATCGCCACAGGGAATTCCGATCGACATGTCGGCTCTCTTGCACGCGATGTTGCAGCTGAATTGAAGGAAAAAGGATATGAGATACTTGGCATTGAAGGCAACCCTGCCAACGCTTGGGTTGTTGTTGATGCTGGCGATGTGATCATCCATGTATTCCAAGAAGAAGCACGTGAACTCTATAATTTAGAGAAAATGTGGGGCCATAGCTTTGATAGCAATGACGACACAGACGTTTACGGCACGGTTGAAATGCCCGCCTCAGCGTAAATTTAGGTTATAAAGCACTATAAAAAGACTCTTAAATTCGCTATGCTTAAAGCGTGGCATGCAATTGAGCATACATAGAATTATGAGAGTTTTTTATGAAAGCTATTATCTTAGCAACAGGCAAATGCCGTGATAAACATTTACTTGCACTCGAAGCAGAGTACATCAAACGTCTAAAGCCTTTTCTGCCGACCAGCATTATAGAGCTGCCTCATGGCAAAAATACTGGCGGCGAAGCCCTTAAACTAGAAGAAAGCAAAACTCAGCTTTCTAAAATCCCATCATCCGCTAAAGTTATTGCTCTAGATGAGCGCGGCAAGGGATTAACAACTCCTGAATTTTCCAAAAAACTCTCAAACTTCCAAGATAGCGGCACAAACGAAGTGTATTTCATTATTGGCGGGTCAGATGGGCTTCATCAAGATATTAGAGACCGCGCAAACCTTGTACTTTCCCTTTCAAAGCTTACATTTCCTCACCAAATGGTACGGCCTATTATTACAGAACAAATTTACCGTGCCGCCACAATTATTGCAGGCCACCCGTACCACCGCGTATAATTTTAGATCTTGCTACCACACTGCTCCCATACCACTGACAGTAAAGTTGTAAACTCCCTTGAATAAGGACATATGGTTAATTGCTGCACAAAGCAAAAAAAAGGGCGCAACATGCGCCCTTTTTTATTTCGATTTAATCCATTATCCCGTAAAAACCGTGTGTTTTTTGCGGAGAAGGTGTTTGGGTTTTGCTCACAAAATAACCTGCTAGCACAAAACTTGTAGCGCTCACGGCAGTGGCCCAAAGCATCAGCCCTGCACTTGCAAACATATTGCCCGGGCAAAGCACACCAAGGCTAATCGCCAGTGCAGATGCACCGCCAATCGCCCACATGTCCTCTACAGGCATTTTACCATCCCGGTTTCTAAATTCTGAAACACCAAAGATAACACCGAGTACGCCGCCAGCAATACTGATAAAGTCATCCGCAGGAAGCGGGAACCAAACAGTAGTAACACCAACAGCAAAAGCACTCCATACCATCACAGAGCGCCAATGTGCCACCATCCACTCACCTGCAATTTCAGCAATAAGCAAAGCTGGCTTTAGCAGAACATATGTAGGAACCGCCACAACGGCAAGCACCTTCATCATCATGGGCAAAGGCTTACTTTGAAGAACCAAAATACGGTGGCTTGCCACAATAGCAAACAACGCTGCTGCCGCAACAGATATCCACCCTAAAGAACTGAGAAGAAGCCCTTCAACCTCCCCAATACAGAGAATACTTGGTACCATCAAGATGACCATCGGCGCAAACAAGCGCCATTTATCAACAGGTGATAGCGGATCATGGCTTTCTTTGCCGGTAAAGGCAAACAGGCCAAAAATTCCTGCCATCAAAATGGTCATAACATTCATGCCTGAGATATCAAGAAACACCATAGGTACAGAGACCAACAATGCCAGCCAAACAGGCACGGTATTGTGTGTTTTCTTTTGGGTTTGGTAGGCCGCTATCGCCTTTTGTGCAAGCGGCGCAGAAGCACGATCAATTGCCGCATAGACTTTGTTCATGGGAACTCTCCTTTGAACATGAGAAAAGAAAAAAAGATGAATTTGGACAGACTATTGGTATGCGGGGTTAAAAAGTCAAGCCCTCATCAGGATTCTTACTTGCGAAAAGCACCCTCTTTGCACTATTTTAGTATCATGACAAAACATAACCCACCCTTTCTTCTTTGCGTCCTTGATGGTGTTGGCATAAATCCGCGCCGCGAAGGCAATGCTGTTGCACAAGCAAACACACCAACCCTTGATAAACTCTTAAGTACATGTCCGCATAGCACACTCCTCACCCATGGTGAACATGTAGGCTTACCCAAAGGACAAATGGGGAATAGCGAAGTTGGCCATATGGCCATTGGCGCAGGACGGATATTACTGCAGCCCCTTGCTCAAATTACAGAAGACCTGAATTTGAAAAAATTTGCAGAAAAAGAAGAATGGAAGTGTTTTTTAAAGGGCGCATCCCAAGCACCGACCATTCATGTTGTGGGTCTTTGTTCTTACGGGGGGGTGCATAGCCATTTAGATCATATTAAAGGCATGCTCGCAGAGCTGAACAAAACGGGCCAAAATATTATTCTTCATGCCATTACAGATGGCCGTGACAATGCCCCTAAATCTGCTGCCACTGAACTTGTAGAACTTGAGGCGTTTATCAATACGCTTGAAAACGTACAGATTGCAACCATCTGCGGGCGTTATACAGCTATGGACAGAGACAAACGCTGGGAACGCACCAATGCTTACTATGAACTCATCCAAAAAGGCAGAGGCAAAGAAGCAGATTCAATAGAAGAAGCCATCATCACTTCTTATAGCAACAATCCAGCTGGCGATGAATTTGTTCAGCCAACACTTATTGATAATCACACCATTTGCAACGGTGATGCTCTTCTCTTTGCCAACTTCCGCGCAGACCGCATGCGCCAAATTGTGCGCATGTTTATTGACACGAAGCAAAACCCTAAAGCGCCCCGCCTTACTGCTGTGGCCACCCTTACCCCTTACGATGAAAGCTTTGAAGAACTTGAACTTGAGAACTTTCATGTACTGTATCCGCCAAGAGTTATTCCAAACACGCTCGGCGAAGTGATCAGCAGCTCCGGCCTTACTCAGCTTCGTATTGCTGAAACTGAAAAATATCCACACGTGAGCTATTTTTTCAGCGGCGGAACAGAAACAGAATTTAAAGGCGAATCTCGCAAACTTGTGGCCTCCCCTAAAGTGGCAACTTATGATCTTCAGCCAGAAATGAGCCTACCGGAAGTGACTGAAATTTTACTGCATGAAATTCAAAGCAATACGCCTGACTTCATTATGCTCAACATGGCAAACGGTGATATGGTGGGCCACACAGGTGATATAAACGCTGCAATTAAATCTATTGAAGCTGTTGATCTCGCCCTTGGCAAACTTCTAGATACTATAAAAGAAAAAGGCGGCGAAGCGCTTATTTTAGCTGACCATGGCAACGCCGAGGAAATGCTATCTGCAGAAGGCAACATATCTACAAAGCACTCCACAAACCCAGTGCCTTTTATTTATGTTGGCACACAGAATATTTCACTTAAAAATGGTACACTCGTAGATGTAGCACCAACGGTACTTAAACTGCTTAACCTTAACAAACCAAAGGAGATGACTGGTACATGCCTTACATTTTAGCCATTCTTTTCACGCTCCTTTCAGTGCAAACTTTTGCACTCACGGCAACGCAGCTGAAAGCGCAAAAAGTGCGCATTGAATCGCTCATGCAAGAAACAGTGCAAGAAAAAGAAAACCTTGCACGCGAAAAGGCAAGCCTCTTTACGCAAGAAACAGAAGCTAAGGAAACATTCCAAACCAAGCTCCATACTTTTCATGACACAACAAAAATGATGCTTAAACTACGCCGCATGCCAAAAGAAGCACTCGCTGTACAGGGCATATTAACTCTAAGCCATAAACGCAACCGCCTACTCAGCATGGGGCAAGATAACCTACAAGGAGAGTTATCATCGCTTACAGCAAGCCTTTCTGAATATCTAAAACTTAAAGAGCTCATTGAGCACAAAGAGATACTCCTTGAAATTGTTCATGGAGATATTGCAGGCATGCAAACAGCAGTGAAAACCATTGAGAATCACCTAAACGGATCCCACCCTATTTCTAAAAAGAGATTGAAAACTCTTGAAACTGATATTGTTCGCCTTATTAAGCAAAAAAACTTAAGCCGTTTTTTTGTTGAACAAGCCAAAGAGCAAACCTTGGAAGTTTCTCAACAGGGTGACAAAGCCATGCCTGTTTCTGGACGTATCACACGTAAATTTAGGGAGGAAGATGCACTCGGCCTTCACTCTGACGGTATTGATATTCAAACTGGAGCTGGCAGTGAGGTTATGCCAACACAAAGCGGAAAGGTTGTTTATAGCGGGCCATTTAAAGATTATGGCACTGTTGTTATTTTAGATCATGGTAGTGATTTATACAGCGTATATGGGAACCTTGGCATTGCCTATACAAAAGAAGGTGAAACCTTAACTGAAAAAACACCACTCGGCACACTGCCTAAAACCGGCAAACCCACACTTTACTTCGAGATTCGTAAAAAAGGGCATTCTATTGACCCTGTTGCATGGCTAAAAAGTACACATTAAGCACACATAAGACCTTTGCAATTTATGGATAAATCTTATATCTTTAGTGCTATATAAAAATATCAATTTGAATAATAAAAAATTAGGTACTCCTCATGCGTTTTTTAGCTACCCTTGGTTTCGCATCGCTCCTTGCAGTTTCTGCAAATGCAAATAATGAAGCTCTCTACGAAAAACTAGATATTATGACGCATGTGATTGACCGCATCAAAACAAGCTATGTGGATGAAATTTCTGATACATCACTTGTAGAGGACGCTATCGAAGGCATGCTTACAGCCCTTGATCCTCACTCATCTTACCTGCCAGAAGATGCAATGAAGTCTATGACTGAGCAAACAAAAGGCGAGTTTGGCGGCCTTGGTATTGAAGTAACGATGGACCGCGGCGTTGTTAAGGTTGTTTCTCCTATTGAAGGCACACCAGCTTACGATGCTGGCGTTGAAACTGGAGATTTGATTATTAAAATTGATGATAAGGACGTACAAGGCCTAACCCTATCAGAAGCCGTTGATATGATGCGCGGTAAAGTCGGCAGCGATATTAAGGTTAAAGTTTTCCGTGAATCTGAGCGTAAAGCGCTAGATATTGTCATCACACGCGACATCATTAAAATTATCCCTGTAAAGTCTCGCCTTGAGCGCGGCGGTGTAGGTTATCTTCGTATTACAACATTCAACGAACATGTTGGACGTGAAATTAAAAAGCACCTAAAAGATCTCATCAAAGAAAACGAAGGGGAAGCCCTCTCTGGACTTGTTCTTGACCTGCGTAACAACCCAGGTGGACTGTTATCGCAAGCGGTTGCAGCTTCTGATGCCTTCCTTGAACAGGGTGAAATTGTTTCAACACGTGGGCGCATTGAAAACCAAAACCAGCGCTATAATGCACGTAGCGGAGACCACATGAACGGTTCTCCAATTGTTGTTCTTATTAATGGTGGTAGTGCATCTGCATCAGAAATTGTTGCCGGTGCCCTGCAAGACCATAAGCGCGCGCTTGTAATTGGTACAAAATCATTTGGTAAAGGTTCTGTACAAACAATCATGCAGCTTCCTGGAAATGCTGGCATGCGCCTCACAACAGCGCTTTACTACACACCGTCTGGCCGCTCTATTCAGGCTAAAGGTATCGAGCCAGATATCGAAGTTAAACCTCTTAAGGTTGAAGATGTAGACGTGTCTGACCGTCCATCTGAAGCCTCTCTAAAAGGACATATTGAGCTTGAAAAAATGCTGGAAGATGCTGGTGAAACACTATCTTCTAAAGATGATGATAAAGAAGACAAGCGTCCATACGACTACCAACTTGAACGCGCCATCGATACGGTGAAAGCATTGGGACTATGGTCGAAGAAAGCGTAAATACGCCCTCTACACAAAAGCACACCCTCAGACTTGTTATTGCAAGTACACTGGGTGTGCTTCTGTTTGCAGTTTGCATAGCCTTTAGCTTATACTTTGGTGCCCGCCAAGAAGAACAAATGGCAACGAAAGATGAACAGAGTATTGCACTCCAGCAATCCCCTTACTATAACCCTCCTCTTTCAAAAGAAACACTTCTGCAAGTTTCAGCAACGGCTCTACCAAGCCTAAACACACTTATTGAAGGCAACATGCTTCCCTTTGAGCCTGCCCCTAAAAAAGCGCCCGCACTGTACAAAACACATAAAGCAGAAAACATACCGGAAAACGGTCCTAAAATTGCCATTATTATCGATGATATGGGGGTTAACACCTCAGAAACCGAACGCG
Source organism: Alphaproteobacteria bacterium (assembly GCA_028821995.1). Lineage (GTDB taxonomy): Bacteria > Pseudomonadota > Alphaproteobacteria > UBA2136 > JAPKEQ01 > JAPKEQ01. The sequence goes on from JAPKEQ010000009.1 coordinate 28,122, forward strand.
TGATGAATACGCTCCCTAAAGAAGTCACTTTTGCCTTTTTACCTTATGGTTCTGGTAGCTTAAAGCAGGCACACACATCCTATAAAAACGGCCACGAAATTATGGTTCATATTCCAATGGAAGCGTTAGAAAATGCTGAAGGGCAAGCACCAAACCCAGGAGAAAATGCGCTTTATACTTCGCTGGATAAGGATGAACTTTATAACCGTACTCTCGTAAACATCAAACCTTTCCTTTCCCTTGCTGTTGGCGCCAATAATCACATGGGTTCAAAAATGACCTCCAACGCTAAGGCACTCCGCCCTGCGCTAAGAGCCATTTCAGACAACAAACTGTTCTTCCTTGATAGCCTGACTACAGCAAAAAGCCGCGTTAAAGAAGCTGCTAAAGATTTGCCTCTCCCAATCCTAACGCGCGATGTATTTTTAGATCATTACCAAGATAGTGCCAGCATTAATAAAGCACTTGCACGCACCCTTGAAAAGGCACAAAAAAATGGCTCTGCCATTGCCATTGGGCATCCATACCCAGAAACAACAGAAGCTATTGCAAATTGGATTCAAACTTTACCGGTAGATGTTAGGCTTGTTCCCATCACCGCATTATTGAAAGAGTAATTTCATGAATCAACCAGCAGATCTTATGGAAGCTTACAAACCAGGCGCAGTTATTGTTCTACTGGATAATAATGCTAATGTATTTGTTGCAGAACGCTCAGGTACAGCAGATGCATGGCAGTTTCCACAAGGCGGACTTGATGAAGGTGAAGAGCCGCTTGCCGGAGCCTTGCGCGAGCTATTTGAAGAAACAGCCATTGAAGAAAAGGATATCACCCTACTCTCAAAAACACCTTTTTGGACGCACTATGACTGGCCAGAAGAAAACAAACCTGCTCTCGATGAGAAAAATCCGCAATATGCACAGTTTAAAGGGGCACGCCATATATGGTTTTTCTTTAAGTTTAATGGGGACAAATCTGAAATTGATATTGCAAAGGCGCAAGATAAAGAATTTTCGGATCATAAGTGGGTCAAGCCAGAATGGATTCAAAAACATACAATAGAGATGCGCCAAGATAGCTACAAACAAGCTTTTGATTACTTCTTTACCAAGGGCGTTTTAGGGCTCTAGCGTTCACCCTTTGGCATAACACTTCTCATCGTATATTTTAAAACAATAATAAACCAAGCTAAACACACTAAGAAGAAATGAATCACAAAAAACATGAGCCCGACCCCAGTAAGCGGACCGGCAAATAAAGCTCCAATCGCAGCCCCAATTGCAGCTCCCCACTCACCAAAAAATGATCCTGCAGTAGCACCAGCTAACACACCAACCATCCCCATAAAAATCATACTCCAAGAAATAGCTGACTCTGCTCCACCACCAAAAAGAGAAAGCACAAGCCTTAAAAATCTAATTTCTCCTCGCACACCAGGAATCACTTGATAAACAATAACACCTACAGGAATCGGAATTGCCAGAAAAGACTGAGTAATAGGATTACTTAAAAATCCCATAAGTTTAGAGAAAAAGCTTCGCTTGGCTTTTTTTCCTGCCCTTTTGGCAGCACCTTTAGCAGCAGCGCCTGTAGCTTTACCAGCAGCACCTGTGGCTTTACCAGCAGCGCCTGCCGCTTTTCCTGCTGCCGATGCAATTGCTCCAATTGCCAAAAATTTATCCTTTATCTCTTTTAAACCCTACATCCTTATAGAGCTTAGCATAAATTAAACTGCTTGCCTGCCTTGAAGCGCAAGAGAAATTGTTCCCTCATCAAGGTAATCTACATCTGCGCCCATAGGCATACCGCGTGCGAGCACTGTTAGATTAACACCTGCATCCTTTAAGCGTCCTTTAATAATATGCGCTGTCGTTTGCCCCGCAACGCTTGCGCCAAGGGCTAAAATCACTTCATCAACAGAGTCAGAGCAGGCGCGGCTTACAAGGTTATCCATATTCAAATCATTTGGACCTACCCCTTGCATGGCATCCACCACACCGCCAAGCACATGATACATGCCTGTAAATGCCCCACTACGCTCTATTGCCCACAGGTCATCTACCCCTTCTACAACGCAAATTCGTGTTTTATCACGGGTCACAGACGTACAAATATGGCAAGGGTCATCAAGGCCAATGTTCGCGCACTTGGTGCAAGTTTTAACCTCTTGTGCTACAGCCTGCATTTTACCCTCAAGAGCTTTCATGCACTCCGGGTTTTGCAGCATATGTAGCGCCACGCGCTGAGCGCTGCGCTTACCCACACCAGGAAGGCTTGCAAGCTCTTTAATCAGCTGTTCTAACGGCAATGGAATCAAAGGCTTTTTCCTTCTTTATTTCTTAACTAAAATAAGGCTTACCCACACTCAAGAAAGGTTCTGCAAAAGTTATTTGCACCTTTTAAACGATATTGAGTGCGTAGCACGCTGCGAGGTGAGATTTTTCTTTTTCAAGAACCGTAGAAGCGCAAGTGTATTAAAGTACATGCGCCCCGCGAAAGTTAAGAAAAAGGAAAATATCCCCCGCACAATTCGTTTTAAAGAAAATTAGCCGAACATGCCGCCCATTGGCATGCCGCCAGTCATCTTGTTCATTTCTTCTTGAACATGAGCCTGAATTTTTGAGTGCACATCGTTGAATGCAACAACCATAAGGTCTTCAAGCGTTTCTCTATCATCCATCACATCTGGAGAAATAACAACTTTTGTCACATCAACTTTACCTGTCATAGAGATCTGAACAAGACCGCCGCCCGCTTCTCCCGTCATTTCAACTTTATCAAGTTCAGCCTGCAAAGTTTTCATGTTCTTTTGCATTTGCTGTGCCTGCTTCATCATTTTACCGATATCTTTCATCATAAGATGTACCCTTTACTTTATAGATTTAAATTAATTTGGAACCACATCCACGACTTCACTATCTGGATAAAGTTCAATTAAACTTTTTACGCTATCATCTTGAAGCGCTTCTCTTACGCGCTCTTTACGCGCTTCCTCACGTTCTTCTGCAAGAGTAATCGCGCCCACTTCACTTGCATCTTTTTCAAGTGTAACGTCCCACGTCTTACCTGTTTTATCTGCAAGAATCTGACGCACCCTTTGAACAAGACCTTCACCACTGGTCAGCTTTTCATCGCACTGCATACGCAGTGTGCCTTCTTTAACCATAAGCGGTCTTACATGATGGACAAGCTCTCCTGCCACTACAGGTGCCTCACTTTTAATAAGCGCAACAATATCTTCCCATGCCTCTGGCGTTTTTTTTAGCTGAGGAGCAGGTTGTTCTTCTACTGGTTGCGTCTCTTTAGGATGCGGCTTTCCCGGCAGATCTTCAGCGGCTGCTGCCTCCGGCATAGCTGGCGCCTGTGTGCCTGCCATACGTCCAAGAATTTTATCAATGGCTGGCAGTGGTGCAAGGTGCGCTACGCGCACAAGGCCCATTTCAACCACTTCATGTACGCGGCCAGCAGTACTGGCTTCTAGCGCGATGCCATGAAGCATTTGATACGCACGCCCCATACCTTCAAGAGAAAGTTTAGCAACAAGCGGAGAAAGTCTCGTCTTTTCAAGTTCACTTAATCCTGCAGATTCAGCAAGACTTGGCACAAGCTTCATACGCGTCATTGTATAAAGTGCATCCTGAAGGTCTTTAACAATTTGCAAAGCATCAAAACCGTCTAAATACATAC
>JAPKEQ010000077.1 GCA_028821995.1 Alphaproteobacteria bacterium
GTTTTCAGTTTTACTCAGGGGTGTGTAGCTGTAACTTGTGCATTGTCAGAGGTGTAGACGCTGTGTTGATTAACACATTTGGACAAATATGTTCAACTCATCTTGAAAAAAGATATAAAAGATATAAGAATCACATACACATACCAAACCTCCCACATATAAATCAAGAAAAAAAGCCCCGCAACTGCGGGGCTTTCCTAATATCTGAAAAACTACTTAGCGCCCTTCTCCAAGTAATCAACAAACAGCCTTACGCCAAAACCGCTTGCGCCTTTTACTGGCATTGCGCCTGGGATTTTTTCGCTCATAGCGACCCCTGCAATATCAATATGCGCCCAAGGTGTTTTACCTGCAAAGTTTTGCAAGAATACAGCTGCAGTCGAAGCTCCGCCAAAGCGTGCGCCGTCGTTATTAAGATCAGCAAGCGTTGGTTTTGCCGCGTAGTCTTTATCTAGCGGCATGCGCCATAGGCGCTCCCCCGTACGCTTCCCTGTTTCAGTCAGTGCTTTGGCCATATCTTCATTTGGCGTAAATAGACCTGCATACTGTCCGCCAAGCGCCATCATAATTGCGCCTGTAAGGGTTGCAATATCAATCACTTCCGTTGGTTTATGCTTAGCAATTGTGTAAGACATTGCATCAGCCAGCACAAGGCGGCCTTCTGCGTCTGTGTTCATCACTTCTACCGTTTGGCCGTTATGAGCTGTATGAATCACGCTTGGAATATTACCGTCCGCGTCAATCATGTTCATCACTGTACCGATAACACCAATTACATTTACTTTAGAGCCACGGTTTGCAAGCGCTTGCATAGCACCCATTACAGCGGCAGAGCCGGCCATGTCGCATTTCATCATGCCCATGCCTGCTGTTGGCTTAAGGTTGTAGCCCCCTGTATCAAACATAACGCCTTTACCAACAAGACACTTGTAGTCTTTGCTCTTTTTATCACCTGTGTATTTCATCACGATAAGACGAGATTCCTGCGTAGAAGCCTTACCTACAGATAAAAGCAGATTAAGACCCATTTTTTCAAGCTGCTTCTCGCCGAAGACTTCAACCTTCATACCCGGAAGTTTAGCAACGTCTTTTGCTACTTTCACCATGTAGTCAGGGTTTGCAATGTTTGGCGGAAGGTTTACAAGTTCGCGTCCAAGGCTTACACCATCCATAAGTGCCCCAAGGCCTTTAACCTCTGCTTTATAATCCGCTGCTTTTTTATGAATTGCTGTTACTTTTTTAAGAACGCCTTTTTGATGCGCTTTTAAATCCGTTTTAAAATCGTCCGTACGGAAAGACCCAAGGTGAACACCTTCTAGGAAATTGGTTATCAAGTTATCTTTTACTGTTTCAAACAGAATAGCTGCATTTTTAACGCCAGATTTATCAAGTTCTGCGCCTGCTTTTACACCCCAATTGGTGTAAACACCAATATCGTTCTCTTTTTTAAATGGCGCACCAATAGCAACAACATGTTGAATTGCATCATGCGCAACAGGGAATGAAATCACTTCGCCTTCACCGCCTTGGTAACGACTGTTTGAAAGCACTGTTTCAATCGCATCTCTAACGGCTTTAGGAAGCGCGGCTGCGCCCTTGCCTAGCTTAAGTTTATCTTCAAGCACAAGTACAACTGCGCCTTTAAAGGTTTTTGGAAGAGTTTCATTTACTGCAAAAGAGAGCATGGGTGGTTTTATCCCTTAGTTTATTATTAATAAATTCATATACATTTAAGTCTGAAAGATTCCGTTCTCTTCCACAAGATTTTTCTTTGGTTAAAATTCAAGTTGAGCTATAACAATGACTAGGGGAAACACACAATAACAGAAGAATATCTAACCGTATTCCATGAAGCTTTTGAAGCGCTATAACTATAAAAACATTATAATGCCAACACTTATGGCATTATTTGTCATGCTTTCTATGACATGGCTTATCCAATCACTTCGCTTCCTTGATTTCATGATTAACCGCGGATTAGAAATGACCACTTTCCTTTATATTACAGTGCTTATCATGCCACAGTTTCTTATTATTGTTCTGCCTCTTAGTGTATTTGCTGGCGCCAGCTATAATTTTCGCCGCATGCATGACGATAGAGAAAGCCTGATCTGCCTGTGTGCTGGCCTGTCTCGCTATAAGCTTGTTGGCCCTGCCCTTGGCATTGCATCTCTCGTGGTTATCTTAAGTTTTATTCTTAGCCTGTTTTTACAGCCACTCGGGCAACGCACATTTAAAGACCTTCAACATCTCATCCGTACGACCGGCGGTAACCTTCTTATCCGTGAAGGTACATTCAACCAGCTTAACAGTGACCTTATGGTTTATGTTAAATCTCGCCCTGCGCCAACGCGCCTTGAGGGAATCCTAGTACAAGACCATAGTAATAAAGGCAGCCCTGTCACATGGATGGCGCAATCTGGTGAAGTCTCATTTGATGAAGAAGGACGCCCGCGTCTTAAATTGCGTTATGGATCCCGCCAAGAGGTAAGCGACAAACAACTTTCTACTTTAAGTTTTGACTCCCATACAATTGATATTGTTAAACAGTTCACACCAAAAGGCCCACGATACAGGAAGACGGATGAACGCTACCTGCCAGAGCTTTTAGATAAAAATGCCCCCAACAGCATTAAAGATAGAAACAAGTTTATTGCCGAAGCGCACAAGCGACTCCTTTGGCCGTTTACACCTATTCCTATGGTGCTTATTGCAGCGGCATGCTTGCTAAAAAATATGCATAATAGGCATTCCACACTTGTTGGCCCAGGCATGACAGCCACCCTTTTAGCCATTGCTTATATTGGACTGCTTATTGCCAGCAATACCCTTGCCAGTGGCGGCAATACAATTGCACTTTATGGCCAATGGGCAATTCCTGTTGTCTTTATCTATGGTGCGCTCAGATCACTTCGAGAAAAATCGCTTAAAGGAAAGTCTCTCAAACATGCCTGAGCCTATGCCTATCTCTAATATGCGCTTTAGTAGCCCACTCCTTGTGCGTTATCTTGCTAAGAAATTCTTCCTTAGTATTATACTGAGTGTATTTGTGATGACATCCTTTGTTGCACTGGTTGATGGACTAGAAATGATGCGCCGCTTTGCCTCTGTTGAGAACATGAATGCTCTGTCGATTATTCTACTCATTCTTTATAAGCTTCCATCGCTTATTTTGCAGGTATTCCCGTTTTGTATCCTTTTGGCCAGCCTTGTTTGTTTTTCTGGCCTTGCCAAATCTCATGAACTTATTGCCATTCGAAGTAGTGGCATTCCTGCTAGGCAGTTTTTACTTGGCCCGCTTTTGCTTTGCTTTGCACTTGGCCTTTTAGACGTATTTGCCATCAGCCCCACAGCCGCGCTGCTTAATGATAAGTACGAGCGCATTGAGAACACAGTATTCCCAGGCAGCGCAGAAGGACTGCTAACCGAAGGCGGTAGCATTTGGCTTAAACAGAGCGAACGCGAACGCTACGAAATGCTCATTTACGCTGATAAACTTGAAGATAGAGGCCGCAATTTACATAAGGTTAGCGTCTTTCGTTTTGCGCCTGATGGTCGTTTTATTCGCCGTATGGATGCTGAATCTATGAGCCTTGTAGGCGGCCGCTGGGAAATGCAAAATGTGATCATGCTAGAACCAGACAAACCGAGCGAGCGCCTGAATCGTTTTGTGTTGCCAACAAGCCTCACCCTGGAGACAATTCAGAACAGTTTCTCCTCTCCAGCATCGCTTAGCATCTACTCTCTTCCGGGCTTTATTAAAAGCCTTAAGGCCGTTGGCTTCCCCTCTGAAGAGCACCAACTTCACTTCTTCCAACTGCTTGCCAAGCCTGCCTTTATTATGGCTATGTTCTTGCTTGGAATCCCCTTTGCACTTCACTTTTCACGTCAACGAGGCGTGGGAACCATGGTCCTTATCGGGCTTGTTTTTGGCTTTTGTTTTTACTTCTTTAGTAACTTTGTTGGCGCGTACAGTCTGTCGGGTCGTCTTAACCTTTTGGTGGCCGCATGGGCACCTGCAGGTATTGCGATACTTTTAGCACTTGCATTGTTCCTACATTATCGTGAAGAATAGAGCCTATGAAATTTTTACGTTCCGTTCATGCATTAACTCTCGCAGCTGGCATTTCAGTCGCTGCATTTTCACCGGTGCATGGACAAGTAACGCCCTTCCTATTTGATTCTGATACCCTTAATTTTAACGCAAAAACTGGCGTTGTTGAGGCCTCCGGAAATGTAAAAATTACAGCCGATCGCGGATCTGTTTGGGCAGATAGCATGACCTATGATAGCGCAACAGGCATTACCACAGCCAAAGGCAATGTCACTCTTGTTGATTCAAACAAAATGGCTCTTTTCTTTGATAGCGTTGAGCTCAGCGATGATTTTAACTTTGTTGTTATAGATGGTATTAAAGCACGCCTTGGCGATGAAGGCCCTGTATTTGCAGCGGCGCAAGTGACCCGTGAAAACGGCGCAACATACAAACTTTCTAATCTTGCTTATACGCCATGTAAACTTTGCTCAGAGCACGCACCTGTATGGCAAATTCGTGCAGGCGAAGTTAAATATGATAGCGATGAGCAAATCATGTCTTATCAAAACATGTATTTTGATGTTTACGGCAAACCTGTTTTTTACCTTCCATACATGAAGCACAGCACAAACAACAAGCCAATGAGCGGCATGCTACCTCCAAACTTTGGAAGCTCTAGCGTAACAGGCCAAGAAGTCACCCTTTCTTACTATCAACGCTTCTCAGATAACCTTGATAGCACAATTCGTAACCGCTACATGACAGAGCGCGGTAACATGCTTATTGGGCAAACGCGCTATATTGGACGCAAGACTGAAGGAATATTTGACGGCTCTATTATTGCAGATGATAACAGCAGCGAAGTACGCTCTCATGTAAAAGTTCAAGGTGTTTACCGCCCACGTAAAGGCATGCGCGTTGGGGTAAATGGCTCCCTACTTTCTGATGATACATATCTTGATGAATTCTTTGGCCGCACGCCAAACTTTGCCCCCCTTACAGGTTTTGTAGAGCAAGGATCTGAAAAAACTTACGCTGCTATTTATGGCCGCTACTACCATGATCTCAGGGAGGGCGTTGCGCCAGAAACCACCCCTCAAGTTGCGCCGCGCGTTCTATTTGAACATGTTATGGACACAGATAAAAACGGCGGACAAATCACCTTTAATGTAGATGGCGTCTCATTGAGCCGTGAACTAGGCTACAGCCATGACAGGCTCGTTACCTCTGCAAACTATACAAAACCATTTAAAAACACATACGGTGATACATTCACCGTTGGTGCCAATGTACGTGCGGACTATTACAATATAGACCAAGTTTCAAGCAGCCTAGATGGGCAGGAATCACGCATCCACGGGCAAGCCACCCTAGATTGGTCACGCCCATACGTGAATGCAAACGCCTCTCACATTTTCGCCCCTCGCATTAAACTTATGCTTTCTCCTGTCGGCAATAATCAGGATGAAATTAATAACGAAGACAGTACAGGGTTTGAGCTAGATAGTAGCAACCTGTTTTCTGATGATCGCTTTGCAGGTTATGACGTTATTGATAGCGGATCTCGCATTGTTTACGGGCTTGATAATAAGTGGGGCGTGCCCGGTGAAAATAAGGTTCACACCTTCTTTGGGCAAAGTATTCGTTTTGATGAAAACAGAGCAACAAGCACATCTGGTGGTACGGAAAACCAAGCCTCAGATTGGATCGCTCTTGCTGAAATTCAGCCGACGCGCTACATCAGTGCCCGCACAGATATGCGCCTCGATCATGGCACATTTGAAGTTCGCCGCATTGATAGTGATGTTCGCCTTGGCGCGCTGAGCAGCAACTATGTTTCTGTACGCCACTCTCTTCTAGATGGCGGCGAGCATGAAATTAGCGGTAACGCCTACTACCAGCTTGCAGATGCCTGGGCACTTGAGTGGGCCTTTAACCGTGACATGAACGGTGGCGGTAAGCTTCTTAAAAACGATATTGGACTGATTTATCAGCACAATTGCTTTGATGCAACCTTTAGCGTAAACCGCCGTGGTTACAACAACAGAAGCGCACCATCAGCCACAGAATTTACATTCAACGTGGAACTTCTCACCCTCGGACGCGACAGCAAGGTTGATACCAACCATTTGTTCTAGGTTACATACGCCTTATCCTTGATTTTTTATACACTTTTCGGCATGATGTCCACTCACGCGAGAGAAGGATATATTATGCTTAAATTTCTAAAGGTTCTAATATGCGCATTTGCTGTTGTATTTGCAGCTAACGCACAGGCCAAAACCGTTGATAAAGTTGTTGCTGTTATTAATGATAACATCATCACGCAGTCAGATCTCAACGCACGCTTTGAGCTGGTTATGCGCAATCTTTCTAAAAATCCCTCTCGTGATGAACAGCGCCTCCTTTTATTCCGCACACTCAACAGCATGATTGATGAGAGCTTGCTTCAGCAGTATGCAGCGCAGCGCGGCTTTACTGTTAGACAATCAGATGTAGACCTTGCTATTGCACGCTTTGAGCAAAGCCGCGGTCTTCCACAAGGCGCTTACGCTAAAATTACAGCAGGCGTTGAAGAATCAGCTAAACAGCAAATTGTTTCAGATCTTGTACTCGATCAAATTGTAGACCGTGACCTTAAATCTCGCGTAAACATTCCTAATAGCGAAGTAGACCAACTGATTCGTCAGCTTGGTGCTGCGCAAAGCCGCACAGAATGGGAAATTGCACAAATTTTTATTCCAGTAGGCGAATCTGAAGGCGCAGAAGCAAATGCTAAATCACTTGCTGATACAGCCTATGCCCGCGCAGAAAAAGAAGATGATTTCTCTTCTGTTGCAAAAGATTACAATACAGGTGGTACACCTCTTGATGGTTACCTTGGCTGGTTTGGTGAAGGTGAAATGGTACCAACGCTAGAAGAGCAGATTCAAAAAATGTCTCAAGGGGCTGTTTCTAAGCCTGTGCGTAGTGCGACGGGTTACCACATTATTCAAGTCAAGGGCACACGCACTTTGCCGGGTATTCGCACAGAACCTGTAACAGAATTTAAATTGAAGAAAACATCTTACGCCAAAGATGACACAACTTCAGAAGACGAGCTATGGGTTGCAGCACCAGACCTATCTTCTCAACTTAAAAAAGTAATCACTGCTCTTGATGTTGGCGATACAACCAAGAAGATTGATCTTGGCGATGAGCAAGTGACTTACACCCTGGCCGCTAAAAAACGTGCATTGCCAGCAGGCCTTGAAGATTACCGCACACGCGTGCGTGAACGCCTTATGGAAAGCCGCCTTGACCTTGCAGTACGCCGCATGATGCGCGACCTACGCCGCGAAGCTTTCATTGATGTGCGCCTGTAAGAATGACAGATTCACCAAGAATTGACGCGAAGAGATCCCTCGGGCAAAACTTTCTGCACGATAAGTTTATTATCCAAAAAATTGTGGATGCGATTCGTATAAACCGCGAAAACGCGCCTCTTCTTGAAATTGGCCCAGGTACAGGCGCGCTAACAAAGCCCCTACTAGAATCTGGCGCCACTCTTCTCTCTCTTGAAAAAGATCATCGCATGGAGGAGGTTCTAAAACCGCTTGAAAGTCAGTACCCATTTACACTTCACATGGGAGATGCGCTTAAAGATGATTACACAGAACTAACACCTAAAGGCAGCCAGCTCGTGGGCAACCTGCCTTACAACATCGGTACAGTTATTGTAACCAAAGCGCTTGGTACGCCTGAACATTGGGACAGGCTTGTGTTTATGCTTCAAAAAGAAGTTGTGGGCCGTATTTGCGCAG
>JAPKEQ010000140.1 GCA_028821995.1 Alphaproteobacteria bacterium
CTTCCAAAATGGATAAGCGCCCAAAACAAGCATAGCCAACCAAGAAATCTCGCCCTGTATATCATTATTTATATTAAAGCTATCTAACAGAGCGTCGACCCCTAAGCCTGCAATGCCTGCAACACCACACAGTAAGAGCCAAAAGATGCCATTGGGTAATAACAAACCGTTTAAAGCTCTATACTGTTTAGCATTGATAGAAATCAAACCTTTCCAGCCATGCTCACGTAGCAACGAAAAATCGTTAAATTTTACGTCCATTACGCCGCTTTCGCTTTGCGCACTTCCGCGATGATTTTTTTCGCTGCATCATCTAGGCTATCTGCTGGCGTAATTGGCAGACCAGATTCAGCAAGAACCTGCTTACCAAGGTCAACGTTTGTGCCTTCTAGGCGTACAACAAGAGGAACTGAAATTTTCACTTCCTTCGCTGCAGCTACAACACCTTTTGCAATCACATCACACTTCATGATGCCGCCGAAGATATTCACAAGAATACCGTTTACGTTTGGATCAGACAGAATGATTTTGAATGCTGCTGTTACTTTTTCTTCAGTCGCGCCGCCGCCAACGTCTAGGAAGTTTGCCGGAGACTCACCGTAGTGCTTAATAATATCCATAGTCGCCATCGCAAGACCAGCGCCGTTTACCATGCAACCAATTGTACCGTCTAGGGCAACGTAGTTGAGGTCATGTTTAGCGGCTTCAACTTCTTTAGAGTCCTGCTGTGTATGGTCATCCATTGCAGCAAGGTCTGGGTGACGGAATAGTGCGTTACCGTCAATCGCAAGCTTTGTATCAAGTACAATCACTTGGTCATCGCCTGTGACAACAAGCGGGTTAATTTCAACCATGTCCGCGTCTAGGGCGTCAAAGGCTTTCCATAGGCCCATAGCCACTTTAGAAAAGTTTTTGATTTGAACGCCAGTGAGGCCCATGCTGAATGCAAGGTCGCGCGCTTGGTATGGCATAAGGCCAACCATCGGATCGATATCGACGTTAAGGATTTTTTCAGGTGTTGCTTCTGCAACTTCTTCAATATCCATTCCGCCCTCAGATGAGGCCATAATAAACGGACGAGATGTTTCGCGGTCTAGCATGATTGAAAAGTAAAGCTCGTTTACAATATCGCTACCTTCTTCAACGTATACTTTGTGAATTGGCAAACCTTGAGGGCCTGTCTGTTTTGTTACAAGAATTTCGCCAAGCATTGCTGCTGCTGCTGCTTTTGCGTCTGCAGGCGTTTTGCATACCTTTACGCCGCCAACTTTACCGCGTCCACCTGTGTGAACCTGCGCCTTAACAACAGTAATAGCTGTGCCAAGTTCTTTGGCTGCTTTTTCTGCCGCTTCAGGGCTTTCTACCATAATACCGTTTGGCACGTTCACGCCAAATTTCTTCATGAGTTCTTTTGCTTGATACTCGTGTAAGTTCATTTCTTATTTCCTTTTATTTAGAATAGATTAACTAATTTTTTCTTGAATAGATTTCCGCAAAGAAATTGGAGCCTTTAAATAATGCACCTCAATAGTTCCTTGCCCTGTGCCCAAGACTTTAAACTTCCCATAGTTCATGATTCGGC
>JAPKEQ010000001.1 GCA_028821995.1 Alphaproteobacteria bacterium
CATCAAACAAAGCTTTTACGGCCTTACAAAAAGGACAATATTCTTTTGAATAAATTACAACATCTGCCATTTCTTTTTCCTTCTTTAGGTTTTTAAAACATTAATAACGCTATGGGCCTGCGAAAGTCTCTAAGATTTGAGTTTTTCATATTAAAGCCCGCAGCGTGCAAAGTAGCACTTAAAGGCGCATAAAACAGAAAAGGCTAACCTTATGGCTCTACGTAGCAGAGAGTCATGGCAAAAACCTTAGATGCCCCTGCTTTTTTAAGCACCTTAGCACACTCAGCCATAGTGCTACCAGTGGTCCACACATCATCTATAAGCAAAATATTTTTCCCGCTCATATCTTCTAATACGTTAAAAGCGCCCTTTAGGTTACTTTTTCTCTTTTTTGCGCTCAAGCCTCTTTGGGGCCTTGTGAAGCGCCCTCTCGTTAAAGAATCGCGCCCATGCAGAATATTTTGCATATCAGCCAGCCCTTCAGCAAGCAGGAAAGACTGGTTATACTGGCGCCACCATTGGCGTTTTTTATGCATCGGCACAGCCATAACCATATCAATATCTTCATCCAGCTTAGCAAATTCTTTCACTAAAAAGGGCAACAGAGCATGCGCAAGCATACGCTTATCTGAATATTTATATTGATGGATAAGCCGCCTTACACTCTCCTCATACAAGAGCGGTGCAAAGAAACCATCAACACCGTCAGGTAAAGAGGGCTCTGGTGGAAAGGTTTTATCCCAAATTTCAAGCCTCTTAAAACAGCCCAAACATACCTTAGGCGTATCTGCCTGAACAGGAGAAAGGCACACGGGACACGCCTGCCCTACACATGCTCCTAAAGCATGATAAATCCCCTTGCCAGCCCTGTATAAAAACGACATCATACCGCCATGGTAAACAAAGACGGTACAGAAAACAAAATGTTTAATCACACAGGAAGAAAGCGCCTGCTTTCAAAAATTTGGAAACGTCATCAAGATGGTATTTTTTCTCCCATCGAGATGCATATTGCAGAAAACTTAACAGATCGCATTTTGGATAATAAAAAAGAATTCAAAAACATTGCCATTGTAAGCCTGACGCCTTCTCCTGTAGAAAACCTTGTACAAAAACTTTGCCCAAATGCCTCGGTTACCACCCATACACTTTCTAATGTGAACGGAGATATGCAATCTCTTAGCCTTGAGAAAGGCGCATACGACCTTGTCATCAGCACCTTATGCCTGCACCTTATTGACGATCTACCCGAACATCTCCTCTCTCTTGGAAAAGGCCTTATTCCCGATGGATTATTCATTGCTAACATGCTGGGCGGAGATTCTTTTTATGAATGGAAAGAGAGCGCAAAGTTTGTAAAAGATACCCGCGGCATAACAGGCCCATTTGCAGACATCAAGGACATGGGAAGCCTTTTGCAAACCTTTAAATTTGCCCTCCCTGTCGTTGATAAAGATAAAATCACAGTGGCTTACCCTTCATTTTCCGACATGTATAGCGACATGCGTGCTCATGGCATTTTAAACCTCCGTGCAGATAGAGCGCAATCCCTTGGCCATGTGACTCGTCTACAAAAAATGCAGAAAGCGTACATCAAAGCCTTTCAAACAGAAAACAAAGCTCTCCCCCTCACAATTGAAATATTGACATTATCAGGGTGGTTTCCCCATGAAAGTCAGCAAAAGCCACTCGCACCAGGAAGCGCAGAAATTGGATTGGATGAAGCCCTCAAAAAGAAACTTCAAAAATAAAGAAAAAGGCAGCCAATGGCTGCCTTTCTCAAGTTCGATTCAGTCTTTCACCTTTATGCCAATCAGGCGCAAAAGAAACAAGGACAGATTGATAAAGTCTAGATACAAATCTAGCGCACCACAAGCAGCCATTTGTTCAGCCCGCTCAGGATTATCAAAATACAGTTTTTTCAGCTTTTGCATATCCCACGCAGTAAGCACAGTAAAGAGAACCACGCCTGCAATGCTCAGCAAATATCCAAACATACTGGACGCCAAAAACAGGTTAACAAGCATCGCCACAATGAGGCCAATAAGCCCCATAAACAGGATATTACCCAAGCCCGTGATATCTTTTTTGGTTGTATAACCATATAGCGCCGCGCCCGCAAACACACCAGATGCCGAAACAAAGGCAAGCGCAATGCTTTCCTGCGTGTAGACGTAGGTAATGGGCAGCAAAGTAAAGCCGCTTAATGCTGCAAACACATAGAACCATGCGGTTGCTGCAGCTCCATTCATGTTTACCGCTTTATTGGCAATCACAAAGATAAGAACAAATTCAAAGGCAACAGCAACCCACCAGAACACCCGGTAAGAACCGCCATTCATAGAGTCTTCAATCCCAGGCCAGAGACCCGGCAGGCTATATGCCACACCAGCAGTAATCAACAGACCAAGAAGCATGCGATTAAAGATACCAATAAAGTAGGCACGCAAGCCTTCGTCATGGCTTACGCCAGTATAATCGTCGACACGATTATCCATAGAGAAACTCCTTAAAGAGAAAAAGGGAACAGAGATTAAATCTCAGCTCCCCTTTTAGCTAAAAAGCGCTAATTTATCAAGAAATATATGTGACGAAGTCATTCACTTTAGGCGCTGGGCGCAAAGGCTGATCGGCCTCAGGGTCTGGGTGACCCACATAAACATACCCAAGAATCGTATCACCCGCCTGCACATCAAGCTTAAGCAATTCCTGCACTGTAGGATAATTCACCACATCTCCTGTACGCCAAATCGCGCCAAGACCTTCAGCAGAAGCTGCAAGGAGTAAGTTTTGAGACGCAGCACAAGTGGCTGCAATATCTTCCCATGTTGGCGGATTTTTAAACTTTGAGCGCCCAACTGCCGCATGAACCGTAATAATAACAGGTGCGCGAAATGCTTTTTGATACATCATCGCAGCCTTTTCTTCTTTCTCACTTGGGCTGCCATCATGACGATCCGCCGCCCCCATAGCCATAGCCTCAGCAAGGGCGTGTCGCCCCTCTCCTTCAAACACTGTAAAGCGCCAAGGGTACGTTCTATAGTGACTTGGCGCCCAACAAGCAGCGGTTAAAATACGCTCAATCGCAGTGCGCTCAACAGGCTCATCCAAAACTTTTGTAATGCTGCGGCGTTCCGTTATATTTTTATAAATTTCTGCCGTCATTAACCACGTCTCCAGCTTGTGCCTGTTGCACCATCTTCAATCATAATACCTTTAGCCATAAGCTCATCACGAATTTCATCAGAGCGCGCAAAGTTCTTATTATTTCGTGCCTCGTTTCTCTCAGCAATCATTTTCGCAATATCATCATCGCTCATACCACTGGAAAGACTTGTCGGCTTACCTTCTAAGTATGCTTTAGGATCTTGATAAAGCATACCCATCACATGCCCCATATGAAGAAGCGTTGCACGATCTCTTGCCGCATGTTCGTTCTGACCAGAATCCACATTGTTATTTAAACTTTTCAAAACTTGGTGCATAAGTGCTAAAGCTTGAGGCGTATTCAAATCATCCGCAAGGCTTTCATAAAATTCGCTCAGGACTTCTTCATTAAAATTAGCACTATCCATTTCAAGGTGCATAGACCTGTAAAGGCCGCGGTAAAACTTCTCAATAGCTGTTGTTGCTGCAGAAAGAGCCTCATCACTAAAATCTACAGGCTTGCGGTAATGGGTTGTGAGAATGAAGAGACGCATAGCTTCGCCGTGATAATCTTTAAGAACGTCCTTAATGGTAATAAAATTACCAACAGACTTGCTCATCTTTTTACCATCTACCGTAATAAAGGCATTGTGCAACCATGTTGTAACGTAAGCACAGCCATTGCAGGCTTCACTTTGTGCAATTTCATTTTCATGATGCGGGAACTGTAAATCTTCTCCGCCTGCATGAATATCAAATGTCTTACCAAGATATTTGCTACTCATAGCACTACACTCAATATGCCACCCTGGACGTCCATTACCCCACGGGCTTTCCCAGTTAGGCTCTCCTGGTTTTGCAGCCTTCCAAAGCGCAAAATCTGCAGAAGCTTCTTTTTCATCGTTCACATCAACACGTGCACCTGCCTGCAGGTCTTTAACATTTTTACCAGATAACTTACCGTAGCCCCCAAAAGAAGACACGCGGTACATAACATCACCAGATGCAGTTACATAAGCAGAACCCTTTGCAACCAAGTCCTGAATCATATGTATAATTTCTGGTATATGCGTTGTCACCAACGGCTCATGGTCAGGCGTTAATACATTTAAAGCTTTCATGTCTTCATGAAATGAAGACATGAAGCGCTTAGAGAGATTTAAAGGATTCTCACCAATTTCTGACGCACGCGCAATAATTTTATCATCTATGTCAGTAAAGTTACGTACATATTTTGCTTTCCAGCCACCAGCCTTAAGAAGCCTATAAAGAGTATCAAACACAACATATACGCGCGCATGCCCCACATGACTATGATCATAAGGCGTAACACCACACACATACATGCCCACCTGTCCATCAACAAGGGGCTTAAATTTTTCTTTCCTTCGATTTAACGTATTGTAAAATGAAAGTGGTAGTACATGGCCTAAATGTGTGTAAGAGTCGTCCATATATAATTCCTTAAGCTTATTTTACTGCGCTTTGCAGGCGTTTTTTAGTAAGTTCTTCACCTATAACCGGCATCAAATCAGCAAGTTCAGGACCATGGCTCATACCTGTAAGCGCAAGGCGAAGAGGCATAAATAGCGCCTTACCTTTACGGCTTGTTTTCTCTTTTAGAGTCCCGGTCCATTCCTGCCATGTTGCCTCAGTATAAGGAGATGCAGGCAAGCATTCTACAGCAGATTCTATATAGCTTTTATCATCAGCCTCAAGTGCAGGAGATACCATATCAGTTGCAAAGCAAATCTCAACAAGGGGATCAATCTCATCAAATCTCTCAATATTACCGCGCACAACCATCCAAAAAGTTTCTTTTTTGTCTTCCGGTACACGCTTCCAAGCATCTACAGCATCAAGGAAAGGCTTTGCACCTTCATAAGAAAGTTCATGCAGAATGTGTGCATTGGATTTTTTAAGCTGAGAGACATCCAGGCGCACGGTTGAGCGGCCCATTTTAGAAATATCCACCTGCTGTGCAAGCTCTTCTACTGTTGTCGCTTTTGGCATATCCGAAAATCCAAGGCTTGCAATGTAGTTCAAAATAGCGAGAGGGTGATATCCTTCAGCGCGCATTTCCTGTAGAGAAAAGCTATCAAGGCGCTTAGAAAGCTTACTACCATCTTCAGCTGCAAGCATAGGCATATGTGCAAATATTGGCACAGTACCGCCAAGCGCTTCAAAAATTTGAACCTGAATAGCCGTATTGGTAACATGGTCTTCACCACGAATTACATGAGTGATCTCTTGATTAACATCATCAACCGCGCCACCAAATGCAAAAATAGGCACGCCGTTACTACGTATAATAACAGGGTCTCCGCCAAGGTTTGCAGCATCAAACTCTACAGTGCCGCGCACCATATCATCAAATCGAATTTTGCCTTCATTGAGCTTAAAACGGATAACGCTTTCACGTCCCTCCGCGCGAAACGCATCTTTTTCTGCCTCTGTAAGATCACGGTGACGATTATCGTAATGCGGTGGTTTGCCTTGGCTGCTCTGAATCTTACGCATAAGGTCTAGCTCGTCCTTTGTTACAAAGCACTCATAAGCACGCCCATCCGCAAAAAGCTTTTCTAAAGCTTCTTTGTAATCCCCGCGCTCAGCACGCTGCATTGTGTAATAAGGCCCAAAACCACCATCCTTATGAGGACCTTCATCTGGTGACATACCAAGCCAAGCCATATCATCTAGCATTTGGCTTTCAGCACCACGTACCTCACGCTCAAAATCTGTGTCTTCAAAACGAAGTACAAAAACTCCGCCATTACGCTTAGCGTAAAGCGCATTCATTAACGCTGTACGAATATTTCCAATATGTAGCTTCCCAGTTGGGCTGGGAGCAAAGCGAACACGAACCGTCATTTTACGATTTCTCTCCTAAAACTCTATTTATAAACCCAAACTATAGCATGGCTCCTGTAAAAAGCCTAGCATACAAAAAGCCCCGAAAATAGAAGTTCCGGGGCTTTTTATTTTATTAAATATACCTACGCAACTTCAGAGGATTCAACAGCTCCATGACAATGCTTAAATTTCTTACCACTTCCGCATGGGCATGGTGCATTGCGCGAGATATCCATATTTGAAAAATCAACATGAGTATCATTTGCGTTTTCTGCTTCTGAAGCTGGGTCTTGCGCAAGAAACTCTGCCTTATCTTCCTTGCGTACATCCACGCGTGCAGTAATCATCACAGTTTCATCACGCACACGATCAAGCAAGTCGCTAAACATACCAAAGGCTTCTTTTTTAAACTCATTAAGAGGATCTTTCTGACCATACCCACGCAAGTGAATCCCTTGCTTAAGATAGTCTAAGCGTTGCAAGTGATCTTTCCACTGCATATCTAATGCTTGAAGAAGAATGCCTTTTTCCATTTTACGCATAACGTCTGCGCCAAGGCGTTCATTCTTTTGATTCCAAACCTCTGCAATATGCTTTTGTGCCTCAGCATATATATCTTCTGGAGATTTACCAGCTTCTACCCACTTATCAATATCAAGCTTCACATCAAAGTAACGCAGAAGCGCATCTTTGTAAGAGTCAACATTCCACTTTTCAGCATAGTTACCAACAAAGGCATTACTGTGAGAAAGCTGGTGTGCTTCTTCGCGATAAGCTTCAATAACATCGCTCAAATCATCATCACTTAAAATATCATTACGGTGTTCATAAACTGTCTTACGCTGGTCGTTTAAAATATTATCAAATTTTAAAAGGCTCTTACGAATTTCAAAGTTACGACCTTCAATTTTACGCTGTGCTGTTTCAATTGCAGCACCTACAAGACGGCTCTGAATCGCTTCATCTTCTGGCATATCAAGACGCGCCATCATGCCATCTAAGTTTTTAGCAAAAATACGCATCAGGTCATCTTGAAGGGAAATATAGAATACACTTGATCCCGCATCCCCTTGACGGCCAGCACGGCCACGCAGCTGGTTATCAATACGGCGAGATTCATTACGCTCCGTACCGATCACACGTAAACCGCCAAGCTCAACAACCTTTGCTTTTTCTTTGTCGTACTTATCAGAAATAGCTTTGCGCTCAGCTTCATCTTCAACGCCTTCAAGTAGAAGATCGAGATTACCACCAAGTTTAATATCTGTACCACGACCGGCCATGTTTGTTGCAATTGTTACAGCGCCAAGGCGGCCTGCCTGTGCAATAATTTCAGCTTCACGTTCATGATGGCGTGCATTTAAAACCTCATGTTGGATGCGTGCCTTTTTAAGGTGCTCAGAAAGCAGTTCACTCTTTTCAATAGAGCTTGTTCCCACAAGAACGGGCTGACCCTTTTCTGCGCAAGATTTAATATCTGAAATTGCGGCTTTAATTTTAGCATCCGCAGTACGGTAAATGATATCCGTATCATCTACGCGAGAAACAGTGATGTTTGTTGGCACAACAATCACGCCCATTCCGTAGATACTTTCAAACTCTTCAGCTTCTGTTTCAGCCGTACCTGTCATACCAGAAAGCTTACCGTAAAGACGGAAATAGTTCTGGAAGGTAATAGAAGCCATTACTTGGTTTTCGCTTTGAACCTGCACGCCTTCTTTTGCCTCAAGCGCTTGGTGAAGACCTTCAGAGAGGCGACGCCCAGGCGTCATACGACCTGTAAACTCATCAATAAGAACAACACCGTCCTGATGGATAATGTAATCCACATCACGGCGAAGCGTGGCATGTGCCTTGAGAGCCTGCGTCAGGTGATGTACAAGCATGACATGCTGCATGTCGTACAGATTGTCATCCTTTTCCATAAGGCCCTGTTCTTTAAGAATACCTTCAGCGGCATCAATACCTGAATCTGTAAGGGCTACAGCGCGGCTTTTCTCGTCAACCTCATAATGATCACCAACCTTAAGAGCAGGCACAAGACTATTCATCACCATGTAAAGGCCAGTCTTATCATCTGTTGGCCCACTAATAATAAGGGGTGTACGCGCTTCATCTACAAGGATACTATCCACCTCATCCACAATAGCAAAACCAAGATCACGTTGAACCTGCTGTTCTGATGTAAAGGTCATGTTATCGCGCAAGTAGTCAAAACCAAGTTCATTATTCGTCGCGTAAACAATATCACTTGCATAAGCTTCTTTACGTTTGTCTTGTGGCAGATCATTTGTAAGGGCTGACACAGAAAGTCCAAGGAAGTTGAAAACCTGAGCCATCCACTCACTATCACGCTTGGCAAGATAGTCGTTCACAGTAACAACATGAACACTCTCGCCTGTAAGTGCGTTAAGGTAAGCAGGAAATGTGGCAACAAGTGTTTTACCTTCACCTGTTTTCATTTCACTAATATTGCCGCGGTGAAGAATAATCCCTCCCATAAGCTGCACATCAAAAGCACGAAGCCCAAGAGAACGCCATGCAGCTTCACGTACTACAGCAAAAGCTTCTGGCAGAAGGTTATCTACTGTTTCGCCAGCTTTTAGGCGCTCTTTAAATACAGATGTTTTTGCTTTTAGCGCATCATCGTCAAGCGCTTTCATTTCGCTCTCAAGTGCATTAATACGCTGAACTGTTGGAAGTAGGCCCTTAATGTAACGGTCGTTACGTGTGCCGAAAATTTTTTGTAGTCCCAAAACTTTAGAAAAACTCATTTTTTCCCCTGATTTCTCCCCTTAAAGAGAGTTTCTTATTTTTTATGCGTTGAATGTTTTAACACGGCATGAGGCTGCCGTCAGGCCATTTTTAGAAAAAGGTGTAAAGAATTAATTACGCAGGTTCTCTGCAGAGGCAATCTTAGAAGATGCCTTCATCGCTTTTAGGTTTGCCGCATAACGGCGCATACGTGTTTTATCTGCCTTAATAAAGGCATAAGGGTTCACTTTCACTCCGCCCACAAGCACTTCAAAGTGCAGGTGCGGCCCAGTTGAACGGCCAGTACTCCCCATAAGGGCAATTGTATCACCAGCTTTAACTTTTTGCCCGTTCTTCGCGAGCGCTTTATTCAGGTGGCCATAACGGGTCACAAAACCGCCCGGATGCATGACTTCTACCATTTGACCATACGCAAAGCGGTAACCAGAAAAAGTCACAATACCGTCTCCACTTGAAACAATCGGCACGTTCCAGCCGCCACCAATATCAACGCCAGAATGCCATTTTTTCTTTTTGTTAAATGGATCCGTACGGTAACCGTAAGCAGACGTCAAACGTGTACGGTCACTAATAACAGGCCATACATTGGGTTTTGATGAACGGTTTAGGTATGACTTGCTCACAAGTTCAAGCGCATCTTCCATTACACCGTCTAGATCTTCTGTCTGGTGTTTAAGCTGAGCAAACTGCTCTGTTAGCTCATCTAAAGAAACTTTTTTATCAAGGGCTGGCTTTTCAGAGCTCCCCTGTCCTTCAATTTCATGAACATGGTCTTCAAGCATATCGCCAATTTCGTCATCATTGAAGAGCTTCTCTCCAATCATATCAAAACGATCGATCTTAGACTGCATCACGCCAATTTCTTCGGCAAAAACTTTAATTTGCTCATCAGCCATTGCGTTTTCACGCTTAATGCGAGCAAGCTCTTCCTTAAGGGTTTCAGGGTTTGCAGAAACCATTGGCAAGCTAAAACCATGCCCATCTTCTCTAACAAGGCCAAAAACAACAAGAGCCCCACCAAAAACAAGAGCGCAGAAGCAATAAAAACTTCTGAGGGTAAGGGCGCGCATAGACGAAGTTTCCCCAAGTGCAATATTGAGGTAAAGCCTATGATTCCAAATGCTTTTTAGTTTATTAATGGTCTAATCCAACTTTTAAATAAACAAGTATATCTCTATGTATTAGGTACACCTTTTACCATAGAAACTATGCACAGTATATGCCTAATTAAACCGACTCTCCAAACTTTATGATCTTTTTTGGCTTATAATTCGGATTTCGCCCTTGCGTTTTTGTCACAATAAAGGCAACCTTGTGAGCAATTAAATAATAATAAAGACAGGTGCATTTCCTATGACTTTAAAATCAGCATTATTTGCGACAACAATTCTAGCACTTTCATTGAGTGCATGTGGCGGCGAATCAGGCACGGTAGTTGCGCGTGTCAACCATGATAAAATTACACAAGAGCAAGTTGAAGCACAGCTTAAAGACATTCCTGCTGAGCTCATTGAGCAGCAAGGCGTAGAACTTAAAGAGCGTATTCTTAACAACCTTGTTGAGCAGTCTTTGCTTGTTCAAGCTGCTAAAAAAGAAGGCATTGAGTCTGACAAATCTTTCAAAGAGCAAATGGACTCTATACGCACACAGCTTCTTACACGCATGGTTCTACAGAAAAAAGTTGACCAAGCAGCTAACGATGACGCACTTATGGGTCTTTACGAACTTGAAAAAGAAAAGTACGCACAGCCTCAGCTTAAAGCGCGTCACATTCTTGTAAAAACAGAAGATAAAGCTAAAACACTTATCAGCAAGCTTGCTGGCGGTGCTGACTTCGCAAAACTTGCAAAAGAAAACTCAACAGGTCCAACTAAAGACCGTGGCGGCGACCTTGGCTGGTTCCGTCCAGCAGATATGGTTCCTGAGTTCTCGAACGCTGTAAAAGAACTGCGTAAAGGCGAGTATGCTAAAACACCTATCCAAACACAGTTTGGCTGGCATGTTGTTAAGCTAGAAGATACTAAAGCACCTGAAGCACCTACCTTTGAAGAGCTTAAGCCAATCCTTAAGCAACGTATTACGCAAGTAACAATCGAAGGCTACATGCAAGAGCTTAAAAACAAAGCGGATATCACGCTTGTTGAGTAAGTTCAAAAAAATACCAAAACAAGCCGTACACCTTTGTGCGGCTTGCTTGCTTTTAGGTTGCACGCAAGTGCAAGAAGCGCCTGTAGAGAAGCCTGTAGAACAAGAAAATGCCAAACACTCTTACCTGTTTTCTGTTCAGCCACAATCTCCTCATGCAGAATTTAGCACAGCTCTTCAAAATGAGCTTAAAGCTGACCCTCTGTTTCTTGGTACTCATGCAAGGGATGCTGGCCAACTTATCATTTCTGCAATACCTCAAATTCAAATTGACCCACTCAACAGGTCAAGAACACCATCCTTTGGCAAGCTTGCCGCCCAAACTGTTGCACTTGAAATTCAAGTTCCTTATACATTGAGTACTTATAACGACCAAGTTTTGCACTCAGGAGAAATTCGTTACATCACAGAACCACTTCCTGTCATATCCCCAACAGTCACCATTCGCCCAGATATTCCAAAAGAAACATGGGAAGATATAAGCTCCATGCTTTTAACAGATGTTTCACCAGCCCTTGGGAATATCCCGTGGAATGCCCAAGTGATAGGCATTATTGATAGCGATCATGCCATTCTTAATATTGGCAAGGAAAGCAGACTGCCTGCTCGCACCATCATGAAAAGCAGCGACATAACTGCCACCTTTGCAGAAATCGTGATTTATGAAAAAAATGATAGAGGTACAAGCAGAGCAGTCCTTAAACATATCAGCGGACCACCTTTTGCATCAAACATGTCATTTACACCTGTAGTTCCTTCTCAATAATGGAAGCATTTTTCCAATTTTCAGCGTTTGAACTTGGACTCATGGGGCTCTGCAGTTTTTTAGGATCCTTTATGTCAGCAAGTTTTGGCTTTGGTGGAGGGCTGTTTCTCATGCTAGTTTTCCCATACTTTATGCCCATCACGCTTGCCGTACCTCTGCACGCTTTTGTACAGCTGGCCTCTAATACTGGACGCTGTTACCTGCTTCGCTCACACATTAAATTCAAACCTGCCATTCTGTTTGGCATAGGCTCACTCATAGGGGCACTCATCCCCGCAGCCTTTATTATGGAAATGCCAGAAAGGCTACTCTCCATGATTTTGGTTGTTTTTATTATGATTATTCTGTGGTTGCCACTTCCGCCAGTTTCAGAGAAACTCGGCCATAAACTATTGCCAGGTGCCGGCTTTGCTAGTGGTTTTAGCGGTATGTTTATTGGGGCAAGCGGTTTCTTCATCAATGTTATTCTAAGGACATTCCATTGGGATAGACGCGACTACACCGCAACGGCTGCCTTTGGCATGATGATGAACCATATGACTAAAATCATTGCTTTTATGGTTGCTGGCGTTGTACTCACACCGTACATCCCATTCATGCTCCTTATGAGCTTTATTGGCTTTGCAGGCACCTGGTGCGGCCGCCACCTTGTGCTCGAAAAACTCTCTAATGAGCGTTTTTATAGCCTTATGAAAGTTCTCCTCAGTATCCTTGCTCTCCGCCTTGCACTTAAGGCCTTTGGTGTGTGGGTTTAAATTTTGTGCGCTTGCGTATTTTCCTATAAGCTTCTGGCATGATGTATTTCGCTCTCATTTTTACGCTTCTTTTTAGTTCGCTATCATGGGCTGAAAGCTGCATGAAGGAAGAGCAGTTAAAAAAACGCATGGTACTCATTGAAAAATTCAACCGCGGTAAAGGCAGTGGTGTGCTCTATGGCGGCACAACAGTGCTCACAAACAGACACGTGATTGAAGATGTAGACATGCCATGGGTCTGGGTGCCAAAACTTCAAAAATCTATTCGCGCAGATGTTCTCTACCAAGCGCCAGGTAAAGAGGCGGATTTTGCAATTTTAAAACTGAGAGAACGCGTACCAAACACAAGAATTTTACCACTTTCCAAAGCGCCACAAAAAGGTGAAACACTCAATACACTTGGCTTTCCATTTGGAAAAAAATATAAATTAAGCGCCGTGACAGGCACATTTAAAGAGCGCATCAAAATTAAAGGCATGACGCACCCTGATGCTATGCTCACAGTTTTAAGCCATGACCAAACCCATAGCGGCGATAGTGGCGGCGGCATATTTAACTGCGCCGGAGAGCTAGCTGGCATCCATTTTGGAAACCAAGCACATATTGGAAAACCAAAAAATAGCTTTGGCGTACATGTGAGTGCTATAAAGCGTATTCTTAAGATGCACAACATCCCAACAAGCCAATAACACTTTGACTTTTTAAGTACATCCTCATATTTTAAATGAGAATTCAATCTTTCCTGTTCACGTTTTAAGGAGACCTTTCTATGGTTCCAACCCTCCCCTCTTTCTGGATGAACAATGATCCGCAGCTTTCAGCGCTCACAATTATTGGGCAGGCCCTTCATACTGAAACAGGCGAAGCTCTTTTTGTAGCCCAGCTTTTAAGTAAGGCTCATAAAGTGATTTTGATCACACAAAAAGAGCTGCAAGCAGATGGCTATCATCAAATTGAAAGCACCAGAAAAAATCCCAATACGTTTGCTATGCAAAACTTACCATCAAACTCTGGTGTCTACCGTCACTTTAAGGGGCATGATAAGCTTTATGAAGTCTACGGTACGGCCTACCTCTATCAAGATAGAATGACAAGAACCCGACCGCTTGTTCTCTACAGCCCTATGTACGGAGACCACAAGGGGTTGCTCACAGCTCGCCCCTATTTAACAAGCCGGGGCTCATTTATTGATACAAAAGGTTATGGTTTTTTTGATTGGGTTTTTTATAGTGAAAATGAACAAGGGTACACCGGACCACGCTTCAAGTATGTAGGCCCGATGGAAAGCAGCATGCATCCATTACTGTACAAACCCTTTAAAACTGACTAATCGACACAAAAAATCCCCCGCGCTGCGGGGGGTTTTGTTTTTGATTTTACAAAAAAACAGCCCCCACATGAGAGCTGTTTTAAAGTAAGCGTTATTTGAGATGAGTGTTTTATTTTTAAGTTTGCGCAGAGTACTGAAACGTACTTAAGCAAAGAGAAAATAAAACAATCGCTCAAAGAGCCTTATTTACGTAGGCCTAGAGCTTTAATCACACCAACATAACGCGTTTCGTCTTTTTTACGTAGGTACGCAAGAAGAGTACGACGCTGGTTAACAAGACGGATAAGACCACGACGTGAGTGGTTATCTTGCTTGTTTGTTTTGAAGTGCTCTGTAAGGTTACGGATACGATCCGTTAGAATTGCAACTTGAACTTCAGTTTTACCGCTGTTCGCTTCGCTTCCACCAAACTGTTTTACAAGTTCAGCTGTTCTTTCTGTAGTAATAGACATGCTATTTTTCCTATCATTACAGTATCTTATAGATTAAAGTTGCGGATGACTTTCACAAGCCCGTCTTCCTTCACTTCTACAAGCGAGGACACAGGTCCGTTTAGAGCCTTTACACGCATAACACCTGGTTTGAGGTGAATACGCATAAATGTTCCGCCTGCCTTGAGGCGTAATGCCTCCTCTGGAGAGGCGCGATACACCGGGATACCGTCCAGTGTTGCGTCTACAGCCAAAAGCAGATGGCGCGGATAATGGCCTCCATCAGCTTCTTTGTCAAGCATTTCTTGGGTTAAGGCCTTATCTAGCCCTACATCGCCCACAAGCGTTCTTCTTAAATAGGTCACATGACCATAGCATTCAAGGGCGCGGCCCATGTCTCTTGCAAGAGAACGCACATACGTTCCCTTACTTACAGACACAGAAAAACGGGTTTTTTCTGGGCTATGCTCGAGCACATCCAAAGAATAGACATGTACATCGCGGGCTTTAAGCTCAAGTCCGCCGCCTTTGCGCGCTTCCTTGTAAGCCACTTTGCCATCAATTTTAATGGCGCTAAACTGCGGCGGCACCTGTTGAATGTCGCCAACAAATTGCGGCAGAATATCCATAATGTCTTGCTGGCTTGGCCTCTTATCAGATGTTTTTGTGGCTTCGCCTTCAAGGTCATCCGTAGAGGTCTCGTTCCCCCACGCCACATCAAACTCGTAAGATTTATCTTCTACAATCATGTAAGGCATGGTCTTTGTCGCCTCCCCCAGTGCAATGGGAAGAACACCTGTCGCTAGCGGGTCGAGCGTACCGCCATGGCCTGCTTTTTTTGCGTTCATAATACGCTTAATATAGCCAACAGCTTGGGTCGATGTCATGCCGAGCGGCTTATCTAAAAAGATCCACCCGTGCACTTCATCGCGCGGTTTTCTATTTTTAGAGTTAGGATCTACCATGAACAGCCTTACATTTTAAAGTGTAAAAAAGCGTCATTACGCAGCACTTTCTTCAGTTTGATTTTCTATTTTCTTCAGTTCCTCTGGAGCAGACAAAGCTTCTGCTTCTTTTTCCGCCCCACCAAAAACGAGTTCATAGAGTCTTGTAACCTTTTTCACAAGAGGCCCAACATTTGGTGCACACTCTTTAACTATAGAGTTAACATCCTTAACACGACCAAATAAAACATCCAGTGTTGTTTTATCTCTGTCCACTTCAGACTGAAGCGCATTCATTTTCCTAAAAATCATATCTTTTTTATTAGCATCTACGACTTCTTGGTTCACTATTCCTCGTATCGTATTCAACAAGTCAGCAATATCTTGTTTATAGCTACTAGCAATAGAGAGATATACAGGTAAAACTTCAGGATTTTTTCCCATGGTCTGGACTGCTAGGTGAATTAAAACATATTCAAGGTCTGCTCTAAATTCATCGAATAAAAAAGAAAAAGATTTCTCATTCTTAGAGGTAAATACATCAGGTAAATCAATATCTAATTTATTAGCACTAATAAAACCCTGAAGCCCTTTGGCATACATTCTTTCTGGAAGATAATTTCCTAGATACTCACCATAATTTCCGACATTTCCGCTTTGGCTTCTATCAATTTCAGACTCCTTTGTCAGAGCTTGCCTTAAACGCTTTTCAAAAACAACAAAAGCTGCCTTTGGATTCGCAGGTAAAGAACTCCAATCAATATTATCATTAAGCATTACATATTCCCCTCCTATAAAACTCTCAATTTTGCATTTGGATCTACAACCATCTTCACTTTTTGTCCGGCGCGCACATTTTCTCCTTTATGCAAGCCGTTCAATAACCTAAACCATTCTTCCTGATATACATCAAATGGCAGCTCCTTTGAAAGGGTTTTTACGCTTTCACCGCGGCGTACAGTACGAATACCAATATGCTGGCTTTTTATAAGCTTGCTTTGTCCTGGTGTAAGTTTTGCCATGGAGTTTGCCATCATATTTGCGGCAGCCATAATACTTTTATCAGCAGAGGCCTGGCCATTTCGCACCATTGCAACCACAAGAGCCGCTTTACCTGTTTTATTATGCTTACCAAGTGCCGCCACATAATGAACCTTCTTGCCGCTGGCTACGCCCTCAGCAACAGCCACCTGCAAAGGTGCATTTTTAATAACCTTCAAGCCGCTTGCGCCCTTAAGCACCTCCATCATTGCGGTTTTAATATCTGTATTAGTGGTAATTTTTTCAAAAACTTTGACATCTAATACAGCTTTTTTGTAAGGATCCACCGCCAGAGGCATACCATCCATACCATTCACAAGAAACTGCCTTGGAATATCAAAACGCACGCCATATGCTGGGCTCAAGTAGCGGTGCTGACTCACCACGCCTTCTTCAAGCTTTGGCCCAAAAGCAAGCCCATCAATCATTTTTAAGTAACGCTCTTGGTGATTACTCGCACGCGGGTTTACCCCAGCACTGCTTGCGGCCTGATTAATACGCGTCATATCATCGGGGTGGCTTGCAAGTGCGCGGTGAAACATACTCTTAGAGCCTGTCTCTCCTGCGCTTGCCATAATAGATTCATTCAGCTTGCCGTAAGCATCAAACATACGGAACACATCACTAGACTCAAACGCAGGGTAGCCAAGTTTTGACATATAGCGCACACCAAGCGTATCAGCTTCAAGCTCCTGCGCGCGGCTAAAGTGCGCCATACCAAATGGAATTGCAAAAGAAGCAGCTGTCATTGCGCCTCTTGCAAGGTCGCTACTATCTGTCTGTTCTGCTAGTGCATATGAGGCAATAAGCATTGCACCCGTTGTAAGGAGCTGTCTTGAATGACTACGGACATGGTGCTTACCTGTTACGTGCCCCACTTCATGGCCAAGTACAAACACCATCTCGGCTTCGTTTTGGAAAAACGGAAGAATACCACGAGAAACCATAACGTACCCCGGCACGGCAAATGCGTTCATAATAGGGTCATCAAGAAGCTCCGCTTCAAATGGTTTATCAGAGCGCTCCCCTACAGCAGCAATTCTTGCCACCCGGTCTCTTATGTAAGATGTAAGCTCTGGCTTGCCTTTGTACTGTCCGCCAAACTCTGTTACAGATTTTTTAGCAACGTCACGCCCCATAGCAAACTCTTGCTGTTCACTCATAAGAGAGAGCATTCTATCTCCCGTGGCGGGATTTTGCTGAAGCCCACAAGCTCCAATAAGCATTGCAAGGCTCAGTGCCCCATACTGTCTGATTTTCATCTGACGGATTCCTTGTTTATTTGCCGAGAACATATTTTGAAATATCTGTCATGTCACAGTTCATTGCACCTGCAATAGATACAACTGTACCCATTTCAGCGTAGAGAGCTGCATTTTTAACCTGATCTTTTGAAGACACTTTTCTAAGAAGCTGCTTCACACGGTTTAAGTGATCATCGCACTGCACTTTGCCGCCGCCAACACTACCGCCAAAAACTTCTGCCACAACAGATGCATCAGATTGAGCGCCTTTACCATTACAACTTGCTTTTGCTTTTTCTGCCGCCCCGCGGACAAGTTGCTCAATACGGTCTGTACTATAAAGTCCATACCCATCTGTATCATAACCAATAGGACGACCAAGGTACGCTTCAAAAGGGTTAGGTTGACGCTCTACGCCCACACGCTTCTTAACCGTTGTTCTATCCGCAGCATACGCGTTTGCAGCCATGCAAAGCGTGATACCCATACATACGTAAACACATTTCTTCATGGGCTCTACTATACTGCACTTCATCTGTTTAAACAAAGAAAGAAAACCATGCTTGAGACTGTTTATAAAGACGTGTAAGATACACTTCATAAAAATTATAAAAACAAGAAGGCATATACCTTATGCATAAGCATGACATGTTGATTGTCGGCGCTGGCCTTGCGGGTCTTCGCGCTGCATTTGAAGGCATCACAGCTGGTCTCAGCGTTGCCGTTATCACTAAAGTTCACCCACTTCGTTCTCACTCTTGCGCAGCCCAGGGCGGTGTAAATGCCGCAATTAACAAACAAGATAACTGGGAAGATCATGCCTACGATACGGTAAAGGGATCTGACTACCTTGGTGACCAAGACTCAATCGACATTATGTGTAAAGAAGCGCCTCAAGCCGTACTCGACCTTGACGACATGGGCTGCCCATTCTCACGCGAAGACGATGGTTCGATTGCACAGCGCGCCTTTGGCGGAGCAAGCTTCCCACGTACAGCTTACGCAGCTGACCGTACAGGCCATGCTATGCTTCACACACTTTGGGAGCAATCTATTAAAAACGGCGTACAAGTTTTTGACGAATACCACCTTCTTGAAATTACCGTAGATAAAAAAAGCGGCCGCGCATCTGGCGCTATTGCTGTAAACATCGCAACAGGTAAAATTGAGCAATTCGCCTCTAAGTCTATTCTGATTGCAACTGGTGGCTATGGCCGCCTGTTCCACTCTAATACAAACGCCATGATCAACACTGGTGATGGGATTGCCCTTGCCATGAAAGCAGGTGCACCTGCCGCTGATCTTGAATTTGTTCAGTTCCACCCAACGGGGCTTAAATCATCAGGTATCCTCATTAGTGAGGGTGTACGTGGTGAAGGGGCTTACCTGATTGGCAAAGACGGTAAACGCTTTATGCAGAAGTACGCACCTAATAAGCTTGAACTAGCTTCACGCGATGTTGTTTCTCGCTCTGAAATGATGGAAATTATGAACGGTAATGGCGAAGACGGCGCTATTTTCCTGGATGTACGCCACCTTGGTAAAGAGCTCATCCTTGAGCGTCTGCCACAAATTCGTCAGCTTTCAATTGATTTTGAAGGCGTTGATCCCATTGATGCGCCAATTCCAGTTAAGCCAACATGCCACTACACAATGGGCGGTATCCGCACAGATAAACTTGGCATGAGCAACTACCTCCCTGGCCTCTTTGCTGCAGGTGAAGCTGCTTGTGTGAGCGTACACGGCTCAAACCGCCTTGGGGCTAATTCTCTGCTTGAAGGTATTGTGTTTGGTAAAATTACCGGAAAAGAAATGGTGCGCTACATGACTGAAGAAGGCAAAGCGCAACCAGCAACTGATACATCTGATCTTGCAAACGTCCAGCGCGATGTAGCGAACCTGAAAGCTCGCAAAAAAGAAGGCGGCGTGCGCGCGCATGATATTCGTGAGAAGCTGACAAAAGACCTTGATATGTACTGCAACGTTTTCCGTGAGGAAAAAACGCTTCTTAAAGCACGTAAATCTGTAGAAAAAGCCAAGAGTGATTTTGAAAAAGTTTACGTGGACGATAAAGCAGATGAATTCAACACGGATCTCCTTACAACAATTGAGCTTGGTAACCTTATTATCCTTGCAGAAGGTACTGTTGAAAGCGCTATTGCACGTAAAGAATCTCGCGGTGCACATACACGTGAAGAGTACCCAGATCGTGATGATGAAAACTGGATGAAACACTCTATTGCAAGCTGGAACCACAACAAAAATGGTATTGAGCTAGACTACGAAGAAGTACGTACAACAGGTAACCCTAAATACGCGCCTGCAGTACGTAGCTATTAAACACATATAAAAACAAGGAAAGGGCAAACCCATGCTTGACCAAATTAAAGAACAAAATAAATGTATCCGTGAGCTGCTATTCACAGTACTTGAAACACTCAGCGGCGTACTGGTTGCAGGTGCCCTTATCCTTATCTTCTTTGGAACATGGGTTACAACTGGCGGCTTTATTGTCGGCTTTATTTCTGCTGTTGTGACAGCTGCTATCGCCTTTGTTGCTTTTGCATTCACATTCGGAATTCTGTTCATGATGATGGATATTAAAGAAAATTCTGAGCGTACAGCCGTTGCTATGGAAAAGCTAGCTGGCATGACTGAAGCCTCTCAAAAAGCGGCAGCAAAGCCAGCGTCTAGCAAAACTGCTGCAAAGCCTATTGCTAAACCTGCAGTTAAAAAAGCAGCGCCTAAAAAAGTGGCTACTAAGAAGCCCGTTGCCAAGAAGGCGCCTGCTAAAAAGCCAGCAACTAAAAAAGCCCCTGCTAAGAAAAAGTAATTTTTCATAAAGCATACAAAAAGCCCTCCTTTACGGAGGGCTTTTTCGATTGTATTAAAATGCGCCCACATGAGAAATCATCTCAAAAACGGCCAAGAGCATAAGGGCTAGGCAACTTAAAGAAAGTGCGGCAAACATCCCAAAGAATGATGCAAACCATTTTAGGGTATCATTAGGCTTGAAACGATGCCAAACCAACAAAATCAAAGTCAAAATAATTGTTGGCCATAAATAAAATGCAGGCACAATCAAAAGCAAGCCCTGCATATTTGCAGTATCAGAAGATGATGCAAAAACATAAACCAGCAAGGCAACGGAAGCGACAACGCCAATAATCGGCATAATCCAATATTTCATGAGATAAACTCCTGAGAAAATGTGAAGAAAAGATATCAATCACCACAACAAGTATACAACATAATTAACTATGTCAAATATATATGCAAAAAGCCCCTGAAATTCAGAGGCTTTTTGTACGTCGATTAAAATCCGCTTCCAAAAATAAAAGACAAGACAGCACCAATCAAAGTGCCAATCACATATCCAGCAGGCAGACCAATAATGGAACCTACCCATCCCCATATATAATTTGGCTTTAACTTATGGCCAATAAAAGGGATAATCAATGTTAAAGGGATCCAAAAACCACCACCAAGCACAATGAAAATAATGGCCTCATCCCAGCTATCACGAGAAGAAATCACAGAAAGTGTCAGCGCCAAACCACTCATTAAACCGAAAACAGGCAAAATCCAATACAAGCCTTGATGAGGGTTTTTCAGAACAGCAATGCCGTTCCCCCAAATCAGCCAACCAGAAAAAAGCCCAAGGGCTAGAATAAAAAGAATAAGAATCATCATAGAAAAAACTCCCGAGAAAAAACGTAACGGAAAGATGTAAATTTCACCCCAATTTACGCAATAGGGTTTCTGCTGTCAAACAGATGATTAAAAAACAAAAAGCCTCCGTAAAATACAGAGGCTTTTTTCGCTTAACCTTTACGGCTGTTCCAAAAGGCAAAGGCTTTTACGTAGCCATCGCGGCGCATGGGATCAACATCCTTCATAATATCTTCAGGCTTCACCCAATTGCTGGCACGGAATTCTTTGTCCTGCGCCGTGGTCACATCAATCGCGTCTTTATCGCCTGTATAACGGAAAAAGAACCATTGGTGGCAAGCGCCTTTCAGGTGCGCGCACTCAGGCTTGCGCTTCAGCATGCGTTCTTTAAAGTCAGCAGGCCAATCGTAAGAGGTCCAAAAGTCGGATGCCCCCAGTTGAACAAGGTCAGTTTCAACAACAGAGGTTTCTTCAAACAGTTCACGCACCACAGCGTCATAAGCATCTTCGCCCACGTCAACGCCGCCTTGCGGTAACTGCCAAGAACCAGGGCTATCTGCACGTTCAGCAACAAACACATGGCCGTTATCATCAAATAAAACAGCAATGGCGCCGGGGCGGTAATTTTTAAGATCAGGATTTTGCATATTCGCTTTCCTCTCATAATATTTGTAAAAGATAGACATAAGATATCAGAACTTTCTTCTTTATAGAGAATTTTTCTAGACCTTGCAAGCTGTGCGCATTACATTGTTTTCATGGAATTTACAACGCAGCTCATTAAAGGCACCTTCATTAAGCGCTATAAGCGTTTTTTTGTAGATGCAAAGCTTGAAAATGGTGAAACTATTGTGGCGCACTGCCCCAATACAGGCTCCATGAAGGGACTTATCCTTGAGGGTGCGCCTGTTTACTTAACCCCAAACGACGACCCGAAGCGTAAACTTAAATACACTTTTGAGATGATTGATGCAGGCACAAGCCTTGTGGGCGTAAACACGTCTCTACCCAATAAGGTTGTTGAAGAGGGCGTTGAAAAAGATTTGATTCCTGCGCTTCTTGGTTATTCAAATATCAGGCGTGAAGTAAAATATGGCGAGAATAGCCGCATTGATTTGCTGCTTGAATCTAAAGGTAAACCTAAATGCTATGTGGAAGTTAAAAACACAACCCTTGCAGAAGGCAAAACCGCTCTCTTCCCAGATTCAGTCACAAGTCGTGGCACAAAACACCTGCTTGAACTTGCTGAGATGGTAAAACAAGGGCACCGCTCTGTAATGGTATTTCTCTGCAACCGTGCAGACTGTGAAGAATTTAGCGTGGCTGATGAGATTGATAAGGTGTATGGCGAAACCTTTAGGTCTGTGTTAAAAGAAGGTGTTGAGGCAGTTTGCATGAAGGTACGCATCAGCCCAAACGAAATTATTATTGATAAAGAAATTCCAATTAAGGTTTAAATATTGTGCGCATCAAACCAAAGAACAGTGTAGAACTCAAAAAAATGGCAGCAGCAAGCGAACTTGCCGCACGTACGCTGGATATGATCACCCCGCATATTAAGCCGGGTATTAGCACTGAGAAAATTGATCAGCTTTGCCATGAATTCATGATCAAACATAATGCTGTGCCTGCAACACTTGGGTATAGAGGCTTCCCTAAATCTTGCTGCACCAGCATCAACGATGTCATTTGCCACGGCATCCCTTCTGAAAAAGATATTTTAAAGGATGGCGATATCATCAATGTAGATGTCACGGCTATTCTTGATGGCTATCACGGCGATACCTCTCGCATGTATCCTGTTGGAGATGTGAGCGAAGAGAATCGCCTCCTTATGCGCACGGCATATACCTGCATGATGGACGCCATTGATACTGTTAAAAGTGGTAGTTTCCTTGATGAAATCGGGAAAACAATTCAAACTAAAGCTGAGGCACTTGGTTATGGCGTTGTCCGCGATTATTGCGGCCATGGCCTTGGGCGCGTTTTCCATGAAGACCCGATGGTGCTTCACTACTACAGCGGCGACCCGCGCCAACATATCCGCTTGCGTAAAGGTTCAACATTCACCATTGAACCGATGATTAACATTGGCACATTTGATGGCGAAGTTATGGAAGATGACTGGACTGTGCGCACCAAAGACCGCAAAAATAGCGCCCAATACGAGCACACCATTGCCGTGACTGAGGGCGGGTCTGATATTCTGACCAAATCGCCTGAGGGTTATACAGATAATTTAGACCTTTAAAAAAATCCCGCTCATGTAGCGGGGATTTTCTTTTCTACTTCCCCCTATTATTTCAGTAACCGTTTAGGTTGCGTTTAAGTGCAAGGCTATGTATTTTAAATGCTATGAAACCTCTTAAAGTCAAAGAACAAAAAAGCCATTTTGAAGGCCACCGCGCGCGCCTGAAGGATCGTTTCGCCTCCCTTGGCGTCGACGGCCTTGCGGATTACGAGCTTTTAGAGCTTCTCCTCACTTACGCTATTCCGCGCCGAGACGTTAAACCTATTGCCAAAGGCCTTATTTTGCATTTTGGATCTCTTGCTAAAGTATTTGAAGCTGAAAAACACGAACTGACTGAAGTAGATGGCATCGGCGACCACGTAGCCGCCCTTCTTATTTTATGCAGCGCTCTTGGGGTTCATACCAGCAAATCAAAGCTGCAAGAAAAACCCCACATGAATAATCTTGACGCAGTAATTCAATACCTTCACTCCCGCATGGATAGTCTAAAGCATGAAGAATTCCATGCCTTATTCTTTGATGCTAAAAATGGCCTTATCGCAGATGAAACGCTCTTTAAAGGATCAACAACAGGCTCTGCGGTTTACCCTAAAGAAGTGATTCGTAAGGCACTGGCCCATGGCGCATCAGCTCTTATCATCGCCCATAATCACCCGAGCGGAGACACATCGCCAAGCCCAGAAGACGAAGAAGTGACCATGCGCATTGCACAGGCTGGCATGATTATGGACATTACCCTCCACGATCATCTGATTATTGGCAAAAAAGGTCATTACAGCTTTGCAGAGAATGGTAAACTGTAACAGCTTGTCTTTTCCTTAAATTTCTCTTACATTAACTTCATGATGATGACAGTAGACGATGTAAAGAACTCTTTAACCTCTGCATTGCCAGAGGCTTGGATTCAAGTAGAAAGCCCAGACGACGTGCACTTTAGTGCTGTTGTTGTGTGTGATAGCTTTGAAGGTAAAACGCGCGTAGCGCGCCACCGTGATGTGTACGCAGCACTTGGTAATGCTTTTGATGGCCCTCTTCATGCTCTCGGCCTTACAACCCTTACGCCAGCGCAAGCCAAAGAGCGCGGCATTGAACTTTCTTAATTTAAGGATTTAAAATTATGGACGCAAAAACACAGATCGAAACAATGATCAAAGAAAACCCAATCATGCTTTTCATGAAGGGCGAAAAAGACATGCCAATGTGCGGATTTAGCGCGCAAGTGGTAAAAATCATGAACCTCTGCGGCGCTGAATTTACAAGCTTTAACGTGCTTGATGATGATGGTGTACGCGAAGGCATTAAAGAATTTTCAAACTGGCCAACAATTCCTCAACTTTACGTAAATGGCGAATTTATTGGCGGATGCGACATCTGCACAGAAATGTATGGGGACGGTGAACTGCAAGAAGTTCTCGAAGGCGCTAAAGCTGCATAAAGCAGACTTTCTCTTTCAAAGCCCCTCTTTTTAAAGGAGGGGCTTTTGATTTGACAGACGCTTCATGGAAAGGTAGGTTCAAGAAGATTTATATATGTCTTCCGTTTCCCCTCTCTTTTTAGGAGTCTTTAAACATGCTACCTCAAACACCCTCACCGCGACCATTAAGCGATCCTGCCGGCAACAAACCTTACTTCCTTACCCAGTTCACGTCTCTTGTGAACAGCCTGGACATTCCGCAGCAAGCGCGCAACAACATGATAGGTGAAACCCATCAAATGATGGGAAAAGAAATTGGAAAATGGATTATCCAGCTTGAACACTACAAAGCGCAAGATCCTAAAGTAATCCGCCTTATCGGCGAACGCTACAACACAGAATAATCGATTTTTCAGACCCTGCTTTTTCAAAGGCAGGGTTTGGTGTTTTTAAAAAGTTCTGTCATACTTATTTACATGGAAATCTGGAATAGCTTTATCAAAGATGTAGATATGCAATGGCGACGCTTTGCCGTGAAGTCTGATTTTTGGCAAGAGCACCAAGAAACGATTCTTTCACTTATTCC
Organism: Alphaproteobacteria bacterium; assembly: GCA_028821995.1. Lineage (GTDB taxonomy): Bacteria > Pseudomonadota > Alphaproteobacteria > UBA2136 > JAPKEQ01 > JAPKEQ01. Next base: position 25,355 of record JAPKEQ010000001.1, read on the forward strand.
AATAGCACTTCAGCTTTTGATCATTCTATCCATGTTCCTCATTGCTCGAAAAATTGTGTTTAGTCCATTTAGGGCCCTGCTAAGCAGATGGCCCATAATTGAAGCCTCTATTAGCGGCCAAATCAAGCTTATATCATTCCTTATTTTGCTCGCATTTTGCCGCACAGGTGCTGCAGCGCTAAGTCAAGATGTTGTTTATATTGACATTACAATTATGGGAACAGCAGCATGGCTCATTCCTAGCTTCTTTAAGAGCAGCACGCTTAACCCAACATTCAAACGCGCTATTATACTTGCGCTTTGGGCTATGCTTGCCCTCATGGTGACAGACAAGCTTGACCCTATCATCGGCTTTTTAGATAGCGCTAGCTTTACCGCAGGAGAGGCCAAGCTATCCCTTTGGAGTATTATTAAAGTCAGTGGAATTTTTGTTCTTTTGATTTGGGGTGTCTCTACATTTACGCAGCTGGTTGATACCTTCATGCAAAGAACGCTTAATATAACTCCAAGTGCCAGAACTCTGATTACCAAAATGGTAAATATCATGGGTATTGTGTTTGGCTCTCTCATTACCCTAAACCTTGTGGGTATTGACCTCTCTATGTTTGCCTTTTTTGGTGGTGCTCTTGGTATTGGTATTGGTTTTGGTTTACAAAAAATTGTCTCCAACTTCATAAGTGGCATTATTCTCGTCACTGATAAATCCGTTAAACCGGGGGACGTTCTCACCATTGGTGAACATCTTGGTCAGATCATTGCGCTGCGTGCTCGTTACGTTGTTATGCGTAAACGTGATGGCACAGAAGTTCTGATTCCAAATGAAAACCTAATGACATACGAAGTAGTCAACTGGAGTTACAATAACCGTAAGGTTCGTCTCGAAGTTGAAGTTGGTGTTTCTTATGACTGCAACATGGAAAAGGTCAGAGAAATACTCCTAGAGACAATAAAAGAGAACCCGCGCGTTCTCACTACGCCAAACCCTGCCTGCTTCATTACAGCTTTTGCAGATAGTAGCGTAAACTTCACACTTCGCTTTTGGATTGTAGACCCTGAAGAAGGCATCTCTAATATCAAAGGCATGGTGTTTATGGATATTTGGAAACGCTTCAAACAAGACGGTATTGAAATTCCATTCCCTCAGCGTGTTTTACACATGCAGGAAGGTCCAAACAAAGAACCAATTGATTCTTAACCACAAGTTCAACTTATCCCCACAACAAACACCCAAAATGCGTATTTTATCCACAGGATACTCATATTGCATACCACTATATATAGTGCTCCGTATGCCACAGCCACCCTGTGTATTCAATATATTGTGGTAAAAAACATCTTTTTTACTCTTTTTTGATTGCCCCTTTCCGTATAGTTTTTTACACTATATATACCCTTGATGGACAAAGTTCATCATTACCTTTTTACAGTACAAACTTTGACTGAGTTAGCAGAAACAAAAATAACAAATAGTTGCTAATTTCTGATATGGAACTGAGCACGCGACATAATAATAATAAAAGTCGTAAGAGGGAAGCTCGTTCTATTACACAACCCGTATCGACGGAGGTGACCTTTTCCATTGGGCAGGATTAGGCACCTCCATTTTTGTTTTATGCCTCCCTTGAATTCATTCACATCTCTTCCTATATACATATTTATACTCCCTTCTCTCTTTCCTTTTAAAGGTTTTTTCACATGATTACACCTGAACAAAAAAACTGGATGGCCCCCTACGTGGCCGAAGCTGAAACCAACTCAAAATTTGCTGAATCTGTCACAAAAGAAGCGGTTTGGGCTTGCGCCCAGTCTGGCCGTGACCTCAGCATCGTTGAAATTATCATGGCACATTACCAGCGCCGCTTTAATGCGCAGCAGCTCATTGCCAACATCCTTTGCTGCCACAGCATTAACGGCAAAGATGTGATTGAAAAGGCTTACGCTACTACAAAGTAGCAAAAGCCATCCTCAAAGAACTACTCACAAAGGAGTAAAGACGATGGTTAGTGGAAGTCTTTTCAAATACCAGAGTGCGTTTGAAGCGCTCGATGAAAATTCTCAGCAAGAGATTCTCGGTTACTGCATTGTGAAAGCAAGGCTGGAATCGTCAATCCACGACTACACTTCAGACTGTGCGCTCAAAGCCTACAAGCGAAAAAAAATTCGAGAGGTGATGGGATTTTTGGAAAAGCTGGGCTGCGTAGATTACGTGGCAAAAAAACTTTCCTAAATCGATCACAACAAAAAGAGGCCTTCGGGCCTCTTTTTAGTTTCTAATGTCTTGTTTATATCTCTCAATCCATTCCACACTTACTGCATCAGATAGTTTTTTATTCACTGCTTTTAGTTCAGAAAGCTCATAACTCAACCCAAGCTGTTTCAAAACCTTTTCTGTTTCAAGAATTGGACTTTTCTCATACTCTTCATAAACAATACGATACGGCTCAATGTTATTTTCTTTGAACCATGTTTCCCATGCAAGGTTATGTGCCTCCATTTCAGAAACAAGTTCTTTTAATTTATCGAAATCATAACAATAAATCACCTCATCTTGGGCCTTCACCGCTCTGCTCTCAACATGCCAAATATCTGATTGCAACGCTTTTAAAAGAGAAACAGCTTGCGCTATAGTATCTTCCCTCTTTAAGTACACATATTTCATAGCACCAAAAACAGATTCTAAAATTTCTCTATCAGCTCCCTTCCCCTCAAAACCAGCGACCATTTCATCTAATGTACCCCACATCACACGAACACCATAAATACCGTTTTCTGTGGATGTCTTTTGAATAGAAGCTTTTGCGTAAGCTTTATAGTTCTCTATAGAATCTAAGTTTTCAATTCCATACGCGTGCGCGTAACGCTCAATATCTTGCCTTCTAAAATAAGAGTGAGGAGTTCCAGCAATCCCTGATGATTTAAGAAGTGAGCATAAAAGCGTACTTCCCGTGCGCGGGGTTGAGCAGATCATATATGACTGAGCATTAGCCATAATTTAAGAAAGCTTCCAGCTTATCTTCATTCCAAACTTCTACGCCAAGGCTTTCTGCTTTTTTAAGTTTAGAGCCAGCCTTTTCGCCTGCAATCAATACGTCTGTTGAAGCACTAATTGCCCCGCTTACTTTAGCGCCCATAGCTTGGAGACGTGCTTTGGCCTCTGTACGGGTCATACTGGTAAGCGTCCCTGTAATCACCACTGTTTTACCAGTAAGCTCACTTTCTATGCGGTCTGGTGCAATGTAACTTTCAACGATCACGCCAGCTTCAGCGTAAGCATCTAGCAGCGCCACATTATGAGGTTCATCCATAAATAAATGGATATTCTCAATAATTTTAGGACCAATACCATCAATTGATCCGAGCTTCCCTGCGCCCTCTTTCATAATAGATTGAAGCTCTGCCCATGATCCATACGCTTCAGCCATAAGTGTCGCGACCTGAACGCCCACCATTGGAATACCAAGACCTGCAACAAAGCGCGGCATGTCAATTGTACGTGAGCTTTCAATGGAAGCCATTAGCTTATCAACTGACTTATCACCAAAACCATCAAGGTGTCTCATCTCATGCTCATGGTTTTTTAACCAAAAAATATCAGGAACTTGCTTCAGCCAACCTTTTTCCATAAATAGCTGAATTTGCTTTTCACCAAGGCCATCAATATCAAACACACCCTTAGATGCCGCATAAATAATGCCTGCCTCTACTTGGGCAGGGCAATTGAGGTGATTCATGCAGCGCGTTGCAGCTTCGCCCTCTGGGCGTACAGCATGACTCGCGCAAACTGGGCATGTTTTTGGCATTTTAAAGGCCATCGCATCATCTGGCCGCTTGGCTTCCACCACAGAACGCACTTTGGGGATTACATCCCCTGCCCGCTCAATAAATACGGTATCTCCAATACGAATATCTAAATCTTTTACATAGTCTTCATTATGAAGGGTTGCATGACTGACCATAACGCCGCCTACATGTGCAGGCTCAAGCACAGCGCGGGGTGTAAGCACACCTGTACGGCCTACCTGAATTTCAATGTCTTTTAAAATTGTCGTCACTTGCTCTGCTGGGAATTTTCGTGCAATCGCCCAGCGCGGTGCTTTCGCAACAAAGCCAAGACGCTCCTGAAACTTAAGATCATCAACCTTGTAAACAAGGCCATCGATCCCAAAGGCAAGACTCTGACGCTTTTCTGATATACGCTTATAGTGCCCATATAAAGTTTCTTCACTCTTAATCAGCTCCGCCTCTGGCGGCAGCGCAAAACCAGCCTCACCTAAAAGCTTCATCTCTCCTGAATGGCTTGCATAGGCATCACTCTTACCAATGAGGCTATAGGCAAAAAACTTAAGCGGACGCTCCGCAGTAATTTTACTATCCAGTTGCCTGAGCGAACCTGCCGCTGCGTTACGCGCGTTGGCAAAAACTTTTTTATCGGCTTCAGCTTGCTTTCTATTGAGCTCTTCAAAATCATCACCACGCATATAAATCTCGCCGCGTACCTCAATATTTTGCGGGAAGCCTTCAGGCAACTCTTTAGGAATATCTGTAATGGTCATCACATTTTCCGTAATCACTTCACCCACTTTTCCATCCCCGCGCGTAAGCGCTTTAACGAGCTTCCCATTCTCATAATGCAGCGCGCAAGACGCACCATCAATCTTAAGTTCACCATATAGCGGAATAAATGTATCTACGCCTAAATAGCGCTGAATGCGCAATACAAACTCTTTCATATCTTCATCGCTAAAAGCATTAGAAAGAGAGAGCATGGCTACCTTGTGAGCTGCGGTTTCAAATCCGCGCTTAGGGGCCGCACCTGCTTTTTGCGTTGGGCTGTTTTTACTTTTAAAGTGCGGGTGCTTTTCTTCAAGATTTTCAAGATTTTTTACAAGGGCGTCATATTCTGCATCCGAAACTTCTGGGGCGTCCTCTGTATGATAAAGCGCATTATGACGCGTAATCTCAAAACGCAAATCATCAATACGTTTTTTTATTTTTTGCATATCTTCTGGAGAAATTTCAGCCGCGTCAAACAAGTCCATTTTAGCCAGCACTCAATAGCTTTTCAGCTGCCTTTTTTGCTTCAGATGTGACTTCAGCGCCAGAGAGCATACGCGCAAGCTCATCAATGCGCTCTTTTTGGTTTAGTGCACGCACAGAGGTTACCATACGGCCTGTAGCGTCAGATTTTTCAATATATAAATGCGTATCTGCCTTACTGGCAGCTTGCGGCTGGTGAGTAATTGTTAAAATTTGATGCTGCCCGCCCATTTGCTTCATAGCATCGCCAACCTTATCAGCCGTTGCCCCGCCAATACCTGTATCAATTTCATCTAAAATAAGCGTCATTGATGGCAGGTTTGCATAGAATACTTTTTTAAGTGCAAGCATGAGGCGAGACATTTCACCGCCTGATGCTACCTTAGACAAAGGCTGCATAGGAGATTGAGGCGCAGTAGATAAAACAAAAGTAACTTTGTCAGATCCCTTAGCATTCCACTGAGCAGAATCCATACGTTCAAGCTCAACAGCAAAACGACTGCCCTTCATATTTAAATCTTGGAGCGAATGCTCAACTTCAGCAGAGAGTTTTTGCCCTGAAACACCGCGAATCGTACTGCGCTTTCTACACTGATCTTCAAACGCATCAAAAGTTTTTTCAACCTTTTGCTCAAGGGATGCAATGTCCTGACCAAGCGTTTCAAGACCATTAAGATCTGCCTGAAGTTTGGGAAGAAGCTCCTCAAGGTCTTTTACCTCCACCCTGTGCTTACGCGCCAGGCTACGCAGTGCATGCAGGCGGTCATCGACTTCTTCTAGCCGCGCAGGGTTTGGCTCGCTTCGCTCTGCAAGGCGCGATAAATCACGCATCACATCATCTGCCTCCGCATGAAGAGAACTCATACGTTCTATAAGCGTTTCCCATTCTTCGCCCTCAACACCGTTTACGCCAGAAAGCAAAGTATCAGCCTGTGAAAGTGCTGGCACAGCCGCGTCACCAAGCACACCAGATGCATCGCTGAGGGCACTACCCATACTCTCTGCAGCCATCAGCATGCTGCGCTCCTGCATGAGCGTATTTTCTTCACCAGTTTTTGGCGCAAGGCTTTCTAGTTCTGTCACGTAAGCAGTAAGAAGCTCTTGCTCCTGCTCACGATTGGTAATACGCGTTCTTGCGGCTTCAAGATCTTTTTGAGCCTGAAGGTATGAAGCGTGGGATGCCTTTAAAGCAACCAACTGCTTTGGATGACCTGCAAACATATCCAAAATATCAAGGTGAGCTGCACTTGAAAGCAACCGTGTACTATCATGCTGACCATGAAGATCTAAAAGAAATTCGCCAAGAGATTGAAGCTGGCTTTGTGTAACACGCACACCATTGGCCCAAGCTGAGCTAGACTTATCCCCTTTAAGCTGTCGGCGTAAAATAAGCTCGCCCTCAGCCTCAACGCCCATTTCACCAAGCAAAGTCATCACAGACTCTGGAAGCTTTGTAAAGACCGCAGTCACTTCTGCTTTTTTATGGCCAGATGCAATAAGCCCAAAATCTGCACGCTCACCAAGGGCAAGTGAAAGCGCATCCATAAGCATAGATTTACCTGCACCCGTTTCACCAGTAAGTGTGGTTAGACCTGCAGAAAAATCAAGTTCTTGCTTTTCTATAAGGCCAATGTTCTCAATAGAGAGGTGCGTTAACATACAAGAGGCTTCCCTAGAAAATTCTCTTCAGGAAACTTTGCTCTTCACCCTTCTCTGCAAGGTCTCTCTCTACAAGAAGGCCATAAGCTTTTTCGTACCAGTCCGAATCATTGAAGTTATGACCAAGTACAGATGCGCTCTTTTGTGCTTCTTCTGGAAGACCAATAGAAAGGTAAGCTTCTGTCATACGGAAAAGAGCTTCCGGCGTTTGTGCAGAACGCTCATATTTTTGAATGACTTCTTTAAAGCGGTTCATTGCTGCAAGGTGGCGGCCTTGGCCTTGGTAGTAACGGCCAACCATCATTTCTTTACCGGCAAGGTGATCTTGACACAGTGTCACTTTCAGTTTTGCATCCTGTGCATATTCACTATCAGGATAGCGGCGCACAAGCTCTTCAAAAGCATTCAGTGCTTGCTCCGTAAAAGCTTGATCGCGATTTACATCGCTAATGCGAAGGTAATGGGAAAGTCCCACAAGATAAAACATGTAAGGCAGATCTACGTGTCCTGGGTGGGTGCGGATAAAGCGCTCAGCCGCTAGGACAGTTTCGTCCATATTGCCTTTTCTAAACTCAGCGTAAGCTACCATCATTTGCGCGCGCGTTGCCCAACCACTGTACGGGTGCTGGCGCTCAAGCTCTTCAAATGTATTAATGGCGCTATCCCACTCTTTTACATTCAGCTCATCCATACCGCCATTGTATAGGTTTTCTACTGTACCAATTTTTTCAACAGGTTCCGGATCAGCAAAACAGCCGGCAAGGCTGACTGCGCAAAGAGTAAGTATTAAGCTTTTTTTCATGTGTATTTCTTTCCTTATCCTAGCTTTCCATAGCTATGCATACCGTCTAAAAACATATTTACACCCAAGTAACAAAAGAGTGTAGCGATAAACCCGATGATCGTCCACCATGCAAGCACATTTCCGCGTGCAAAGTGTGTATATCTTGCATGTAAATAACCACCATATATGAGCCATACAATCAGAGCCCATGTTTCTTTGGGGTCCCAGCTCCAATAGCCGCCCCAAGCCTCATAAGCCCAAACACAGCCTAGCAGTACTGCAAGGCTAAACACAGGAAATCCAATCAGTATGGCTTTATAGTGTAAATCTGTACAAGTTTCTACGTCTGGGAGCCTTGATACTTTACCCCGTGCATCGGCCTTGCTCCGCATAATTTGCATAGCGCCTGCCGCAGCTGCCACAAAAAAGCTGCCGTATCCAATAAAATTGGCAAGCACATGCCATGGCAGCCACTGGCTTTGAAGCGCAGGTAAAAGCTCTTTATGACCCACTTGGTTGATACTCAATAGCCAAACAATAAACAGCGCCTGCATCATCCAAAGCGGCGCAAGAAATAGCGCAAATCCTTTAAAGCGTTTTTTGCCTTCAAAGTACAAACCAATAGAGCTAGTTACAGCCAGCAAAAGAATACTGACTTCATATATATTACTCATACCATAATGGCCAATTTCAAGTACCTGATGTGTTTCCCAAATTGTTGTGAGCACAATACTGCCAGCAAGAGCCGATGCCACAAAAGCAAAAAGCCTTGCAGAAATGCTGAGCCAAGAGAGTTTCTGAAAAGCGCTCAACAGAAACAAGGTTGAAGCGAGCAAAAACAGCCCTACCATGTATGGCACCATTATAATAGTCAGCAAGCTATCCTGCTGCATACCAACAGAAAGATGCCCCCATTGAGGCACAACCAAAGCCGCTGCCATAGCAGCCATAAAAAGCAAATAACCTGCCCCAAAAGAGCCCGTAAGACGTTTCAATACATTCATATCTGTAACATATCATAAAGGTGAATTTCTCCCAATGGTTTTTCCTTGACGATACACCCTTTACACCGCTAAATTGCAGACAATATTTAATCTCACTTGTCTTTTCTCCAACCTCATGAGGTTTCAAATGACAACTCCACTAAAAATTGCTGCCCTTGGCAACGCAGTCACAGATCTTGTTACTGAAGTTGATGACGCCACACTGGCTACCCTTGGCTTTAAAAGTGGCAGCCACCAAGCGGGCAGCCCTGCTCTTCAAGCCAAATTGGAAAAGATCTTTCCACATGCAGTATCCATGCCTGGCGGCTCTCTTGCCAATACAGCCTATGCCCTAGGCTGTCTCGGTATGGATATTACACTCATCTCCTCCATTGCAGACGATACGCAGGGCAGGGCCTTTGCTAAAGGCATGCATGATGTGGGCGTTAAAACAAAGATCACTAACTTTGGTAATAACGTCCTCAGCCAGGCCGGCTACGTTCTCATCACACCTGATGGACAGCGCACCTTTGTAAACCTTCCTTACAACACCCGCATCACCGCAGAGATTGTGGATGATTTTGCAGATGATATCATTGGCGCTGATCTGCTGGTCATTGAGGGCTACCTCTTCATTGATCAAACAGACGCCGTAGACCGTGCAATTGAACTGGCGCGTGAAAACAACGTCAAAATTTGCATCACGCTTGCAGCTGAAAACGTGGTCATCAAACACCATGACACCATTGCACAGCACATTGAAGATGGCATTGACCTGCTCATTGCCAACGAAGAAGAGCTTGAAGCTCTCATCAACGGCGCAGGCCACGATGAAGAGCTGGCACAGTGCATTGAAAACACCACCCGCGTGGTGACAAAAGGTAAAGATGGCTGTGAATATCACAATCCTAAAGATATTCAAACAGCAACTATGTCAACAGCACCTTTGCCGAGCAAATTGCTAGATACCAATGGTGCAGGTGATGGTTTTTTGGGTGGCTTTTTAAGCCTTTACGACCCAACAGAACCTATCATTGATCTGACCAAAACCTCTTATGCCATGCTTACAGGGTCTCTTGTGGCTGCACGGGTCATTTGCCAAATTGGACCGCGCCTCAACAGCAAAAAATATCAAGAAGCTGCAACTCTGGCAAACACCGTAGAGTTTAAGCTCCAGTAACCGATACTTAACACACCCCTGATTTGGGGTGTGTTTTTTTGTGCAGTTTTCTTGAAACATGCTACATTATAAATGTACCCACACACTAAAGAAGAACAAATAACGGATTAAAGCCTATGAGCAGTTGTTGCCCGCCAAAAGAACCTACAAAACCAAGCTGCTGCGGCGCCAATAGCACCTCCCAAAAGAAACGCCCTGATGTTTTATTATGGGGTTCACTTATAGCTGTTACTGTTCTTTATGCGCTTGCTGTTGTTTTCCCTGAAACGCTCATACCTTACCCGCGCCTTATGGAAGCAGCACACGGCGTACACCACCTTGTTCATCAAATGTGGTGGGGCGTTGTCATGGGAATAATATTTGTCGGATTGATCGGTATGGTGCCACAAAAATATGTCCTCAACCTACTTGGCAATGGCGGATCAATTTCAGGTATTATGCGCGCAACATCTGCGGGTGTACTCTTAGATATGTGCAGTCACGGAATTCTGATGGTTGGCGCAAAGCTTTACCAAAAAGGTGCAAGCCTTGGCCAGGTCATGGCCTTTTTACTCGCAAGCCCCTGGAACTCTCTTTCACTCACCATTATCCTCTGGTCGCTCATTGGTGGTTTCTGGACACTTATGTTTATCGGCCTTTCTATGGTGGTTGGCATTATCACTGGACTTATTTTTGATCGCTTGGTTAAAAAGGGCGTTTTACCACCCAATCCATTTACGCCAGAAAAGCATGAGCCTATCCACCTTATGGAAGATATGGCACATCTGCATAGATACATTCATGCAGATAAAAAGTTTCTGAAAACATTTGTATCGGAAGCAAAAAGCGGTAGCCGCGTTATCATTAAATGGCTCCTGTTTGGAATCGTGCTTGCAAGCACGCTCCGCGCTGCCTTTCCTATTGAGACGTTTGCAGGGCTTTTCGGCCCTACAGCCCTTGGCCTTGGACTCACCGTGCTGTTTGCAACTGTTCTTGAAGTGTGCTCTGAAGGCTCAACGCCAGTCGCTGCTGATATTCTAACGCGTGCTCAATCCCCAGGTAATGCCTTTGCATTCCTCATGGCAGGCGTATCTACAGATTATACAGAAATTATGATATTGAAAGATACAACAAAGAGCTGGAAGATTGCTCTCTTCCTACCCCTTGTTAGTTTGCCTCAAATTATTGCAATTGCAGCACTGATTACTGTGTTTGCTCAATAGGCGTTAAAGCCTGTTCAAGATTCTTAGAAAGCTCTTCTAAGTTTTGACGTACAGGTTCTGAATCTTTTTCAAACTGCCCCATGAGGCTTTCAAATGCTTTAAGTACACCTTGAAGCTGGCCTGCAAATCCTTGCAAGTCATCTTGAGCAGATTCTACCGCACTATTAAGTGACGACGAAGCACCATCCATGCTTCCTGTTAGCTCGCCGATCATTTGGTTATAATCTACATTTTCATCAACATGAATTTCCTGCTGTTGCGGCGCATTACGGCTATTGGCATAATCTACAACCTGTTGCAGATCATCCTTCACTTCCGGATTTTGAAAAAAGTGAAAAGCTAGAGTGAAAAGCCCCACACCCACAAACAATCCAACAGAAAAAATAATGACATACTTCATAAACGTAACTCCATAATTTAAAATAAAAAGACCCTCACAATATATGAGGGCCTTTTCAAGTGAGCAAGCTTATTTAATAAGCGTAATGTTCACAACGCGGTTTGCCGCTTCAACTGTGTTATCAGCTGTTGGCTTTGGAAGGTCCATTTCACCCGCAAAGTTTACTTTGAACATTTCTGTATCAACGCCTTGCTGTCTTAGGTATGCACTTACAGTTTCTGCGCGTCTTGCAGAAAGCTTCTCATTATGCATTGCTGTACCAGATGTATCAGCATGGCCTGATAGCATAATGCTTGATGGCGCCATACCTTTGATTTTTTCAGCAACAACTTTAAGCTCGCGCTGCGCTGCAGAAGTTAGCTTGCTGCTATCAAGATCAAAGTAAACAGCTGCTGCACTCTTCATGTGCTGAACAGGAACAACTTTTGCCACTTTTGCAGGTGCTAGATGACGCATAGCTTCGTAAAAATCAGCACGACATGCATTAATGTCTTCGCTTTGGAAGTTTTCTTCCTGCTGCTCAGCCCAGCAATCAAACTTTGCTTGCGCTTCTGCTGCCCACTCAGGCACGCGCTTTTTAGCGCCGCTGTCTAGGTATTTCACAAGAAGAGCACGCCCTTCAGCAAGCTCGCCTACTTTTTCAAGAGGGAGATTACGCGTATCCACCATTGTTGGGTTTGGCGTTTCACCAACCATAATCGCTTTAATACGTTTACGGTAAAAATGAGCGTCAATAATATCGCCTTGTACGGCTTCGTACTCAGCAAGAGGTTTATAATCTGCTACAAGTTCTTTTTCAAACGCAGATTGATTCATGGCAACTCCAGAGCCGCCGCATGCTGCAAGTGTAGTGGCTGCAACAACCATAGCCAAACGAGAAATCATCGTCTTTACCTATCTTTTAATTTTATTTGAGCACCTTAATTATTGTGCTTGGGTAAACATTTATAACAAATTTTTAAAATTTCGGCACATAAAAACAACTTTTAAAGAGAAAACTTGACGCTCTCTATAAACCTTCATAATTTAAAACATATCATTTATAAGAAAGCAGCCACATGCCCATACTTGAGTCTGAGCAGCAACTCATTGATAATTTTGAACTATTTGATAACTGGGAAGATCGGTACTCATACCTTATTGATCTTGGTAAAAAACTTCCCCCTATGGCAGAAACTCTTAAAACAGACGGGGCTCTTGTAAAGGGATGTACAAGTAAAGTATGGCTCGTTCACACCTTAAATGGAAATAAACACACATTTTTGACAGACAGCGACGCTCATATTGTAAAAGGCATTTTATATGTTTTACTCTGCCTGTTTAATGGCAAAGAAAGCACTGAAATTAAAAACATTTCCACTGAAGAGTTCATGAAGAAAACAGGCCTTGAAGAAGCCATTTCCCCAAACAGAAGAAATGGACTCAGTGCTGTCGAACAAAAAATTAAAACTTATTCAGAAGATGCCTGATCTTCAAAAAGGTCTTTTGCATCAACATTTAACAGGTAATCCAAATCCTTTACAGCCTGATAAAACTTGCCTGGCAGAGGGTAGCGTGTCACACGTTTTGTTTTCACATCAACAACAATAAGAGATGGATGGCTTGTCACTCTAAATTTCTTAGCCAGTCTATTTCCTTGGTCCATAATAGGCTCAGGTCTGGATTCTACACGCTCAGGTTCAGAAATATTTTTAAACTCCATCTGTGCATAGTCCTTCAAGAAGGCTCTAATTTTTTCTGTATAACCTGCTTTTTCAATAAGCTCCTCTTGGTCAAACCAACGGTCTAGCCTTGCATTCTCAACAGGATCATCATCATCACTCGCCATAACTCGCTTTTTAAAATCGTCAAGTGCATCTTGTGGAAGGTCCTTCATTACCAGAGTGGCATCAATATCAGGATGCCAAGTCCAGTACTGAACAAACTCAAAAATCCCTCCAATAGTAGTTTCCGAAGGATCTAAGAATAAAAGAATCTTATTCTTTTGTTCTTTTTCAGCAGCGTACAGAGAAGAAGCCATCGCTCCCACCAGTACAAAAGTCATTATCAAAATCTTTTTCATCATAGATAAGAGTATGGTGTCCTAATCACCACATTTCAAGAAATAAATCTCCCAAGCCCCCTCTCTTTAGCAAGTTTTTATTCCGTATAGAAGGATAATCTCATAAACTGTTATAATAATGAGTGAGTCAATAGAATTATGCGCATTAAGAGAGGGGTATTGGGACCTTATAAGTACTTACCCTCCCTCTCAAGAAGGTATCGCAATTAAAGAAGCTGCTAATATCCAAACAGGGTATGCGGCGGTTGCTGTGCTTTCTGTAGAAAAAATGCACATCGCTTATTACATTACACTTAGAAATATTCCCAAGCCTACATACTATGATATTAGAAAAAGTGTAAAAGCTGAACGTCCGACCATGCGTCAAAAAACAAAACCTAAAAAAACTGCTAAACCTGAAAATTCTCAGCATACAACAACGTCAGCATCTGTAGAGAACACACCTAAACCTGTAGCCGCAGCATTAGAAGATACTCATGAGCTAAGCTTTTTTGAAAAACTTATCGATTCACTGTTTTATCTGCTTACAGGAAAACATGTGAAAGAAAGCCCTCACTCTAAAACACAAGAAAAAGAGAGCCGTGCAACTTCTGTTACCTCCCAAGATGAACAAACCTTATCAGGTGAACCGGTAACAGCTTCTCAACAAACAGAAGAAAGCACTCTTGAAAGCCTTCTAGAAACGCAACTTGAAGAAAAATTGGATGCCAATCCCCCCTCTGAAGAGGCAGTGCCAGATGAAGAGGAAATACCCGATACAGCACAAGCACCTGATACACATGAAGAGACAAAGGCACCACAACCTCAAGCCGAAATTTCTGCTAAAAACCCTTTCAAAGCAAAGGAAGAGCATAAAAACACTTCCAGCCCTCTTATGCAACCGCCAGAGCGCGAAAAGAAAAACGCTGCTCTTAAAAATACAAAGGCTAGCCTGCCCAAAATTGGAGGGGGACATATTCCAAACCCTTCAACTCCACAAAAATCACAAAGCACACAAGATACAGGCACAGCTTTTTGGAACAACATTGCAGAAGATGATGATGATTTTGAAAGCATACGTCTTCAAATTCAAAAAAGCTTATTTGGAGCCATTGAACGCGCCAAGCAGCTGGCCTGGCTACCAGAACAAAGCACAATGCGTGGCACACTACAGCTTGCATCTATTCTTCTTATTTGCGGTATTGGTAGAAAACTTTGCTCTCATGTTGGCGTCCCTGGTGGGCTTGGCAATCAAGTCATTGCAGATACACTTGAGCAACTCGGCCTTTCTGATAAGCAAGCTTTTATCTGCGCACTCCACGTAGATCGAATACTCAGCGATCATAAAAACAACCTCATGTATCTTATTGGCCGCGCCTACGGAGCCAACATTTTAAACGACACGGAGCAGCGCATTGACTTGCTCAGTATTTTTAACGCATGGGAAGCTAACGAACTTGAAAAATATTTTGACGTTGATGAAGAAAAAAACACAGCTAAACTATCTAAACTGCCTTATCTAAAAGCAATTTCTATTCTCCTTACTGACATTGTGAACTTCACAGGTCAAAGCAATGAAAAAGGTGAAAAATGGGTTAAAGATGTTGTACATGCCCATAACCGCATGACAAAAACAATAACAGTCCATCAAAAAGGAGAGTATATCCAAGGAACTGGTGATGGCGCCCTCCTTATTTTCACATCACCCCAAGCTGCAATGCATGCCGCCCTGGAGCTTCAATTTATGCATCAAAATTTCTGCAGGCGTGTGGCAAGTAGACATTTTGATATTAGAGTTGCCGTAAGCCACGGTATTCCTATTCAAACACAGTCAGGTTTGCATGGTCCTCCTATTGAAGAGCTACATATGATCCATAAAGAAATGGGTGATATTGGCATTGCTGTAACAAAGGGCATAGCAAATATTGCAGAGCAACACGGGTTCCAATTTAATTTAAACGAAGAGACAGCCTTCCCCATTTATGAATTTACAACATACACAGGAGCTCATACAGTAAGCGACAAAGACCAGACAAAAGAACAACACGCTGAAACTCCCGCAGAGAAGATGCAAGAAGAAGGACAACAACACGTATGAGCATTGACCTCTGCATTTTAAGACAAGGCGCTTGGGAAATTCATTCTACTTACTCTCCGGGAGAGTCAGAAAAAGCCGTACAAGATGCCATTCGCTACAAGCAAGAAAAAGCCTACACTGGCGTTGTTGTTATTGATGATAGAACAAAGAGCGTTTTATACGGCTATACATCTTCTGGAAAACCAGCATTTGACACAGTGGTAAAAAGCCTTAAAGAAGGCAAAAAAAACCTACGTGTTCAAAGCATGCAAACAAACATGAAAAACAAACCTGCAAAACAAGCCGCAAGCCCAAGCACCCCAAACCCAATCCAAACCAACAGCAAGCTTAACTCTGTCATGAGCGTGAGTATGCTATCTCTCATTATTGCCGTTACCATTTTTATGGTTCTACTCAACGTATTTAATGATCTTACCTCAGCACTTGTTGGCGCTATTTTTACAGCGGTATCGGCACTTATTGCATTTAAAATAGCAAATTTTGACCCCAGCACATCCATTGAAACTGTCGCTAAAATTGTTGCTACAAAAATGCACATCGGAGCTTCTGCCGAAGCACTTGATATGGAAAATGACAACTTAAGCATTAAAGATCACATTCAAAATGTTGTAGATTCCGCCGTACAAGGGGTTTGGAATGAAGAGCAAGAAGAAGCACCAAAAGAATCTGCGCTTGGCATTATTCTTTTATGCTCTGGCGTCATAGAACATATCCACCAGGCACAAAACTACAAACGTCTTGTACTTATTGAAATGGCGAGCGATATCATTGAAGACTCTAAATTCTCAATTCCCAAAGCAAGCACTGTCGCTTGCTACAAAAACATACTTGAATACCTTGCCTATCCTCGTTATTCCAGCATGTACGACATGGGGTATCAACTTTCTAAAAAATTCAGCGCTAGCAAGGATACTGAAACCCTTAACTTGCAGGTTAGCCAAGCTTTTGAAGCTTGGTCCTCTCATCAAGATGTCACAGCAAGCCACAATGCGGCCGCAGCCATTTTATTTACAGATATTGTAGATTTTACATCCACACATCAGGACCGTGGAGATAACTGGATGATGCGCATATTAAACGCGCATAACGATGCCGTACGCGAAGGCCTCCATGTTACTGGCGGACGGGAAATTAAACACACAGGAGATGGCATCATGGCATCCTTCCAGTCTGTTAAAGATGCCCTTGATGCTGCTATTGTTGCACAACGTAAAATTAATGAATTTAACATTGCCCATGAATCTGAGCGCTTTGAAGTACGTGTCGGCATTAGCTATGGAGAGCCTGTACACATCGGAGGTGACCTTTTTGGGACACCTGTAAATAAGGCCGCTCGCGTTCTTTCTAATACTCATGGAGAAGAAATTGCAATGTCTTCAGAAGCCTGGCTTGAAGCAAAGAGCTACGGATATACTGCAAAAGAAACAACTGGGGTTGAATTCAAAGGATTTGATGGCATTCACAGCCTCTTTAAGATCAATTGGAAAGAGGCTGAGCAAAGCTGACAAGCTTGACTTCCAGCCTAAAACCCCTTAAAACATTTCTATATAGAACAAATATTGTCCCATATATATGAACATATGCGGACAAGAGTGCAAAATAAACAGGGTAAATTGCAATGATGAAGCTGAGTAAGATGTCAGATTATGCCGTTGTCATGATGACTCTCATGGGTGCGGACCCTCTCGCAAATCACACAGCAACTACAGTTGCAGAAAAAAGCGGCCTTACGGTTCCTACTGTAAGAAAACTCATGAAGATGCTTTCAAAGGCTGGTCTATTAAACTCCACACGTGGTGTTAATGGTGGCTATACCTTTGCTAAAAACCCAAACATGATTAATGTCTCTGAAATTATTGAAGCTGTTGATGGCCCTATTGCTATGACCACATGCCTTGACCGCACACAAACAACTTGTGTTATGGATAGCCACTGCCCAACAAAAGATCGTTGGCACGTGATAAATGACGCTGTACGCACAGCCCTACAAGCGGTAACACTTGGCCAATTTATTGAACCAACAAATCCGCTGGTTCGTGTTGAATTTGATGAAGAATGTAAAGATAATGCCTGCAATGTCTAACGATACCTACGGCTCTAAAGAAGCCACTTCTGGCGATTATCAGTACGGTTTTGCTACTGATATCGAAATGGAATATGCCCCAAAGGGCCTTAATGAAGATATCATTCGCTTTATTAGCGCCAAAAAGAACGAGCCTGAATGGATGCTTGAATGGCGCCTTAAATCTTATAAAATTTGGAAAAGCAAAGCAGAGCCAAAATGGGCGATGGTTGATTACCCGCCTATCGATTTTAATGATATTTATTACTATGCAGCACCTAAAAGCCAAGAAGATGGACCTAAAAGCCTAGATGAGGTTGATCCTGAACTTCTTAGAACTTATGAGAAACTTGGCATTCCCCTTCATGAGCAAGAAATCCTTGCAGGCGTTGCCGTAGACGCTGTTTTTGACAGTGTGTCTGTTGCAACAACGTTTAAAGATAAACTTGCAGAAGCGGGGGTTATTTTTTGCCCAATTAGCGAAGCCATTCAAGAACACCCTGAGCTTATTCAAAAATATCTCGGTAGCGTCGTTCCACAAACAGACAATGCTTACGCTGCTCTTAATGGTGCCGTCTTTACAGATGGTTCATTTGTTTACATCCCTGAAGGCGTGCGCTGCCCTATGGAGCTCTCAACATATTTCCGTATCAACGCCCTTAATACAGGTCAGTTTGAGCGCACACTTATCATTGCCGATAAAGGCAGTTACGTCAGCTATCTAGAAGGCTGCACTGCGCCTATGCGTGACGAAAATCAGCTCCACGCCGCGGTAGTAGAACTTGTTGCCCTTGATGACGCCGAAATTAAATATTCTACAGTCCAAAACTGGTACCCAGGCAATGAAGAAGGCAAAGGCGGAATTTATAACTTTGTAACAAAACGTGCAGACTGTATCGGTAAAAATAGTAAAGTAACTTGGATACAAGTTGAGACAGGGAGCGCCATCACTTGGAAGTACCCGTCTTGCATCCTAACTGGTGACGGCAGCTCTGGTAAGTTCCTCAGCGTTGCTGTAACGCGCCTCAAACAGCAAGCTGATACAGGGAGTAAAATGATTCACATTGGTAAAAATACCAAGAGTACCATCATCTCTAAAGGCATTAGCGCTGAGCGCGGAGAAAACACTTACCGTGGCCGTGTGGCTGTTATGAATAGCGCTAAAGGTGCGCGTAACTACACCCAATGTGACAGTATGCTTATTGGTAATAATTGCGCTGCTCACACCGTGCCTTATATTGATGTTAAAACATCAGATGCACAGGTGGAGCACGAAGCAACAACCTCTAAAATTAGTGAAGAGCAAATGTTCTATTTGCGCCAACGCGGCATGACAGAAGAGGACGCTGTGAGTATGATTGTGAACGGGTTTGCAAAAGATGTTCTGCAGGAGCTTCCAATGGAATTTGCAGTAGAAGCACAAAAACTTCTCGGAATTACACTTGAAAATAGCGTTGGCTAGTAATAAGGAAAAAAGCAATGATTGAAATCAAAAACCTACACGCTCGCGTGGATGACAAAGAAATTCTCAAAGGCCTTAGCCTGACTATTCCTAATGGTGAAGTTCATGCCATCATGGGCCCAAACGGTGCTGGTAAGAGTACTCTTGCCAATGTTATTTCTGGCAAGGATGGCTATGAAATTACTGAAGGTGATATTCTTTTCCACGGGCAAAGCGTACTTGAAATGGAGCCTGAAGAACGTGCTCATCTTGGCCTCTTCCTTGCTTTCCAATACCCTGTAGAAATTCCTGGTGTAAACAGCATGACATTCCTACGTACAGCCCTTAATGCTAAACGTAAGGCAAATGGTGAAGCTGAACTAGACGGCGCAGAATTTCTTCGCATTGTTAAAACAGCCATGAAAAATCTTAAAATCAAAGATGACTTCCTGAAACGTTCTGTTAACGTTGGTTTTTCAGGCGGTGAGAAAAAACGTTTTGAAATCCTTCAGATGCAAGTGCTAAGCCCAACTTTTGCTGTACTTGATGAAACAGATTCAGGCCTTGATATTGATGCCCTTAAAGTGGTGGCTGAAGGCGTAAACATGCTCCGAGATCCTTCTCGTAGCTTTCTTGTTATTACGCACTACCAGCGTCTTCTTGATTATATTGAACCTGATGTCGTGCATATTCTCGCAGATGGTAAAATTCAAAAAACAGGTGATAAAAACCTTGCCCTTGAACTTGAAGAAAAAGGTTATGACGCCGTGATCGGGGATGCAGCCTAATGACGCTGATTGACACACTTAAAAGCACTCTGGCAGACGATACATCTGCCAATGCTAAGCTCTTTTTAGACAATGGTATTCCTACGCCTAAAATTGAGAAATGGCATTACACAAATTTAAATAACATCATGCGCACAACATGGCCATTTCAAAAGGCTAGCCACGCAAGCCAACAGTCTTGCGGCGAAAGTGACATTCGTTTTTTTGATGGCCACGCTACAGTTTGCAGTGTACCAGATGGCGTGACGATTCTTGCAGAGCGTGAAGCCTCAGCCCACCCAATTTTGCAAAGCATGCGTACGCAGGAGTTTTCAAAAAGAGATGAAAGCCTGGCCGCGCTCTCACATAGCCAAAGCACGCCCCTCTTTATTCTTGTTGATAAGAAGGTTGAAGCCACCTTGGTTTTAGAAAATTTCAGCATGCTCAAGGAGTCAGTGAACTTCCCTCACCTTTGTATCGCGGTTACAGAAGCTGCCAGCCTTACACTTTCTAGCCACAGCCATAGCGCTGGCGAAGCATGGAGCAATATTCTTACTCAAATCCATATTGCAAATGACGCAAGCCTTACACTTATGAACCTGCAAAACGAGCGCAAAGATACCGCTCATACATCCCATACATTTATTCAAGCAGAAGAAGGCAGCGCGCTTAATATTTATGGCATGAATATTGGTGGATCACTGGGACGACAAACCATAGATATTGATCTTAATGGTAAAAATATTCAAACCAATATTGCTGCTGCAAACCTTGCAGATGGCAAACAAACACAAGACTTTACAATCCACATGAATCACAATCATCCTTCCTGTGATACAAATGTATTTTCTCGTAATGTATGCCGCGGTCGGGGGCAAAGCGTATTCCAAGGTAAGTTCTATGTGGCACAGCAAGCTCAGCAAACAGATGCAGAAATGAGCTGCAAATCTCTACTGCTCTCTGATCGCGCACGCGCTGATAGTAAACCTGAACTTGAAATTTATGCAGACGATGTAAAATGCGGACATGGAGCAACAGTAGGTACGCTTGATAGTGAATCTCTTTTCTATCTTATGGCACGTGGCGTTCCACGCAAGGACGCTGAAAATCTACTGGTAGAAGGCTTTATTGAAGAGATGCTGACACGCATACCCGATGATGCAACAGCTAAAATTTGGCGCGCTCATTTTGCTGCATGGCTTGCGGCAACATACGAAGGGTAGCCGCTGTGGAAAGCTTTAAGCACCACTTCCCTATTTTTGAAAACGAGAGTAACCAAGCTCTTGCTTATTTTGACAGCGCCTCAAGCGCTCAAAAACCGAAGCACGTTATTGAAGTTATGAATCGTTTCCAAACATCATCTTACGCCAATGTGCACCGCGGCCTATATAGGCTCTCTGCTGAATCTACAACAGCCTATGAAAATGCACGAAGAACCGTTGCAAATTTTATTGGTACAGATGAAAATCATATTGTATTTACACGCAGCGCCACTGAAGCTATTAACCTTATAGCCAATACTTGGGGTACGCAGCATATTAAGGCTGGCGACATCATTCTCCTCACTGAAATGGAGCACCATGCCAATATTGTGCCTTGGGTTATGCTTGCAAAACAGGCTGGTGCTAAAGTAGAGTATGCCTCGCTTCTACCTGATGGCTCACTTGATATGAAATCTTATGAAAAAGCTCTAGAGAACAATCCTAAACTTGTCGCTTTTACTCATGTTTCTAATGTTTTAGGCACCATTAATTCTGTTAAAGATATGGTTTCACAGGCGCATAATGCTGGTGCAATAACTGTTATTGACGGCAGTCAAGCTGCACCTCATATAAGACTTAATATGGTAGATATTGATAGCGATTTTTACGTTTTCACAGGCCATAAAAATTATGGCCCTACAGGCACGGGTGTTCTCTACGGTAAAAAAGAGCTTCTAGACGCAATGCCTCCTTGGCAAGGCGGCGGTGACATGATTGAAACTGTCGCATTTGATAATATTACCTTTGCAAAAGCTCCTGCAAAATTTGAAGCAGGCACACCCAATATTGTTGGCACTGTTGGCCTTGCTGCTTCTATTGAGTTTTTAAATGCGCTCGGATGGGGTGTAATTGAAACCCATGAAAAAGCGTTATCAGAAAAGCTAGAAGCAGAACTTATAAATTTTAACGGCCTTACGCTCTATAGCCGCGCTGTAAATAAAATTGGCGTCTTTTCTTTTAATTTAAACGGCATCCACAGCAGTGACGTTGCTATGGTTCTTGATAAATGCAACGTTGCCGTCCGTACAGGGCACCATTGCGCCCAGCCCCTTATGAAAGCACTTGGTACAGAACATACCATTCGTGCAAGTATTGGCCTTAGTACAACTGAAGACGATATTGACCAGCTTATTTCATCACTGCACAAAGCTCAAAAGATGCTAGGTTAGGCGTATGAGTAAAGTCAAAATTGAGTTCACAGGCCTGCCTGAAGTTGAAAAAAAACCAGCAGAGTCTAGCCCGCTTAAAGAGCGCGTTATCTACGCCCTGCGTAACGTGTTTGACCCCGAGCTACCAGTAAACGTATATGACCTGAAACTTATCTACGATATTCGTATCGATAGCCATAATAAGGTAGATATAGATATGACACTCACAAACCCAAACTGCCCAGTGGCAGATCAAATCCCCAAAGATGTTGAGGATGGTGTACGTAAAGTAGATGGTATCACAGATGTTAGCGTCACGATGGTTTGGGAACCCACATGGCATAAAGACATGCTTAGTGATGATATTAAACTTGAACTTGGGCTTCTCTAGGAGAAAAAAATGACTGATACAAAAGCACCCATTACACTCACACTCGCCGCTGTCGAAAGGCTTAAAGAGATTGTATCAAAAGCCGAAGGCACCGTAATTGCCCTACGCATTAGCGTCAATAAAAAAGGCTGCAACGGCCTTGGTTATGAACTGAGTTACGTAGAAAAAGCAGACGATAAAGATATTAAAATTGAGCAAGATGGCGTTATCGTCTACCTCGATCCAGCTGCCTCTCTCTACCTGTACGGTTCTACCATGGATTTTGTCACAGAAAAACTTAGAAGCGCCTTTGAATTTATTAACCCGAATGAAAAAAGCCGCTGCGGCTGCGGGGAAAGCTTTAACGTGTAACTCTCTCATATTAAAAAACCGCCCCGAAGGGCGGTTTTATTGTCGATTTAACTACCTTCATAGGGCTTTGATACATCAAAAATTAGCATAAAACGCCTACCAGAATAGACATCATCTCCAGGCTCTTGTTTAACATACCCTTGAGAAGGCATATCATCCAACGTGACGAAGATATCTATTTTTTTACATTTTTTTAAAATGTCTTTATATACAGGGTGTTTTTCAATATCTTGCAAAGTGAGTTGAGGTTCTACATCAGAAAACCTATCAACTTCACAAATACAATACCTTGTATCTGCTCGAGAAAAAGAGCGGGTAGTCATTGCCACATCTTTTTGGAAAGAATTTAAAGCATCTCCTAAACAAAAACTCACATGTTTATCTCTTTTTTCTCTAAGCTCATCATTAAGGTTACTATTTTGTAAACACTCTCGAAAAGTTAGAATATTTTTTTCATTAACTTGTTCCTCATCACTATATTTAGACTTATGGTTTTCCTTGCCATTTTTTTCCACATAAAGCAATACATACATGACAAGGCATAAAGCCCCCAAGAATATAAAGACATCCATTGGGTTACTCCTTAAAAACGTGAATAAAGATTTAGTACTAACCGATGTATACACATTCTTTTGTTACGGGTCAACATGAAAAAAACCGCCCCGAAGGGCGGTTTTTTTCATCGTTTAGTGCAGCTCAAAGCGATAAGCCTCTCCGTCAGCGTATAAGCCTTCTATGTGAAAAAGGCCATAGCGCCTTGGAGAATCCAAAAAAATAGAGGCACTTGTCAGATGTATTATCACACCATACTGCGCCCTATAATAAGTTACGGAAGATCCCTCCATAACCGCAAAACTGCTGCCATCAGGAAGATAAATTTGATTGCTTACACCGTCCCAAATTTCATCCAAAGAGCCGTTCAGCCCAATGTTATCTTGAAACTGGCTTACTATATATTTAGACATTTACACCCTTCCCGTTCAAAGTGCTCAATTGGCAATCCCGTCTGAAAGACACGAAAATAATGAATTAAC
This sequence comes from Alphaproteobacteria bacterium, assembly GCA_028821995.1. Lineage (GTDB taxonomy): Bacteria > Pseudomonadota > Alphaproteobacteria > UBA2136 > JAPKEQ01 > JAPKEQ01. The sequence goes on from JAPKEQ010000001.1 coordinate 49,195, forward strand.
CACATGATGCAAAAACCTTATCAAAAAAGTAAATATCGCTATGTGCTAGCATTGGGGTACCCCTAGAAAAACAGCAAAAAGATGAGATATCTTTATCCTTATAAAGGATTATATATCAGCAAGCAACCAATACATAAAAAGCCCCGCACATGCGGGGCTTTTTGCAAAGTTTGCGAGAATTACGCGACTTTTGCGCGACCTTCTTGAACTTCAGCAGTTACATTCGAAGGTGCTTCGTTGTAATGGCTAAATTCCATTGTGTAGTTCGCACGGCCTTGGCTCATAGAGCGAAGGTTTGTTACGTAACCAAACATGTTAGCAAGTGGAACTTCAGCAGTAATCACTTTAGCGCCAAACTTATCTTCGTTTCCGCTAATTTGACCACGACGAGAACTTAGGTCACCAATAATGTCACCCATGTAATCTTCTGGAGTTGTTACTTCAACCTTCATCATTGGCTCAAGGAGAACTGCGCCACACTTTTTCTTCGCGTCACGTACTGCAAGAATACCAGCCATCTTAAATGCCGCCTCAGATGAATCGACATCGTGGTAGCTACCATCAAACAGAGTTGCTTTTACGTCAATAAGCGGGTAACCAGCTACAACACCGCCTTTAAGGGCTTCTTCGATACCTTGGTTAATAGCGTTAAAGTATTCCTTAGGAACAACACCACCAACAATCTTAGATTCGAACTCATAACCTTCACCACGTTCGCGAGGCTCAAAGTGTACATTTACATGACCGTACTGACCACGTCCACCAGACTGCTTCACGTGCTTACCATCAGCATCACCAGCAACGGTAAATGTTTCACGGTAGGCAACTTGAGGCGCACCAACGTTACATTCAACTTTGAATTCACGCTTTAGGCGATCAACCATAATTTCAAGGTGAAGCTCACCAACACCATGGATCAGTGTTTGGCCAGACTCTTCGTCTGTGTTCACGCGGAAAGATGGATCTTCAGCAACAAGCTTACCAAGAGCAATACCCATTTTCTCCTGAGAATCTTTTGTCTTTGGCTCAATCGCCATAGAGATTACAGGTTCCATTGGAATAATTGTCTCAAGAATCACTTTTTTGCTCTCGTCGCAAATTGTGTCACCAGTTGTTGTGGCTTTAAGACCTACAACAGCACCAATTTCACCAGCTACAAGTTCAGTTGCTTCTTCACGCTTGTTTGCATGCATTTTCACAATACGACCAACGCGCTCTTTTTTGCCTTTAATAGAGTTAAAGACGTAAGAACCGCTCTTAATTGTACCTGTGTAAACACGCACAAATGTTAGCGTACCAACAAATGGGTCAGTTGCAATTTTAAATGCTAGAGCTGACATAGGCTCGTTATCTGCAACTTTAAGAAGGATTTCATCGCCGTTGCTCTCAAGGTTAGCCTTAAGCTTCTCTTCAGATACTTCATCAGGAGAAGGAAGGTAATCTAGAACAGCATCAAGAAGTGTTTGAACACCCTTGTTCTTAAATGCAGTACCACAAAGTACTGGGAAGAAAGCCATGCTTAGAGTCGCTTTACGAATAAGAACCTTAAGCTCTTCTTCAGTTGGCTCAGTCCCTTCAAGGTAAGCTTCCATAGCAGCGTCATCTTGCTCAACAGCAGCTTCAACAAGCTCGCCGCGTAGTTCAAGAGCACGATCCATAAGGTCAGCAGGAACTTCTTCAACTTCATAGTCAGCACCCATGCTCTCATCATTCCAGACAATTGCTTTCATGCTTACAAGGTCAACAAGACCTTTAAAGTTGTCTTCGGCACCAATTGGCATTTGAATAGGAACAGCTGTCGCGTTTAGGCGATCACGGATCATATCAACACCTTGATCAAAATCTGCACCAGTACGGTCCATTTTGTTAATAAAGCAAAGACGAGGTACACCGTAGTTGTTTGCGTGGCGCCAGTTTGTTTCAGACTGAGGCTCAACACCACCTACTGAACAAAAGACTGCAACCAAACCATCAAGTACACGTACAGAACGTTTTACTTCAATGTTGAAGTCAACGTGTCCTGGTGTATCAATAATGTTAATTTGGTAGTCTTTCCAAGAACAAGTTGTTGCAGCAGAGGTAATTGTAATACCACGTTCCTGCTCTTGTTCCATCCAGTCCATAGTCGCGGCACCATCGTGTACTTCACCAATTTTGTGCTCACGGCCAGTGTAAAATAGAATACGTTCTGTTGTCGTTGTTTTACCAGCATCAACGTGGGCCATAATCCCGATGTTTCTGCAATGGTCTAAGGCATATTCACGAGCCATTGTTTTCTCCTTGTGTGCGATTCAATTGCACCGATTATTAAAGATTTTTTTTCTTAAGTAAAAAGTGGGGCGAGCGCATGCGCCCGCCCCAAAGTTCGGCTACCAGCGGAAGTGAGCAAATGCTCTGTTCGCTTCTGCCATCTTGTGCGTGTCTTCACGCTTCTTAACAGCAGATCCACGGTTTTGTGACGCATCCATGATTTCACCCATAAGACGATCTGTCATCGTACGCTCACCGCGCTTACGTGCAGCACCAACAAGCCAGCGGAAAGATAGGGCTTGGGCACGTTCTGGACGTACATCAACAGGAACTTGGTAAGTCGCACCACCAACACGGCGGCTACGTACTTCCATATCAGGTCTTACGTTTACAAGTGCTTCATCAAAAACTTTAAGTGGATCACTACCTGTTTTTGCTTGAATGCTTTCAAGAGCACCGTAAACGATTCTCTCAGCTACACTTTTTTTACCATCTTGCATAAGAATGTTCATGAACTTTGCAAGGATTACGTTACCAAATTTTGGATCTGGTAGGATTTCTCTTTTCTCAGGTCTTCTACGACGCATATTTAATACTCCTTCTCTTACTTAGGACGTTTCGCGCCGTATTTAGAACGGCCTTGTTTACGGTCTTTAACACCTTGACAGTCAAGCGTTCCACGAACTGTGTGGTAACGTACACCTGGAAGGTCCTTCACACGGCCACCGCGGATAAGAATCACGCTGTGCTCTTGAAGGTTATGACCTTCACCACCGATGTAAGAGGTAACTTCAAACCCGCTTGTAAGACGCACACGGCAAACCTTACGAAGGGCAGAGTTAGGCTTTTTAGGAGTCGTTGTGTAAACACGAGTACATACACCACGACGCTGAGGGCAAGCTTTAAGGGCCGGCACGTTGTTTTTAACAACCTGAGGCTTACGAGGCTTGCGCACCAATTGGTTAATTGTTGGCATTATTTTCACCTTTTCTGTTAACTTCAATCACCCATTAGCACCGGCATCATAAAATGATATACCGCATGCACCACCTTTTTTGTGGCGGGTGTCTTTACTGTTTTTGCTTCAATTAATGCATTGAAAACAATCACTTAACATTTACCCATTTCTAAGCAGAGTAAAGTGATAGAGCTCTTATAGAGGAGAGAGGGCCAATTGTCAAGTCTAGCCGCCATATTTTATATAATCTATTCAGAGAGATAAATGGCCTAAAAAGAAGGCGCCAGCGCAGAAATCATCACCCAGCTTGCGCCTGGCGCGCGCTGACAAAACAAACCTCTTGTTTTATGTTGCTGAGCGCCACCTGTGATCAGCACCACAGCATCCCTACATCTGCCACCACTATAATAAGGCTGGTAAATTGGCGAATTCGGTTTAAATAAGAAATTTTGCACCCCAGCCTTCCAACGCACCTCACCCCCAGGTGGGGTTGTTTCAAGGGCATCCTCAAGGCGTTTCCTTTGAAGTGCTCCAGAAAAAACAACACCACTACCTAAGCCGCCTTCAGAAGGAACCCACAATGAAAATCCTTGTGCATCGCCCTGTTCTTGCTCCAAAGGTATAATAGGTTCCACTTGCATATCCGCCTTTGCTTCATCTAATGCAGAAATATAAGAGTGAACAATGCCAGCACTTTCAGGTGTTACAGCCTCTTCGCGGCCCGCGCTTACATATGGCTGAGCAAGAGGATGGTTGCTTGAGTAGCGATGACCATTATCATTATAAGAATAGTAATGCCCACAAGCTGACAAGGTAGCAGCAAGACTAACTATTGGAATGAGCGTTAAAAATTTCATACCCGCTAGTTTAACAAAAAAAATTTATTTCGCTACCCTTCTCTTGCACAATGAACAAAAACACCCTACAGTTTATGTATACACTAAACTTCTCTTACCTTCCTCTCCCCCTTACCATAAGGAGTCTCTCCTATGATTGCTCACTATACCCGCGTGGCAATCGAACACGCCCAAATTCTCAACACATTCTCCGATTGCGACCTTAAACTCAGGTTTATAGAAGGCACAAAACCGCCATACCTTGAACTCTCCCTTGATGGCCGCTGCGTTGAAAAACGCTTATTGCCAGACCTTAATGCTGTAAGCGTTCAGGACCTTATCGGCAAACAGATCTGGATTGCCATCATAAACGAAGCTGGAGAGCAAATTGGTTGCCGTGGCTGGGAATATATTCGCCCTTACAAAGAAGGCGACAACATCAATAATATTCAAAGGTTGCCACTCCCCAAACCAACATCCAACTGGGAACTCCTTGCGCGCATATCGCAAAACCTTCGCAATAGAGGCCCTCAGCCTCCCCTCCATTAATCGATTTCAAAAAAATGCATCCGTTACGGGCGCATTTTTTTTTGCAGAACCTCATAGGCTGCATTGATTTCAGCAATCTTGATTTCTGCTTTTTGAATTTGCTTTTCACCTTTACCTGCTGCACGCACCTTATCTGGATGGTATTGGTGAGCCAGTTTCCTGTAAGCTTTTTTAAGGTCAGAGGCCGAAACACTCTGCTTCACCCCTAAAACAGCATAAGGACTTTTATTCCCATACGCGCGCGTTACGAGCGGATCGTCCTCAACATCTCTCTCTTTTTTCTCAGAGGATTTTGTCGTTTTTTTAGAAGCATGCCCGCCCTTAGTCTTTACATCAGCCCAGTTTACAGAAGGAAGGCCAAAGGTTTTTAAAAGCTCCTCAACCCTTGCCCTTCCAGCACTGCCTTGTAACACTCCAAGCTGAACAGCTACGCCCCCAACAATAGCAAGCATGTAAGGGTCAGCGTCGCAAGAGGTCTTCATATCATCAACAAGTGCAGAAAAATTCCTATGGCTCTTTTTTGCTTGCCGCATAATACGGTTCGCGACAGATTTATCCTTTGCTGAAATGTAGACACCAGCCTGAATTGCTTGCAGGTCTGCCTGCGTTACACGCCCTTTAGCTTTTGCTATAAAAGTTAATATCTGCAAAAAATGCACAGAAAACTCTTGCATCCAAAAAGATTCTTTAGCTTTTTTAAGCTGGCGTTTCAAATATAATTCATCCACCAAAATACCAAAAATCAAGCCAATTAGCACACCTTGCGGAAACCAATCCACCATTAAACCAGCAAATACCCCAACAGCTTTCCCTGCAATCACTCTTAAAAAACTCTCTTTTTTAACTTAAATCCATTTCAAGGAGTCATGAAACTTGACGTTCACTCAAGCACGCGTTTATTATGCACGAAGGTACAGACATTTTAAGAAAAAAGGTAAAATTCATGTCCCCTTCTACACGCGCATTTATGGTTTTGGTCCTTATTGCTGATTTTTTTGCCATTATTTATTTTGGCGGACACTTTGTTATTACGGGTGCCGTCCTGCCACATAACGCTCATGCGGAAGAAAACATGATTGCCAAAGCCGAAGACCCTGGCAGCAGCGCTGACCACGGTATAAAGGTTGCTGAAGTCGCGCCTTTTGATATTCATACATTTGAAGCTGACGCTGCCAAAGGCGCTAAAATTTCTGGTAAATGTAAAGCTTGTCACAGCTTTAACAGCGGTGGTAAAAACTCAATTGGCCCGAACCTATGGGGTATTTTCAATTCACCTATTATGAATAATAGTACATTTTCTTACAGTGCGGCCTTCCAAGGTAAAAAAGGAGAGCTCGTCTGGGATAAAGATGCCCTTAATGACTACCTTAAAAATCCCAAGAAATATATTAAGGGTACAAAAATGGCCTTTCCTGGTATCAGAAAAGATGCAGATCGTGCCCATCTCATTGCATGGCTTGAGACACTGTCAGAATAACCCCCTGACATAAAACAGGAAAAGGAATGTAACGACTCGTTACATTCCTTTTTTATTTGCAAAACTATCACACAACATTGTTTTAATTGGTTTTTTTATTGGCTACATGTCTTTTTTTACTACATGTCAGTTACAATTAGAATGTAACGTCATAATACAATGCAACTTATCGACTGGAGAAAAATTATGTTGAGTTTAAAAAAATTTAAAAATCAAAAAGGTGCCATGTTTGGTCTAGATGCCCGTGTCGCCCTTGCAATTTTTGGTGGTCTTTCTGTTATTGCGGGTGCCGCAGTATTTAGTAGTATTAGTGAAACGCGTGTAACGTCACTTATCACAGAGTTTGATAACGTTTCAAAAGGTTACATCAACTACGTATTTGATACAGGTGTTGATACACTCACTTTTGACGACATGCTCGCTGACCCAGGTAACCCTGTTGTTGGTTGGTCTGGCCCATACCTAACAGTAGCCAGTGACAACCAAACAACATACGGCACTTACAGCTATGACGAAGGTCCGGATTCTGCTGGCGCAGACCCTACAAGTAACGCTTGCGCCACAATTTGCTATGTATGGCTAGAGCTTACTGGCGTTCCAACATCAATTGCCATTAGCGTTGATAACGCTATTGATGGAGATGATACACCTATAACAGGTACACCAACAGCAGGTAATTTCCGATTCGTAGATACTGCAGGAACATCTGTAACACGCTTTAAACTATCTCGTTGCCAAACTGCAACCTGCGCATAATTTAAGCCTACCGCTTAAATTTGTGCTTATTTAGCAACGGCGAAAACGGCCTCGTAACATATGCGAGGCCGTTTTCATGTCTAATACACAGAGAAAGGTTGAGTTCTGCCCCTCTTCTTTGCCATAATGGAATATAAGAAAAAGAAAGCGATGTAATAGATGGACATTGTCGATCTCATGATCAGTGATCAGGTGATCAACATAGCAGACCTACAAGGTCTGCCTGTTACTGTGCAAAAAGATCCGGAACAACTTATTGATGCCCTTGGTAAGGCCGGTAAGCTTTCTGAGATGCAACAGTCTCGTTACAAAGCTATCGCTTATGATTACCCTGTCAGAACAGACGAAGAAATGTCCCGCACCACACCTCACCAAGTGGACGGGGTCAACGCTGACTTTATGAATTTTTATACGGCCTGCCCTATTGAACTTGGGCGCGGTGCGATCACTTGGGCTTCCGCAGATTTACCAAACAAACGTCTACTGAGCGAAATTGTACTCAGGCACCGTAAAAACAGGCACCAATTTGTATGGGCTTCTGCAAAGTCTATTGAATCTGCAATTGAGCGCATGTCTAAGCGTGAAGGGCACTCTCTCAAATTCCTTGTAGAAACTGCCTATGCACAAATTAACGCGGGTAATGATGATGCAATTGTCCACCTTACTGATGAAATCATCAGAACAGCTTACAAAAACAACGCATCAGATCTACACATTGAAATCTTGAACCGTAAACCTACGGTTATGGCGCGTATTGATGGTGAACTTGAAGAACTTGTACCGCTTCCTATTGAAGTTTACGAGCGTGTTGTTGGTCGCTTACGTCACATGGCCGGTGTACGTGCTGAAAACTATAAAAAACCGCTCTACGGACGTATGACATTTGAACTTTCTGCTCGCCAGCATATTGATATTCGTTATACAACGCAGCCAATTACCCTTGAGAGCACGGCAAAAATTGCAATGCGTTTCCTAAAACCGTTTGAAGGTAGTATTGATAACTTCGGTTGGCGTAAAGACAGTATTGGCAGGCTTGATGTTCTTATGCGCTTTGAGGAGGGATGTATTATTTTTGCAGGACCTACGGGTTCTGGTAAATCAACAGGCGCACGTATGATTATTCGTCGCGGTCAACGCCCGGGTCAAAACGTAATTTCATACGAAAAGCAAATTGAGGAACGTATGGATAACGTAATCCAAACGGAAGAAGACCTTAGTGCAGGACTAAACCTTGAATCCTTCATGTATGCTGCACTTGGTCTTGACCCTGATGTTCTCTTTATTGGTGAGGTACGTAGCCCAGAAGATACGCGCCGATGCATTGATGCAGGTAACCTTGGTCACCTTGTTATTACAACCATGCACGCCAACGACACATTTATGACCCTTGACCGTCTTGTGCAGCGCGGTGTGCCTGTGGAGCAAATTTTCTCTAATGTTCGCGGCATTATCGCCCAAAGGCTCGTTAAAAGGCTCTGCAACAAATGTAAAGTTCCACTTGAACTTGATGCTGAATTTACGGAACAGCTGAATAGTTTACGCCCCCTTGATTTTAAAGAGGGTGACGTTATTTATAAAGCCAATGTTAATGGTTGTGAACATTGCCGCCATAGAGGGTATATTGGCCGTATTGCTATCGAAGAAATTTTAGAGTTATGGCGTAAAGATATTACCCGCAACATTTGGACAAGCACAGCGCTTAGACCTGATTGGATTGATATTATCCGTAAGCAAGCTGTAGAAATTGGAATGCCTGATATGCTGACGCAGGGTATTTCTCAAGTAAAAACTGGGGTAACATCCCTTGAAGAACTAGAAAGATTTTTCAGTGCAGATTTGGAAACAATTCAGTCGTGATGCTTTAGGCCCTCGGGTCACGGAAATGCGTGCACGCGACCGTGAACGCATGTTTTTCCTTATGTATCAAATGCTTAAATGTGGTCAAACCACAGAGTCAGCTGTGCGTGCCGTTGCAAAATCTTTTAGATCAGAAGGTAAAGAGGATATCTCTGCTGCACTTCATGCTATTGCTCAAAAAGTTGCCCAAGGAAAGCCTATGAGTAAATCCATGGAAATGGAATATGTTATGTTTGACGATGTTCACCGCGCCGCTGTTATGGCAGGGGAAGCCTCAAACTACATGACAGAATCTTTTCATATTTTACAAGTTTTAGAGGATAAAAAAATTGCAGCTTCGCGCGCTGGGTTGGCTGAACTCCTCACACCTATGCTTATGCTTTGCTTCAGTTTATTTTCTATTTTTAATACAGGCCTTAACACACTGCCTGTCCTTACACAGCTAAAAACTGCCCAAGGAAAAAAACTTGGCGTAGCACCACGCATGGTTATGGATATGACTGGTTGGTGCGCAGAGCACTGGCATATCCTCCTTGCAATCGGAATTACCCTTGCTGTGACAGCTTATGCAGGTATCAAATCAACCCAAGGACGATTCTGGTTAGATTACTACACCCTCCGCGTCCCTCTTATGGGTAAGTTTATCCGCTATAAAACCTATGCAAACATGCTGCTTTATTTTCCGCACCTTGTAGAAAGTGGCGTAAAACCAAAACAAATGATTCCAATCATGGAAGCCATGTCGACGAATATTGTGCTACGCCGTAAAATTGATGCTTTTAACCAAGTTATTACCACAGGTGGTAAAATGTCTGACGCTATGGAAAAAGCTGGATTCCCTGGCCTGATTGTAACGCCTATTCGTGTATCAGAAAATTATGCTGGTAGTGATACAGGGACCAACGATGTTATGATTGAAGGTATGAACCATGCTTACTCTATCTTAGAACGAGACCTAACTGATACGCACAAACGCTTTATTGGCACGTTCTCGGTTATTTTATGGTTAATGGGTGGTGGCGTCATGCTACTTGAGATGATGTCAATTGTACTTGCACAGTCGTAGGAGAAAAAAAGCATGCCTATGATTAAAAGCCTTCTCGGACAACAGTTTAAAAACATCTGTTTTACTGGTTTGAACCGTGTGGAATACTTACCTGATGGGTCTGACCAGCCTATTTTTGGGGATAGTTGGCAAGACGTATCTGATGATCAAGCTCGCCGTACAATGTGCCTCGCATTTTTTGCACCAAGAGATCTTTCAGGTGAACCTGTTGATCCCGCATCAATTCTTATTGAGAATTACTCTGATGAGGACGTTCCTGATGCTATAGCAGCAGAAAGCATTAAACATATTCCTCTTATGGATTATTGCCGTATGCCACCAGCTGACTCAAACACCGTAAACTTTATTGTTGTGGCAGATGTCATCTTCCATTGGGATATTAAAGATAACTACTTGCAGCCCACATCCCAGCTTACATGGGTACAAGATATTAAGGCCATTTTAAAATCTTACCCAAGGAGTTACACTAAAAACGTTTATACTAACTGGCAAAAAGATAAGCTTGAAGAGCTTCGCGTTAATGTTCTTCCGCTGAGAGAATCTCCTGTTTTTAGTGAAGTTTGGCTTAACATGCCATCCTTTCAAGAAAAACACGGTAATATTATGCTAACCTTAGGTATCTTGGTATCTCTTGTAGCCTTTGCAATCACCTACATGCAAGATATGAAGATCAAAGAACTGCAAGATCAAAAAAGATCTGTCGTTACCTCTATGCCATCAGGGCAAAACTATTCTGTCCTCTCAAATCTGATCCGCACGCAACAGCAAAACATGTCCTATAGAGAGTATTTCCCATTCATACTAAAAGATATTTCGTACGCCATCCAATATTCAGGTATGAAAATTGATTCATTTGAATTAGAGGTCCCAAACCCTCAGGAAGCGCCTAAAAATCTCCTGCTGACAATTAATGCCAATAGCGATGCTTATGATGGATGGCTTGAGGAAGAGCCTGTGGCCAAATCATTCCTTGCACTTAGCAGTACTGTTCAAGCTGTAAGGCGTCAACCTGGAAGCAAGAAAATGAAACTTGAAGGTATTATTCCCCTCATGTCTGCCATAAAAGAGATTCACCCTTACTTGCAGGAAGCAAGAAAGACAAGAGCCATTGGCAACCGTACTCTTGGTAATACCTCAGAGGAAAAAAACAAAGAGACTGGAGATGACTCATGATTCAGTTTACAATAGGCCTTGCACTTTTTGCTTTTGCCGCAATTCTTGGCACTTTTAAATCGTTTGAAAACGTGGATAAAATTCAAGTGACCCAAAATAGCTTGCAAAGCTCCATGAGGGATAGAGATCGCATCCTAAAAATCCAAACGGATATTCAAAAAGCAGTACGTGAAACACTTGAAGCAGGACAGGATCAGAAAAACAATATTGAACGATTGTTTAACCTTGCTGAAAGAGATTTAGAGTTTAGCTTCATTGGTCAGCCGACTCAAAACCCCGCTGCACCGGGAATTTTTTATCACACCTACAGAATTACCGGCATTGAAACCTATTCTAAAATTTCAGAACTACTAACCCTTATCGCTTCAACTCCAGGGTTTTCTGTGTATAAAACATGTTTTAACTGCTCAAGAGTAAGCCGCGAGCTCAAGCCTGGCCACCACATGATTACAATAGAAGGGCATCTATATGTTCATAACCCACGCCAGATTTAAACTTGCCCTAACAGCTTGTGCTATTACTGTTGTGACGCCAAGCCATGGCCAAACTATTTCTTGGCCAGATACATTTACAGGCCAGCCAGATTTTGAGTTTACGCGCACAGATATTGTAAAAGAAATTCAAGAAAAAAGACCTGAATCATTCTCAATATTAACAGGAAACCTTGATCGATCTCTCAGTACACAAGGGGTTAACCCCTTTTCCCCTAAAACATCTCAAAACCTTATTGAGATATATAGTAGATATAACGAGAACGAATCTATTGCTATTGAGCGCAAGAAAAATCCGGTTCCGCAAGCATACGTAGGCTCTAGGCATCAAATTTTCCTTAGAACAGGTGAAACCTCTGGCGCTAATATTATTTTAAAGGATGGAGAGGTCTTTGCCATGCTATCTAGCGGCAAAATTCTCCCTATTGAGCTCGCACCCAACAATACCATTGTGGAATACGTGGCTACAACACAGATTTCAAAAGAAGAAATTATTGACCAAAAATTCCAAGATCTTTTTGCTGGAAAACGCCTGTTTTCTGATACATCTGTAAATTTAGAAGAAGTTGATAGCAGACTTGCAGGTCTACAAACATATCAAGCAGATGGACAACTGCCTGATTTTTATACAGATTCTCAAGGACGCCTTGCTCCCACAGAGTTCAAGCGCTTTTTAGAGAGGCTTTTACGCCAAACGCTACAAAAAGAGCAAAAAAACCTTGGCTTACAAGATTTCTCTCAAGATATTAAAAAGATCAAAATTGACAGTATTGTAACCTCACCATTTAAGTATGCTGTACTAGACGGTGAAAAATACAGCGAAAAGGAACGATTTTTCCTTTCTGTTCAAAGGCCTCAAGGACAAAACACTAACTTTAGAGCCATTGTAGAGCAATACATACCCCCTAAAGATTCTATGGATGCGGGCATGCACCAATCTTTCTTAAATGAAGCCAATGGTGTTATTGAGCAATACGAAAGAGAGCTTGGCATAGAAGCAGGCACTGCGACTCGTATGGCAACCCATAAGATAGGGGTAACAGTAAAAGAAATTGGCCACAGAAAAGTTATTTTAACAATTGGTGACAGGGATTACCCGCTTAAAATTAACTTGGCTCTATAAGAGATGATGAAAGCAAAGCAAAGAAAACAAATGAAAATATTATGTCAAAAGGGTGGCTTTTCGCCATTCATGTTTGGCGTTCTGGCTGCGCTCTCTATTTTTAGTACCATGCTTGCTCAATGGGCAAAAGAAGACCTAAAACAGCTACAAAGCGAAAAATTAAAACGCCAGCAAGCACACTCTGAAGATATTAAAGAAGCCATTGAAATAGCCATCCTTTCAGAGAACAGCAACGTAGCTGGAAATAATTACAGCCAAACTTATGATATTGGCCGCGCACAAGGGTTTCTTTCATCCTCAAACAACACGACGCGCGGTGGAGCTGCCATTCAAATGCAAGAAGTTGATAGTAGTCAGGTTCAAGATATTCAAAACAAACGTATTGCAATCAGCTCATCAGATGACACATTTCTGCGTACTGACGTGGCAGGGCTTGCAAACGAAGATGCTATAGCAGCTTATGACAGCGGCCTTGATGGCGCTATGGCAACAGTAGATACAGAAGCTTTACGTAACCAGCAAGTAAAGCACTCAAGGCAACTCTTAGAAAAAGAAGCAAGCTTGCTTTATACATTCTTTACAGAAAACAGCAGGTTTCCCGCCAATCAAGGCGAGTACGATACTGATATAAACGCATTAACAAATTACAAAGATACCTGGGGAAATGACTTTACCTACACCTATGCAAGCGATACCGAAGCAACATTAGGTTTTACCACACCGTGGGGGAAAAGCTTTAACGTTCGTGTGGATATGAACTAAGAAAAACAAAGGAAAATAATATGATACGTGCCATTGCAAAACGCTTAAAAAGCCAAACAGGTGCTGTTTTTGGTATGGATGCCCGTGTGGCACTTATTATTGCAAGTATTATGGCTGCAACAGGTGGTGTAACCGTACTTTCTCGTGTTGAACGTAATAAAAACGATGCTGCTGAACGCGGTATTGATTTACTTGTGAACGCCAACCTGAAGTACTACATCACAACAGGTATTAATACCATATCTCCTGATATTGCGACCCTATTTACATCTGGCGTTATGGAAGAAACATACCTCCAACAAGACCCGTGGGGCAACAACTGGAACTATGTGATTGGCTCTACAAATATTGAAATTGAAGATGTGCCTGTCACCATGTGGTACGGTACTATTCATACAAGCGGTAAAGATGGCACAGATGACTCTGTAGCTATTGCATCTTATGCGAACTGGCAAGTATGGGAAGCCGCAGGTGATGATATTGGTATCAAATTTTCAACCACATCTATTGAAAAAGATCGCGTGGAGCTTTACAGAAAGCAAGGCCAAGAGATTTCTGACCGTCTCGCAGCTGTAGAAGCTGCATGGTACCTTGATGCAGATGGCGCTTGCACTGGCCCTGCGTGGTGTACAAGTGGTGGTAAATCTTACACAAACTTTAGTTACTATCCAATTTCTAGCCTTGATGCCAATGTCAACGTACAATATTTTGATGCTGTTTGTACCGACACTGATATTGCAGGAACAACCAGCGCCTGTAATGATGTGACATACATAAGCGGGAACCAAGGCTCAATGGAAGCGCTATTAAACTTGCTTAACCTGCCCATTAGCTATGCAACAGACCCTTGGAATCGCACTTTAAGGTATAACTCAAACCTAACAGACCGCGAAGATCCACCATTTAGCGCTCAGGTTTGGTATCAATAAACAGTGTTTGCATTTGAAAGACAGTTTCTCACAGAGGATGATATTTCTGAGGGGTTAATCCCAGAAAAGTTCCATATTATCCTTACAGGGCTGTTTTTTCTTATCTTTGGTGCACTGAGCCTTGCAAGCATAGCAACAGCAATGGAGTGCCTTTTTTGGGGGATAACAAGCCTTGTTTTAGCAAGGCTTATTGCCCTAGACCTTACAAACCATACACTTCCCAACATTTATATTGCTCCTCTATGTTGCTTTGCACTTATTGGGAGCCTTACAGGCATGCTTCCAATCACATGGCAAGATGCTCTCTTTGGCGGAGCTATCGCATTCTCAAGCGTTCTTGCTCTTAGTTTTCTTATTGAATTTTTATTAAAATCTGCCTTTCTTGGCGGAGGAGATATAAAATTCATAGGCGCATCAGGCCTTTGGCTAGGTTGGGGGCTTTTACCTTTTTACATGATGGTTGCCTGCTTTTTCACAATTATCATTTCTTTCCTCCCCAGTAAAAACAATCATATCGCCTTTGGCCCAGGGCTTTGCTTCTCTTTATGGCTGTTTTTGCATCAAAAAACTTACTTGATGGTCTTGATAAACAAGGCATTTGCCTTTATATCTTGAAGTATGACCGAAATATGTGCCCATCCAGACTGCGAGCTTGAAGGAACTTTTCCTGCCCCTAGAGACCCTAGCAACATATCTGCGCGCCAATATTTCTGCGAAAAACACATCAAAGAATTCAATAAAAACTGGAACGGCCTTAAAGGCTTTAGCAGTGACGACCTTTACACCTTACAGTCTGGTGCCACATGGGGACGTCCAACGTGGAAAATGGGTGTAAACACAGAATCCTACAAAAAGGCAACCCTTGCAGCTGACAAGAATTACAAAAACCCATACACCCTATTTGGTGATATGGATGAGGACCAAGCAACCACTACATTTACGCCTAAAATGCCAAAAAAAATTACTGAAGCCTGCGAAACATTAGGCATAGAGCCACCACTCACGCCTCATATTATTAAAAAGCGCTTCACAGTTCTTGCTAAGAAATTTCACCCAGATATTTATACGGGGGATGATGCTGCCGAACGTATGGGTATTATTAATGATGCCTATACAACGCTTAAAGACTACCTTAAACGCCAAGAAGCAGAAGCTAAAGGCTAAAGAAACGCTCTACTGCTGCCATATCTCCGCGCTCTAAGTAACTTAAAACAACTTGCTGTTTTGTTAAAACTTGCATGCGGTGCTCTTCAACAGCCATACGCTTAACGCAGTAACCATAGGTTTGTGAAAGAAGCTGCTCTAAAACCTGAGCCAAAACAGCGTTTCCAGACTCCTTTGCAAGAGAAACCCTCCATCCATGTTCTTTTTCCACTAATTTTTCAGGGGAATCCGTCAAGTAAATCTCATGAGAAATTATAAGATTTAGCAAGTTTCGAGGAGATTTTTTAAGAGGGAGGTAAGCTGTATAAACAAGACCCTTAATGACTCTTAAAGCATCTTCATAGTCATTTTCTGCAAGGCCTGAAATCTTCAATGTAGCCGTTTCTGTAGGTATCAGAGGCCGGGAAGCCTTCACGAAAGAGCCGCGCCCTGGAGAAACATCTAAATATCCATGCGCCCTTAAAATTTGCATAGACTCACGCAAAGTAGATCTGCTTACAGAAAAATACTTACATAACTGATGCTCTGTTGGAAGCTTGTCCCCAACTTTTAATGCCCCCCTCGCTATCATACCCTTAAAATGTTCTGCCATAGATTCAGAAAGACGCATGCCTGGATTTTCATTTACTGGTTCCAAGAAAAGATTTTCTGGGGCATTGCCATTCCGTGTAGGAGAGAAGTGCGGTTCCATATAGGCATCCTATTTTTTGTACTACTTTTAATATCTAAATATCAGACTAGCACAACCTAAAATAGAATTAAACAAAAATATAAACTTATAAAGAAAGCTCCTCTGAGCGATCTCTTGCATGCAAGAGCGCATCAAAAACAATCCTATCAAACTGATTTTTATTAAAAATGTTCAAAGCAGCCTCTGTTGTCCCCCCTTTACTTGTTACCTCTTCTTTAAGTTGTAAAGGGTATTTTCCGCACTGCATTTGCTTCACCGCAAGGCCACCTGCCCCCCTTGCTGTCTCGCAAGCAAGCTCTCTTGCAAGATTTTCTGGAAGCCCCAAAGCCTTCCCAGCTTTTATCATGTAATCCATAAGAGCAAAGAAGTATGCGGGCCCACTTCCAGATACCGCAGTTACGGCATGCATTTGCGCCTCATCTTGCACCCAAAAAACTTTTCCAACAGCTTGCAGAACATCTTCGCAAAAAAGCTTTGTCGCTTCAGGGCAGTTTTTATCACCCACTAAAACGCTCACGCCCATACCAATGGCCGCCGGCGTATTGGGCATTGCACGCACTACATGCATGGCATGGCTCACATGCTTAGAAATTGAAACGCGCTCAACGCCTGCCATAATAGAGAGTACAACGCCTTCCGGCTTCATAATACCTGCAAGGTCCTTGTATATCTTTTCTGCAATTTGCGGCTTTACAGCAAGAATAACCATATCGAATTTTTGCTCAATATCTTTTGCATCCTTATATAAGGTTACACCCTCTACAGGGCTACCCTGCTCATAAAAATACGGATCTATCGCTTCAATCTTATAAAGCCCTCTTTTCTCCAGCAAACCACTTGCAATGGCTTGCCCCATATTGCCAAACCCAAAAAATAAAATCTTTTTCATATACCTATTCTTTCTCATATAAACACTCATCAGTGTGCAAACAGAATGATGAACTGTCCAGTGTTAATGGTTTTCGCGCAAAACCTCTGTTTTCAAAACATCACTTTTGGGGTACTCTACCCCTAAATTTACGAAGGAAAGAAACGTTTATGTATATCGTAACTGGCGCAGCAGGCTTTATTGGCTCTGTCATTGTAGAAGCCCTTAACCGTGAAAAGCCAAACACACCTGTTGTTGTGTGCGACTGGCTAGATACAGATGACCGCTGGAAAAATATCGGTAAACGCGTCGTTCATGATGTTGTTGCCCCAGAAGACCTGGGTAATTTCCTGATTCAAAACGAAAAAGAAATTACAGCGATCATCCACATGGGCGCTGATAGCAGCACAACAACAACGGATATGGACGCCATTACTCAAATGAACATCCGCCCGACACTTGATCTGTTTGATTGGTGTGCAAGACGTAACGTACCTTACATTTACGCCTCTTCAGCTGCTACATATGGTGATGGCAGCAAAGGGTTTGAAGACAACAATGACCTTTCAGAACTTCTAAAGCTGGCACCACTTAATGGCTACGGCTATAGCAAGCACATGTGCGACAAAGCGATTGTGACACGTAAAAGCCAACCTAAACAGTGGGTCGGCCTCAAGTTCTTTAACGTGTATGGCCCTAACGAATACCACAAAGAGCGCATGCAAAGTGTTGTGGCGCATTCTTTCCGACAAATTAAAGAAAATGGCAAAGTTGAGCTGTTTAAATCCTACAAAGAAGGTTTTGACCATGGCGGTCAATCTCGCGACTTTATCTACGTAAAAGATATTGCAAATCTAATCATTTGGTTCCTTGATAATCCAAAGGTAAGCGGCATCTTTAACATTGGTACAGGTGAAGCCCGTAGCTTTAAAGACCTTGCACTTGCAACATTTACAGCACTAGATAAAAAGCCAAACATTAAATACATCGAAATGCCTGAAGACCTGCAAGGTAAATACCAGTATTATACAGAAGCTGGCATGGACAACCTGCAAAGCGTTTATACAAAAATCATGGGTAAAGCGTACAAATTCCATTCACTTGAAGAAGGTGTGACAGATTATGTTCAAAACCACCTTGATCAAGCAGATCCATACCTATAAGGACATCAATACACATGATCCCATTTCCGCATATAGACCCTGTTGCTCTTTATATTGGCCCACTTCCACTCAGATGGTACGGGCTGGCTTATGTGGCAGGTTTTGTTTTAGGGCTCTATGCTTTTAAACACCTCTGCAACACCATGAAAGGCTCCAAACTCACAAGTAAACATGTAGATGATTACTTTGTATGGATTATTGCCGGCGTTATTCTTGGCGGTCGGCTTGGGTATGTTCTCTTCTATAATTTTAGTTATTATATAGAGCACCCTATGCAAATTTTACAAACGTGGAATGGGGGCATGTCATTCCATGGCGGCGTACTTGGCTGCATTTTAGCTACAGTTCTTTTTGCATGGAAAAAAGGTCTTGAAATCCATCAACTGTCGGATAAACTTGCTGTTGTTGTACCTATCGGTCTCTTTTTTGGGCGCATTGCGAACTTTATAAACGCAGAGCTATACGGCCGCCCGACAGACCTACCTTGGGGCATGGTTTTCCCAACAGCTGATGATCTGCCAAGACACCCCTCCCAGCTATACGAAGCAGGACTAGAAGGCCTTGTTTTGTTTATCATTTTATTTGTAATGGCGCGCAGAAACCCACGCCCTTGGGCACTCACAGGAACTTTCCTTATGGGCTACGGTATCTTTCGTTTCTTTATTGAGTATGCTCGCATGCCAGATACTCACCTACAAGACGGCATATTTACAACAATAACCATGGGGCAAATTTTATGCTTGCCAATGGTTATTTTAGGTGTATACTATTTATTCATACACAGAGGTAGTGCCTCTATTACAACAAAAAAACAAACAATTAAATAGGGACGCAAACGCTTTCTGTGGTGAGTGCAATTTGTAAAATGAATAGGCAAGAACCATGATGAAAGATTTGATTATACAGCGCATTAAGGACCGCGGTCCTCTCAATGTTGCGGATTACATGTCCCTTTGTCTCTACGAGCCCAATCACGGCTACTACATGACACGCGATCCTTTCGGCAATGCAGGCGATTTTACAACAGCACCTGAGATGACTCAGCTGTTTGGTGAAATGGTGGGCATTTGGGTCATTGATCTATGGCAAAAACTAGGATGTCCAGAACCTTTCCACCTTGTAGAAGCAGGACCTGGGCGCGGCACACTCATGAAAGATGTTTTACGCACACTTCAAAAAGTGCGTAGCACATGCTACGCAAATGCCAAAGTACACCTTGTTGAAATTAGCCCGCACCTTAAATCTATTCAAATGGACACGCTTGACGATCATGATGACGTGGCATGGACAAGCAATATTGAAGATATTGATTTTGACGCGCCAGTAATCCTTATTGGTAATGAAGTACTAGACGCTTTCCCTGTTCGCCAATTCCAAAAAACGGAAGATGGCTACAAAGAACGCATTATCGAACTCAATGAAAATAAGCTTTCTTACGCAACAAGTGATAGGTCTTACACCTTCCATAATACAGATGCAGAGTTTATTGAAACTTACGACGCCATGGAAAAATTCCTCCGCAGTGTTAAACGTTCTATTAAAAAAGGCGCAGCTCTCTTTATTGACTACGGGGCAATGAGCGGCCATGCGGATACGCTGCAAGCTCTCTCTAAACACCAAACCGTTGATGTACTTGATAACCCTGGCGGCGCAGACCTAACAACCCATGTAAACTTTGGCTTTGTCGCTGATATCTTTGGCTCTAACACCCTTGGCCCAACAGATCTAGGATACTTCCTTACCCAAATGGGGCTGCCGATTCGCGCTGCAACACTTCTGGAAAATACTGAAGGTACAGAACGTGAAAACTTACAAGCTGCAATACACAGATTGATACACCCCAGCCAAATGGGAAGCCTCTTTAAAGTCCTTTGCTGGCGCACACAGGGCGTCCCGGACCCAGCAGGTTTTCAGAATACCTTCTTCCAATAAGGAAAGCTTTGTGGCACACTGCCCTCTCAAATAACTGGAGAGAAAGTAGGGTTTTTATGAAGTTTATTGAAGCGGACATTCCATTTCCATATGCAGATCATGCCTTTGGTACAAAAGAAGGCAGCCATGACAATGTGGAAGAAACAATCCGTGATTACACAGAACTCCTCGGCCCCATCGCCCATATGCGCCAAGTGCATGGCGATCGTATTGTTTATGCGGGCGAGCCCCGTGTTTATCCTGAAGCAGATGCACTTGTAACTGACCGCCCAGACCTTTGGCTTGCGGTTAAAACAGCAGACTGCGTGCCCGTGCTTCTCAGCTGTCCGCAAGCTGTTGCGGCAGTTCATTGCGGATGGCGCGGCCTGCAACAAGATATTCTCAAAAAGACAATTGATGTTCTGCAAAATGACCTTGGGGTACGCACTGCAGATATGCACATGCTTATTGGCCCATGCATCCGCCAACATAACTACGAAGTTGAAGATGAGTTCAGAAAACACTTCCCTGAAAAGTTCTTTAGAGCCTCAGATAAAGAAGGCCATAGCCGCCTTGATATTGCTGGCGTTGCTGCTTGGCAGGCCACAAGGGCTGGCCTCATTGACCTTAACGTGCATGACACGCGTCACTGCACCTTTGATAAAGTTGATACATTTAACTCCCACCGCCGCACCAAAGAATCTGGCGATGAAGATTACAATGTTCAGCTCTCTCTCATAAAAAGACAAAGTTAGCTTAAATAAAAAGCCGCCAACTTGGCGGCTTTTTTAGAGTTCAATTGTCTTAATGCAGCAAAATAAGGCTCACTGCCATAACGGCCATACCACAGACCACACCAACAAGGGTTTCTTGCCCCTTACTATAGCGGCGCGATGCAGGAAGAAGTTCATCTAGGCCAAGCACAACCATAAAGCCTGCAATGGTCGCAAGTACCATTCCCATTACAATATCACTCATAACTGGTTTAAGGACAAGGTACCCAAGAAGCGCACCCACAGGCTCAGCAAAACCGCTTAACGCCGCATAGAAGAACGCCTTCTTTTTACTTTGCGTTGCATAGTATATAGGTACAGCAACGCTCACACCTTCAGGAATATTATGCAAGGCAATAGCTGCTGCAACAACAAGCCCCAGCTCAGGCTCACTGAGCGTAGCAAAAAATGTCGCCATACCTTCTGGCAAGTTATGCAAGCTAATGGCAAGAGCAGCAAGAAGACCAAGCTTTTTGAGAAGAAGTGCATCATGTATATGCACATGCCCGTGCTCATGTTTATGACCAGAAGCCATATCTTCCACGCAATCTTTATCACGCTGCACGTGCGGGTTTAAAAGTTTAGGCGTGACCCAATTCATAAAGAGAAATAGCAAAATTCCTATAAAAAACATCGCAGCAGCAATAGCAGATGTATGCCCCTCGCCTGCGGCTTCTAGTAGCATATGACTGGCTTCATAATAAAATTCTGTGAAAGAAATATAGATCATCGCCCCTGCACTAAATGCAAGCGAGAGTGCAAGCAGACGTACATTACTGTAATGGGCAAAAAGCAGAGCAACAGTGCCAAGCATTGTGGAAGCACCAGCAACCGTTGTAAGCAAAAGCGCAAGAAGCACTGGATGGGCGGCAAACATATCTAACATTTAAAATTCTTTCTTAAGTTCTTCACAGTATGGCGCTTTTATAAAGGATTTCAAGCCCCTCTTTAAATGCAAATTACCCGTGAAAGAAGCCATATATATGCTCAGCTAAGCTCTTACTCACGCCATCCACCTGCATAAGCTGGCTCACACTTGCTGCTTCTACAGCTGATGCGGAGCCAAAAGCAAGAAGCAGAGCTTTTTTACGTTTTGCCCCTATACCTGAAATTTGGTCTAATTTTGAGGTAACCATTTCTTTGGAGCGTTTTTGTCTATGGAAATTAATCGCAAAGCGGTGCGCTTCATCACGCACTTGCTGAAGCAAGAAGATAAGCGGTGTATCTTTTTCAATAGGAAGGCAATCTTTTAGCCCATACATCCAGATGACCTCTTGCCCCTTGTCTCGCTCTTCGCCTTTGGCAATAGCGCACAGCACAGTCTTACCACCTTCTAGCAGGCCAAGCTCATCAAACACACTCACAAGCACACGAAGGTGCCCTTTACCACCATCCACCATCACCACGCTTGGCCAAGGCGGCGCCTGTGTCTTATCTTTACGCGCTTTTTCTGTTTCCCTCGCAAGGCGACTATAACGGCGAGAGAGCGCTTCGCGCATCATCGCGTAATCATCTGGTGTATTCTTAATTGTAATCGCAAACTTACGGTATTCAGATTTCATCATACCTTCTTCGCCCGCCACAACAAGAGAGGCCACCGGGTTTGTTCCTGAAATATTGGAGATATCAAACGTCTCAACTCGGTTTACATGAGGCACGCCTAATACCTCAGCAAAAGCAGCCATTTGCTTTTTCCAACCAGTGCCTGCTGCTTGCTTACGCTTAAGCGCTTGCTCTGCGTTCAAAGAGGCTTTTTTTACAATATGAAATTTCTCCCCACGGCTTGGTGCTTGCACATGCACAACCTTGCCCAGGTTTCTTTCTTTTAAGTAGTCTTGCAACGTTTCTATATCGCTTGAGGGTAGAGATGTAAAAATCTCTTTCGGGGGTCTGCGGCTTGCATAATGAAGCGCAAGGAATATGCGCATAACTTCTGCTGGCTCTTCTGCCTCAACGCCTTTCGGGTAAAACACATGGTTACCCACATGCTGGCCGGCGCGGTAATAAAACACCTGTACTGCGGCCTCGCCGCCCTGCACATACAGTCCCACCACATCCGCATCCACCAGCGCCTGCGTTGTTGCATGCTGCGGGGTCAGCACTTGCTGCAATGCTTTTAAGCGATCTCTACATTCAGCTGCTGCCTCATAACGCATATCCGCTGATGCTTTCTGCATATCCTCGGATAAAAGCTTCTGAACCTTAGCACCGTCCCCCTTTAAAAAGCTCTTAGCTTGAGATAAAAGCCCCTTGTACTCATGTGGAGAAACCTTATCCACGCAAGGCGCGCTACAGCGTTTAATATCATACTTAAGGCATGGGCGCGTTCGGTTTCTAAATACACTGTCTTTACATGTTCTAAGCCTAAACACACGCTCCATAAGGTCAATTGTACGATACACCGCATCGCCGCTTGGATATGGGCCAAATAAATCTCCGCCCACATTCTTTTTACCTCTATAAGGCATCAGACGCGGCGTTTTGTCGTCTGTCATAAGAATAGAGAGATAGGTAGAGTCATCTCTAAAGATAATGTTGTATTTAGGCTTTAAGCTTTTAATCAGATTAATTTCAAGCAGGAGCGCCTCTGCTTCTGTTTCTGTTTCCACAAGAGTGAGTTCACGCGTTTCAAACACCATACGCTTAATGCGCTGCGTGAGTGTTTCAAACTGCGTATAATTTATGAGACGATTTTTTAGGTTCTTTGCCTTACCAACATAAAGGATATCACCCTTTTCATTCATCATTCGATATACACCAGGAGAAGTAGGCGCATGCTGCACCTGCCCTTTAAGGTATTCTACGCCGATGTTTTCTTTCACCATGCCCCACCCTACTATGAGTCCCCCATAATTGAAATAGTTATAATCAAACCCACATAATGTGCTTAAAGGTAAAGCCTGCCTTATGATGAGGTTTTATTTTAAATTGGCTGAAGAGCAAGCCTCCATAAAGGTGTATAAGAAAAAGTTATCCACGGAAGCTGTGGATAACTCTGTGGACAAGCATGTGGATGACACAAACATGTCACAGAAGTCTGCACCCAAGTACAGATTGCCCATTTTTAGTGCACATTTATTGTTTAATAAATTTCAAACACTTACACCAAAAAACAACACACTAACGACCTCAGTTAAAGTGTATTATGACTTGACACCCCTTTTGTGGATAAACCGTATGCAACGTATGCAATTTTCCGAAGTAAAAAGAGGGTTGTTTTATAAGTTTTTTTTCGGAATCAAGCCTAAATTTGACATTTTTTGCATTTTTTCAAAGCTAATTTGCCAGTTAGCGTTCATTAGAGTGTGCTTTTTTGATATACTTCCATCCATGAAAAATTTAGTGACTCTTATTCTTGCCGCAGGGCAAGGTAAGCGCATGAAGAGCGATATGCCTAAAGTGCTTGTTCCTATGGCAGGAAAAGCAATGCTTTCTCATGTGCTAGATGCAGCTGCTCCACTTGGAGCTGAACGTACATTAGTTATTGTTGGCCATAAGGCTGAAGATGTGACATCTCACCTTAATGCAAACCATACGGGTTCTGAATCTGTATTTGCAGAACCTCTCGGCACAGGCTACGCCGTAAGAGAATGTGCTCCAAGCCTTAAAGGTTTTGAAGGGCAAGCTCTTATTCTAACTGGTGACTGCCCCCTTATAACAACAGATCTACTTGAAAGCCTTATCACGAAGCATAATCAGGAAGACCATGTCATCAGCTTTATTTCAACCATCGCTGAAGATCCTACAGGCCTTGGCCGAGTGATAAGAGATTCCTCTGGTCATGTTTCGCGCATCGTTGAACATAAAGATGCAACAGAGGAAGAACGCCTCGTTAAAGAAATTAACACAGGCCTCTACCTTGTAAACTGCCCAGAACTTTTTGAACTTCTTGCAGACGTAACAAACAACAATGCACAGGGTGAGTACTACCTCCCAGACATTATGGCTCTGGCCCTTAAAGGCGGTATGAAGGTTGGTACATTTACATGCAGCAACGGCCTAGGGCTACTTGGTGTAAACTCACCAGAACAACTTACAAGTGCTGAAGAACTTTACAACAAAGGCACCATGACCTATCCAGCACATAAAGAAAGCTTACAACATGCAGGTTAAAGACCTCTTTTTTGCAGACGACCTTTCAGAAAAAATGACAGATTTTATAGCTGAGCACACCTCACCAGTTGAGCTCTTAAACAACTTCCCTTCCCTTATAAAGAACGTAAAAGGGCAAGTTATTAAAGGAACAGTGCAAGAAGGCGCCATCATACAAGGTGATGTATTTATTGATGAAGGTAGCGTTGTGCATGCAGGCGTTGTTATTGAAGGCCCTATTTACATCGGCAAAAATGTATCCGTACGCCCGCACTCAAACTTGCGCAAAGGCTGCTACCTAGACGATGAAGTGGTCATTGGCCACGGCGCAGATATTAAAAATGCCCTCCTTATGCGCGGTGCAAAAGTACAAGACGGCACTTTTTGCGGAGATAGTGTAGTTGGACGCGGCGGTCGTGTTGGCAGCGGAACCATTTTAGCTAATCGTAAATTCAACCAAACAAACATTAAAATTGATCTTGATGGTGTGCGTGATAGCGGCCGAGATTTCTTTGGTGCAATCCTTGGGGATTACTCACGTCTTGCAGCCAACGTTGTCACCTCGCCAGGTACTGTTATTGGGGCTTACACATGGATTGGCAGCGGGGTTGTACTAAACGGTACCATTCCAGCAGATACGCTGGTGACGGTAAAGCAAGAGCTTGAGTCACGCACAAAAGACCGTGTAGATCTTAAAAGCGGCATTGGGGAATATGAGCACCTGTAAAGGCGCTTCAATACAAAGAACTGCAATCTTTCTTAAAGCTATTTAAGCAAACTGAAAGGTTGCGTTTTGAGGGCATTAAAATATTTTTTTTAGGAATGAAATGTACATGTCGTACATGAATGACGAGAAAAGTATTTTAAGCCTCAAAGAATTAACTTTAAGGGAGATTGAATATGTGTGGAATCGTAGGCGTAATCGGAGATAACAACGCAACAATGCAAGTGCTAGAAGGTCTAAAACGCCTTGAGTACCGCGGTTATGACAGCTCCGGCATCGCACACAACACAGGCTCATCCGTTGAAATTCGTAAAAGCGTCGGCAAAATTAGCGCGCTTGAAGAGCACATCAAAAATTCCCCTTTCACAAGCACAAGCAGCAGTGCCATTGGTCATACCCGCTGGGCAACTCACGGCGCCCCTAACGAAGGTAACGCACACCCGCATAAAAGCGGTGCTTGCACAGTTGTTCACAACGGTATTATTGAAAACTACCAAGATATTAAAACCATGCTTGAAAGCAAAGGCCGTACGTTTGCCTCTCAAACGGATACAGAAGTCATCCCTGCACTGATTGATTTTTATATGAGTGAAGGCAAAAACCTTCTTGAGGCTGTTCAAAAGTCAGTTAGCGAACTTGAGGGCGCTTTTGCAATTACTGTTATGCATGAAGGCAGCGCGGATACTCTTATTGCTGCCCGCCGCGGTGCACCTCTTGTGGTTGGCTTTGGCGATGGCTGCAACTATGTAGGCTCAGACCCTATTGCCCTTGCCCCTTACACAAATAAGTTCCTCTTCCTTGAAGAAGATGATATTGCAGAAGTGACAAAAGATGCCATCAACATCACCCGTCCTGATGGCTCTGCCGCAACGCGTCAAACAAAACTCATTGATGTAAACAGCGCTCTTGTTGGCAAAGCTGGCTATAACCACTTCATGCTGAAAGAAGTTCATGAGCAACCTGACGTTGTAAGCCGCATGCTTGAAAAATACCTGACTGGCGATACCGTTAAACTTCCAGAGCTACCATGCGATTTGAGCGCAGCGCCGCAAATTAATATTATTGCCTGCGGTACAGCCTACTGTGCCAGCCTTGTTGGTAAATATATGCTTGAAACAGCTGGCGGCGTTCCTGTTAATGTGGATGCAGCAAGCGAGTTTCGTTACCGTAACCCACCTCTTATTCAGGGCGGAATTTTTGTAGCCGTTTCCCAAAGTGGTGAAACAGCAGATACACTTGCTGCTGTAGAGCATGCCAAAGCAAATGGCCAGTTCATCGTAGCACTAACAAACACGCCAACAAGTTCTATTGCTCGTATTAGCGATGCTGTCATTGATTTTAATGCAGGTACAGAAATTGCTGTGGCTTCCACAAAATGCTTTATTGGCATGCTTACAGCTTTCAACCTTATGGCTCTTAAAATGCTAGAAGAAAAAGGCGCTCCAGAGGCTGAGCGTAGTGCGTGGGCTCAAGCCCTGCGCGAGCTTCCAACGAAAATTGGTAAAACTGTAGCCAACACAAAATCTATTGAAGCACTTGCTCAAAAAGTCAAAAAAGCATCCAGTATGCTTTATCTTGGCCGTGGTCAGCTCGCACCAATTGCTATTGAGGGCGCGCTTAAAATTAAAGAGATATCATACATTCACGCCGAAGCTTATGCATCTGGCGAAATGAAACATGGCCCTATTGCGCTTGTGGATGAAACGCTTCCAGTGGTCAACCTTGCCTCATCATCAGATGGCCTTCTTGAGAAGACTATCTCAAACATGCAAGAAGTAAACGCAAGGGGCGGACAAGTCATTCTTGTGGGTGATAAAGAAGCCCTTAAAGCAGCACCAGAAATTGAACGCGAGGAAATTTTAGTTCCAATGTCTCACCCATGCGTGGCACCAATCCTCTTTACAATCCCTATGCAGCTCCTAGCTTACCACGTTGCAGTGCTTAAAGGTACAGACGTTGATCAGCCAAGAAACCTTGCAAAATCTGTAACAGTGGAGTAGCTATCCATACGCATGCATTCCATTGACACACCTAAATACTCATGGTAGAAATTTGACAATTCAGTCATCTTGAAGATTCCTTCCCTTTTTTATTACGAGGTTACCATGTCTCAAAAAACTGAAGGCGCTGGCTACAGCGCAGCTATTCATATTGCTCCTATTGTTGGAAGCATCATTGGCACACCCATTCTTGGTCTTTTGGTTGCCCTAATCATGTGGGCCAGCAAAAAAAATGAAAATGGCTTTATTGACCACCATGGCCGTGAAGCCATTCGTTTCCAACTTATGACGATAGTTTACTGCCTGTTCGGGTTTAGTATCATTATGTTTACACCGCTCATACTCTTTGCATTGCCTGCTATTTTGCTCACTCTCTTCATTTGGCTTTGCTACCCTATTTATATGGCAATACAAGCCATGGACGGCAGAAAAGAAACGTATGCTTATACTTTTAGCCCGCGCCGTAAAGGTGATTAATCGAAAAGAAAAAGCCCACCATTTGGTGGGCTTTTTCCTCTTAAATATAAAACTTAATTTTGATGGAATGTTTCCACGCGCCTGACTGTTCCAGTATGAGAACGCATTACAATTGTTTGTGTCATTTCTCCGCCCTTAACGTGACGTACACCCTTAAGAAAACTGCCATCCGTAATTCCTGTTGCTGCAAAAATAACTTCACCGCCAGCTAAGTCTTCGGTCATGTAAACTGCTTCTTCAGAAAGGTTCATATCCTTCATATCAGCAATAGCTTTTACTGCGTCACGGCTACTTTCTACATCAAGGCGGCCCATAAAGTGTCCGCCAAGGCATTTAAGTGCTGCCGCTGCAAGCACGCCTTCAGGCGCACCGCCACTACCAAGATAAATATCCACACCGCTCTCAGGGAGAGCTGTTGCAAGCGCTCCAGCAATATCACCATCTGAAATGAGTTTAGTGCGTGCCCCAACTTTTCGAATCGCTTCTAGGTGATGCGCATGACGAGGACGTTCAAGCAAGCAAACAACAACATCTTCTACATTCATACCTTTTTGACGGGCGTACTCAGTTACAACAGCATCTGCTTGCATATCTAATGTAAATTTAGAAATATCAACCCCAGCACCAAAGGCTAGCTTCTTCATAGACATATCAGGTGCAGCCAGAAGCTTTCCTTTTTCACCAATAGCAATCACACTTATAGCATTATCGAGCCCTTTAGATGCAAGGGTTGTCCCATCAACTGGATCAACAGCAATATCAACAGGTGTACCTTGTGGCGTACCCAAAATTTCACCATTATAAAGCATGGGAGCGTTATCTTTTTCACCCTCTCCAATCACAACAGTTCCATAAAGGTCTATACCATTAAGCGCACGGCGCATCGCATCAACCGCTGCACCATCTAGCGCATTTTTATCTCCGTGACCAAGGTGCTTGTAAGCAGCTCTTGCAGCAGCCTCTGTCACCCGAACAAGTTCAATAGAAACGCGACGATCTATGCTCGCATCAATGCGTTCACCTAGCTCATAAGCTTTTAAAGCGGATACCATGTATCATTCCCCTGAAATACATTATAAATTTTTATACCAAACTCAGATGTGAGGCGATCAATTTCAATTTTTGCTTTATTCGTTCTTACAATAGCGCCTTCAATACCTTCTTTTGCCATAAGAGAATCTGATACAACACTAAAAGAAGGGTGGTCTCTACAAAATGAGGCAAGCCCCATATTACCGCGCAAAAAGTATAAGGATTCAGCTGGGTGAGACGCATTTGTAAGCATGGGTTTTATGTTCAGTTTTGCTGGCTGAAGCGCTTTTATATCTTCAATAACATTCTCTGCAAATGCACGCTTATGGTTCCTATATGTCATCATTCTATTATGATCAGAAAGAGCAACCCAAACAGCTTCATCAGCATCTTCCACATGGGCGAGCGGCAAATTTCTATCAAACAAGAAAGGGGCCACAAATACACCATCCATACGAATATCAGCAGTGAGCTTAATCGCATAACCCATACGTTCAGCAAGAAGAATATCACTTGCTTCAATATGATCTAAACCTCTTGGGCTTTTAACAAGGCCCTTTACAGATGATAGCACCTGCTCACGCATTAAGTCAGCGCGCTTAAGCGTTGATTTCCCCATTGCGCGTTCACGCACTTGGTCAATAGGTGTGTCATTGACTTCTGCGTATAGCTCAACAGCAGCATCAAAACCAATATTTTCATCTCTCATATAACGCAGCAGCGTTGACGGTTCCCCCCCAGGTATAAGAAACATTCTTGTAGAACGAGACTCTATATTGGGAGCACAATTTCGCCCATCGCCCCATATTGCGCCAGATGTAATAAGAGAGGACCCCTTATCTAAAATAATGTCTTTGTAAGTTTTCCGCTCATTGCCAAGAGCTGTTGTATTAGTTGCTACAACCTGAAGACCGCCCTCAAGGGCTGCCTTTATTACTTTTCCTGCCTGCTTAGGATTATTTAAAGCTTCAACAACAATATCAACTCCGCCACCAGTAAGAAGGCTTGTATCAAGCTCACCCTCTTCCGCCCAAACATACGAAAGCTCTCTAGTTTCTAAAGTTTCAAACAGTTTTAGGAACTCATTTTTAAACTGAGGAGAAACGTAAAGGGCTACAGTTTTCAAAAGTTATTCTCCTATACTTAGCAGCTCTTCGCGCTTTTTAATAATTTCTGAGATTTCATCCTTAGTAACTGAGCCACCAGCCTTTTGAACCTGAGCTTTATCATCAGGAATAGGTGGAACTGTATAAAGTGGCGGAGCCTCTACTTTAGCGCATGCGCCTAAAAAGATACAAAGACAAAAAAGACTATAACGCATTACTTCCATCCCCAGTTTTTTTCATCAGAGAGTAATTTTCGGATAAGTTTATTGTTCAGTTCATGCCCTGGGAGGCGTACTTCAAACTTACCAACAATCGGATAACCAGCCATAAAGAAATCACCAAAACAATCAAGTGCTTTATGACGCACAAGCTCGTCTTCAAAACGCACACCTTCGCTGTTAGAGACGGTGCCATCTTCCATAAGTACAAGCGCACAATCAATTGAACCGCCTTTAATAAGACCAAGGTCTTGCATGTTTTTCACATCTTTTTCCATGCAAAATGTACGTGCCTTGGCAATTTCTTTACGGAACTCATACTCTGAGCCATCATAATATCGCTGGGTTGGTTTTCCATACGGGTGTGGATAGTCCACAAAAATATCAAGGCTAAACTCTGCAGCAGGTTTTACGCGTGCCATGCAAATGCCTTCTTTAATAGAAATATCTTTTTTGACACGAATCGCTTTAACAGGTTCATCAAATTTAATAAGGCCAGCCTCATCAATAAGCTCAACCCATGGCTGAGAGCTGCCATCTAAAATAGGAATTTCAGGCCCATCAACTTCAATCACAAGATTATCAACACCAAGTGCATAGAGAGCTGCCATTAAATGCTCCACCGTAGAAACCGTCGTATTATGATCATTTTTAAGGGTGGTACAAAGGCGTGTATCAGACACTGCACCTGCACAAATATTAATAATACCACTCCCCGGAATCACATCTGTACGATGAAAGGAAATACCGTCAAATTCATCAGCAGGACACAGCTTAACTGTGCATTCTTTACCGCTGTGTAAGCCAGTGCCAGAAAGACTGACTGACTTTTTAAGTGTTGTTTGTTTTCTCATAGAAATGAGTATACCTCTTTAAAAGGGTTTATCACAGCAAAAAGGCCGTACTCTTTAGTTGCAAAAACTCGCTTAATCATCAATTAAAATGCACAAAATAATTTAGCGTAAGAAATAAACCGCCTTGCTTTTTCTTAAATGGGTGCCGTGTATTATCTATACATAAGCGAAATTTAAGTAAAAGCAAGGCGGCTTTATAGCTAAGCTAAAGTGTTTTTAGTTGGCTTGACGACGTAAAAATGCTGGGATTTCTAGGTCATCAAAAGCATCTTCTTCGCGCTCTTTCTGCTTAGCGGCAGCTTTAGATGCGAAGTCTTCCACATTTGAAGCTTCTTCCTGTATAGGTGTTTCAACAACAGGCTCTTCATGCTTCATTTCAACATTAGTCTTTGTCACTGGCTTTGTTTCAACAGCAGGCGTACCAAGACCAAAAGTCATTGAACGCTCACTCGGGCTGCGGCGTACAGTTTGCGGAACGCCAAGACCAGTTGCAACAACACTTACACGGATTTTAC
This sequence comes from Alphaproteobacteria bacterium, assembly GCA_028821995.1. Classification (GTDB taxonomy): domain Bacteria; phylum Pseudomonadota; class Alphaproteobacteria; order UBA2136; family JAPKEQ01; genus JAPKEQ01. Next base: position 81,010 of record JAPKEQ010000001.1, read on the forward strand.
CTTCCATCGCACTATCGAAAGATGTACCAAAGATAATGTTTGCATCAGGATCAACTTCTTCGCGAATACGGTTCGCAGCTTCATCAACTTCGTAAAGTGTCATGTCAGGGCCACCAGTAATGTTGATAAGCACGCCTTTAGCACCAGTCATGCTAATACCGTCAAGAAGCGGGCTAGAAATTGCCATTTCAGAAGCCATAATTGCGCGGTTTTCACCTTCAGCTTCACCTGTTCCCATCATAGCCTGACCCATTTCGCTCATCACAGTTTTGATGTCGTTAAAGTCAAGGTTAATGAAACCTGGAACAATCATAAGGTCTGTTACACCACGAACGCCTTTATAAAGAACTTCATCAGCCATTTTAAAAGCGTCTTGAAGCGTTGTGCGCTCTGTTGCAATACGGAAAAGATTTTGGTTAGGAATAACAATAACAGTATCAACGTAACGTTGAAGCTCCTCAATACCAGCTTCAGAATTACGCATACGGCGAGACCCTTCAAAAGAAAATGGCTTCGTCACAACAGCCACAGTCAAAATACCTTGCTCCTTTGCAGCTTTCGCTACAACAGGTGCTGCGCCAGTACCGGTACCACCGCCCATGCCGCCAGTCACAAATACCATGTGTGAACCGCGAAGCATTTCGCTAATTTCTTCATAAGACTCTTCTGCTGCTGCTGCACCAATATCAGGGTTAGCGCCAGCACCAAGACCTTCAGTGAGTTCCTTACCAAGACGAACATGGTTCTCAGCAGGATTGTTAATAAGAGATTGCGCATCTGTATTGGCTGCAATAAAGTTTACACCTTGCAGATCAGATTCGATCATATTTTGAACAGCGTTACCGCCTGCTCCCCCAACACCAACAACCGTAATTTTCGGTTGGTGAGTCTCTTCCGTCGCCATACTAATTTTGAGTGACATGTGTCTGGCCTCTTATTTTTATCGTTATTCTTATTTTTATTTTATTCTGTCAGAGTTTTCCGTTTATGACTCAGACTGAAATACCTGTCTAATGGACTGAGTTACCCCTGTCCAGAAACCTTTACCTACGCTTGTGCGGCGTGCCGCGCGTGCTTTTGCTGCATATTGGCGTGCCCCGTAAACAACAAGACCTGCAGCTGTTGAAAACTGCGAACCGCCTGAAAGGTCTGTTAAACCTTCAAGTGCAACTGGGCGTGCAATACGTACATTTTTATCTAAAATGACTTCCGCAAGCTGTCGCACACCTTCAAGTTGGCTCGTTCCGCCCGTAATAACAACGCGACGACCAATTGAAGATTCAAAGCCACTTTGCTCAATCTTCTCACGGATCATTTCTAAAATTTCTTCACAACGTGGCTGAATAATACCTGCAAGCACGCTCTTTGTTACATGTCCTGGCTCACTACCGTCATTTTCGCCCACATGAGGAATATCAATTGTCTCATCACCGCTCACCATAGAGGCCATCGCACAGCCATGCATCGTCTTAATGCGCTCTGCATGAGAAAGAGGTGTTGAAAGGCCGCGTGCAATATCGTTTGTAATGTGGTGACCACCCACAGGAATCACGCCAGAGTAAAGAAGCGCACCATCACCAAAGATAGCAATATCAGATGTTCCACCGCCAATATCCACAAGGCATACGCCAAGATCCTTTTCATCCTGTACAAGAGATGAAAGCCCTGATGCATAAGGCTGTACAACAAGTTCAGCAACTTCAAGGTCTGCGCGCTCTACGCAGCGCAACACGTTACGCACAGCAGAAGATGCCGCACTGATAATATGAACTTCGCTTTCAAGACGAGAACCTGTCATGCCGCGAGGGTCGCGAATATCATTCTGGCTATCAAGTAAATACTTTGTTGCCTGAGCGTAAACAATCTGGCGATCGCCTTCAATTTGCTTCGCACGGGCGACTTCAATTACACGTACAATATCATTATCATCAATTTCATGATTATTAAGCACAACAAGACCATCCGTCATTTGGCTCTTCAAATGAACACCGCCAAGACTTACATAAACTTCTTCCACGTCTACACCGGCCATATCCTCGGCTCCAGCAACAGACTCACGAATTGCATGCTCAATTTGGTCCATATCAATAATAACGCCGCGTTTCATGCCAGATGTTACATACTGGCCGTACCCTAAAACACGCGGGTTAAAGAACTCATCAAGCTCTGCAATAAAACAGCACACTTTGCTAGAGCCAATATCAAGCCCTGCAACGATAGCGTTTTTGTTCTTTACAGACATTAAGTTTTTTACCTTTTGTGCGCCGTTTTTTGGGGTACTAAACGCGCTTTTTATACTTATTTATTATCATACACTATTTTTTTTGCCTTGCGGGGGCCAACCTTCAGACAAATCTACATTTTCAGGGAGCCTTAAGATAATTCTATCTTCGACTCTCAGGTCAATCACAAGGCCACCAACTTGCATAACCTGCTTAGAATCGTTGAGTTTCTTGAGTTTTTTCATAGCACTAACAGGAACGTTCTCAGGCAGCTGAACCAACACATTATTTTCAAACATAAGATTCCAGCGCCTTTTTCCAATAAATTCAGCAGATGTAATTTTATGGTCGAGGTGTGGGCTTTCTGCAATCATTGCAAATAGAGCCTGTGCACTTTTTGAAGAGTTTTCACCTGTAAGGAGCGGCAAGTAGTTAAACATTTCCGTTGCCTTATTGATAGGCTCACCTTCCCGATCAAGCACATATCTGCCATCTTCAGCTTGCCATAATGCAAGTGGCTTTTTCTCATAAAGTTTAATTTTTACTGTTGAAGGAAGCTGTCGCTGCACTTCAGCTTTGGAAACCCAAGGCAGCTCTTCTACGCGAGACCTAACAGCTGAAGCATCAAAACCAATAAGAGGGTCTCCGTAATTTAAACCGATTTTTTCACGCAGGTCTTGCTGGTCTACGTACAAAGCACCTTCAACCATAATATGGTTTGCTTTAGCGCCAAGCACTTTTGCAATCCCATCCTGTTCAAGAAAAGCGCTACCTATACCATAACTGAGCACAAGGAAAAAAATACCAAGTACCATAAACATAGCTTTTTTCAGCGGAAACTTTTCTTTCTTACTATATGTGTACATTAAATGGCCTCTGCATAATCTTGATAAAGACTCTTTGTCATAATTTCTTCTACAAACCCTTCAAAGGTATAGCCAAGAGCTATTGCCATTTCAGGAATCAAACTTGTTTGTGTAAATCCTGGGAGCGTATTCATCTCCAGAAAAACAGTGCGCCCTGTTGTCTCATCAAACATAAAGTCCGCACGCGCAACGCCTTTGCATTTAAGAATCTCATAAGCAACCTTTGTACAGCTCATCAAACGCTCAGATACCTCTTTTGGCAAATCAGGGTTTACCACATGCTGAGACCCCCCTGCTGCATATTTAGCGTCATAATCATAAAATGTATGAGAACTTTCTGGAACAATTTCAGTCACCGCAAGAACTTCACCATCAAAAATACCAACCGTAAGCTCACGCCCCTCAATCAGCTCTTCAACCAAAACATCTCCGCCATATATACGCGTTTGATTCATGGCTTGAGTTAAATCTTTTTCTCTATACACAAGACTAACACCTACGGAAGACCCGCCATCATTTGGCTTTACGATACAAGGGTAAGACATATCATTCATAGACATTTGCTCTGGCACATCAATGCCGGCAAGCATGCAGTGCACCTTTGCCATAGATTTATTCATACAAAGTGCAGAAGCAAGAACACCACTTCCATTATAAGGGATATTCAAACTCTCAAGAACAGCTTGCACGGTACCATCTTCCGATGGTGCACCATGCCCTGCAATAAAGCAGTAATCAGGCAAAAGCTCTGCCAACGTTTTTACCCAAGGCGAAGACAAGTTTATTTTATGAACCTCATAACCCAAACTTTCTAGCGCAGACCATATTGCCTTTGCACTTGCATCAGAGACCTTTGCTTCAGGCGATGCACCGCCATAAAGTACTGCAACTGTTTTTACACCTTGAATCATTATACCCTCTCAAAGCTCCCTAGCTTTTGCACTTCTGTTGTCATGAGAATGCCATGCTCTTTATAAATTTTATCTATCATCTCATCAGAGAGGGCTAGCATATCTCCTGCTGTTGCCGCACCATGATTCACAAAGAAATTACTATGCTTCTCGCTTACTGCTGCATCTCCAAGACGCTGACCACGTCCGCCAACACTGTCAACAAGCTGCCAAGACTTTTGGCCTTTAGGGTTTGTAAACCAACTCCCACTGCTTGGCATGTTAAGTGGCTGACTTTTAGAGCGATCCCGATTAATATCGCGCATATCCTGCTTAATTTTATCTTTACGACCCTCTGCAAGTTTAAACGTCGCAGATTCAATGATCCAGCCATCCTTTACGCCACTTTGTCGGTAAGAAAAATCAAGTTCCTGAGGCTTAAACTGTACACGCTCTCCTTCTGGGCTAATGAGATTTACAGACACAAGAGGATCAACCGTTTCTCTGCCATAAGCACCAGCGTTCATGTAAAGGGCGCCGCCGACACTGCCAGGGATACCACACCAAAAAGCAAGGCCATCAAGCTCTGCTTCACGTGCAAATCGTGCCACGGTTCCGCAGCTTACGCCTGCACCCATGGTTACTTCTTTACCGCTCATATAAATATCCTGCGGCAAATCTTTCAGGCGAATGACCACACCATCAAAACCATTATCAGCAACAAGAGTGTTACTACCATCTCCAAGCAGCGCATGAGCAATGCATTTTCCTGCTTCTTTTTTAAAGGTGCAAAGCTCCTCAACTGAGCTTGGCGACCATAACACCTTTGCAGCCCCACCAACCTTAAGCGTTGTAAGCGCAGAAAGAGGCGCGTCACACTGCACACCTCCAGAAAATTTATAGTCATACGGATGCTTACCTTGCACCAGAAACCCTCACACATTCAAATACTATATATAGATTTTCATTGTACGCAAAAAACTACATATTGCCCATGAAAAAGAGCCCTGAAAACATAATTTTTTATTAAAAAAATCAGGAGAAACCTAGCCTAAGATGCAATCTGCGAAACGCTCGGCGCCCAAGGCCTGAGAAAAAGCCTTTGCACCTTGCTCCAAACGCTGCCGCTCATCCGCATTTTCAATCAAATTTTGAATTGTCTTTTGAAGCAGATCCGTTCCCTCTAGATCATTTTGACGAAGCAAAATGCCAGCACCAGCATCCACGACCACTTCCCCATTTATAACCTGATGACCATCCGCTACCTCATGGGGGATGTAAATTGCAGCACGTCCTGCTAGAGAAATTTCAAGCACTGTACTTGTGCCAGGCCTTGCAATAACAAGGTGAGCGCCTGAAATTCTCTCCTTCATATCATCGAAAAAAGGAAGAACCTCAGCAGAAATACCATGGGATTTATACGCAGCAACCACAGCACTCACATCCTCAGGTCGTGCCTGATGAGAAACATAAAGTTTCTTTTTAAGACTTTCAGACAGCCCCATTAAAGCTGCGGGTACAGATTCACTTAAAAAGTGAGCCCCTAAACTGCCACCTGTTACAAGAACAGTCACAGGATCGTTAGCTCTTACATGCTCCTTTTCAAAAAAAGCTAAAACATCACGCCGAACAGGACTGCCTGTTACAAGAATCTTCCCCCTAGCCTTTGGTAAATATTTTTCTGTTTGGTCAAAGGTCGTACAGACAGTTCTAACAAAACGGCTCAAAAGACGCGTTGCCATACCAGGCACCACATTTTGCTCATGGATATATGTTTTTATAAAAAGAAGCTTACCTGCAAGAACTGGCGCAACAGAGGCATAACCGCCCGTTCCGCACACAGCAGCAGGACGAACCTTTAAAATAAATAGCATTGATTTTATAACCGCAAAGCCCAAAGCAAACAATGCCTGCAATTTCGCCAGCTTCCCCTTACCATTCCAAGGGAGTGCCTTTACCATATAAACAGAAAACCCTTCTTGAGTAATCTTTTCAGAGAACTTCTCTCCTCCCAAAATAAAAACAGAATCAACACCGCGAGACTTTAAAACCTGGGCTGTTGCCAGCGCTGGGAAAATATGCCCACCTGAAGCACCAACAGCAAAAATAACTTTTTTAGATTTCATGCCTTAACGCTTCCTTCTCATCACTTTCATACTCTCTTTTCGGGTGAGAGATAAAATTATACCCACCAAAATAGCGAGAGCAAGAGTTGATGTTCCCCCGTAACTCATAAACGGGAGCGTCATACCTGTTGTTGGTATAAGGTGCAATACAACGCCCACATTCACCATGACCTGAAAAGCAAACAAGCCAAGCAAACTTAAACCTACAACGCGCTGCAGTTCGCTAGACCTTTCACAAACCCGCGTTGCTG